>NZ_RJNS01000002.1:0-300000 GCF_003943905.1 Streptococcus mitis
TTTTTCTCCTAGGCGATGGCTGATTTCGCTCACCTCCTCATAAGGCTCTTTGTCGAAACGGCGCTTGTGACTTTCCTGTTTACGGATGTAGTCTAGGATGCGATTGCGGAATTTGGTTTTAAAGCACACATATAATCGGCGACGTTCACCAACTAGTAACTCTGGATGGTGACTGACCAGCTCATACAGGCACAGCATCCCCTCCTGCTCCCAGTCCTCTTTCTCCCACAGATGTAAATGGTATTCTTTGCGACACTTATGGACGATCCCTTTACTTTCTTCGTATAGTTCTTTCAGATTCATAGACCTCTCCTTTCTGCATTTAGTTTAACAAAATGCATCAAGCCTTTGATCTACTTCTCCTCTTCTGTACTTCTCGCTACCTTAACTGCATACAAAAAGAGAGGCCTGGCCTCTCTGGGGTTATTTTTCTTCACTCATTTTTGATTTTACTTCATCATAAGATAGGGCATGTGATTCCTCTTCTACTGTCTCAGGCATTTTTCCTGTTTCGTAAAGAGATTTAATTTGAGTACTATCCAATGTTTCGTATTTCAACAATGCCTCTGCAATCAACTTGTGGGTTTCACGATTTGATTGAATAATTTCAGCTGCTTTGTTTCGTGCTTCATTTAATAATGAACGCACTTCCTCATCAATCTCATAGGCTGTTTGCTCTGAAATTGATTTTTGAGGACTTTGTGCACCAAACATAGCATGATTACCTTCGTATTGAACTGGACCAAGTTTTTCACTCATACCGTATTCAGTAACCATTGCACGCGCCATCTGTGTAGCTTGTTCAAAATCATTGGAAGCTCCTGTAGTTTGGACATTAAAGATAATCTCTTCAGCTACACGACCACCCATCAAACCTGCCAATTGCTCTTTCATATCTTCTTTAGAAAGAAGCATTTGGTCTTCTTTAGGAAGTGCAATCATGTATCCGCCTGCACGTCCACGTGGCACGATGGTCACTTTATGAACAACACGAGCATTTGACAAGACTAAACCAACAATGGTATGTCCAGCCTCATGGTAGGCAACCAATTCACGTTCTCTTTGTGATACTGTTTTATCTTTCTTAGATGGTCCAGCAATCACTCTGTCCTCTGCCTCATCAATATCTGAAGCATCAATGACTGACTTGTTGCGACGGGCTGCAACCAAGGCTGCCTCATTTAGAACATTTTCCAAGTCAGCTCCCACAAAACCTGGGGTTTGTTGGGCAACTAATTTCAAATCAACATCGTCTGCCAGAGGTTTATTTTTAGCGTGAACTTTCAAGATTGCTTCACGACCTTTAACATCAGGACGACCAACCAAGACTTTTCTATCAAAACGTCCCGGGCGTAGTAGAGCAGGATCAAGGACATCTGAACGGTTTGTTGCAGCGATGACGATAATTCCTTCATTTCCCTCAAAACCATCCATTTCAATTAAGAGTTGGTTCAAGGTTTGCTCACGTTCATCATTTCCTCCACCGAGGCCGATACCACGTTGGCGACCAACAGCATCAATTTCATCGATAAAGATGATGGCTGGTGCTGCTTTTTTTGCATCCTCAAAAAGAGAACGAACACGGCTTGCACCAACTCCGACAAACATTTCTACAAAGTCAGATCCTGAGATGCTAAAGAATGGAACTCCTGCTTCTCCAGCAACTGCCTTAGCAAGTAAGGTTTTACCTGTCCCGGGAGGCCCCTCCAAAAGAACACCCGCAGGAATACGCGCACCAAGCTTTGTAAATCGTTTTGGATCTTTTAGGAATTCAACAACTTCGACTAATTCTTGTTTTTCTTCCTCGGCACCCGCAACATCTGAGAATCGTACCTTGATATCTTCTTTGTTAGCAGCCTTAGCCTTGCTACGTCCAAAACTCATTGGATTTCTACTATTATTTCCTCCCATATTTCCCATCATAGAAAAGAGGAAGAAGAAGAGAATAGCAAATGGCACAACAGAGACAAGGATATTGATCCACATACCACTTGAACTCTCATGTTTAACCGTTACCTCAGACTGATGTTCAGAAGCAAGTTTTTGCAATTCTGAAACTGTTGAATCCGACGGAAGAATGGTACTTGAGAATCTTTCTACTTTTGTAGCAGTAGGAGTGAAAAATTGAATCCCTGTTTCTTCTTTACTAGTCTTAGGATTTTTATAAACACCAGACACCTCAATGATGCTACCATTTGGCTGATAGGTCAATTCTTTTACATTGTCTGCTGTAATTTCTTTTACCAATTCTGTATAGTTAATTTTTTCGCTTCGTCCAGCAGTATTTCCAGAGTAAAAATACTGGAATCCTGTCACTAGGAAGAAGATAATTAACAAGTATAGAAATGGATTTCTAACTAAACCATTATTTTGTTTTTTCATTAAAGAATGCTCTTTCTAATTTGAATAAACTTCTTCTTTCAATACTCCAACATAAGGAAGGTTACGATAATTTTCTTTGTAGTCCAAACCATATCCTACTACAAACTCATTTGGAATAGTAAAGCAAGTATAATCTGCCTCAATTTCAACAACACGTCCCTCTGGTTTGTCCAACAAAGTCGCAATTTTAACCGAAGCTGCTTCTCTTGCAATAAACATATCTTTCAAATTCTTCAAAGTTTGACCTGTATCGATGATATCTTCTACAAATAGAATATGTCTTCCCTTGATATCTTGAGTCACGTCTTGCTTGATATTGATGACACCACTACTTGCTGTTCCACCATGGTAGCTAGATACCATCATGAAGTCCATCTCAATATGCGTATCAATATGTTTGACCAATTCAGCCATAAAAGGAATCGATCCTTTTAAAATACCAATGAGAATTGGATTTTTCCCCTCATAGTCTTTGGTTAGCTGCGCACCTAGCTTTTTAGCTGCTTCTGTAATTTCATCATGTGAAACAAGGATTTTTTTAATATCGTGTTCTAACATCTTTTTACCTATCTATTTTTTCTATATAAAGTACAGTGTTCATTATATCATTTTTCGTGTTTTTACTCAAATCACTGGTCGCAATTCCTAAAATTGAGATAATTTCTCCAAATTGCTCAATAATAGGAGTTGTTTTTCGTTTTTCAATAGGGATTTTCAAATCTATAAATAAACGTCTCAGTTTCTTTCGATGACCATTCAGGGTAATAACATCGCCAGGTTTTCGACATCTAATATGTACAGGTGTCTCCCGTGAAACTGTTACTTTTTGAACAGAATTCCCTTCAATAGGGATACCGAAAGAAAATAAATGACCCATATATCGAACTTGATTTTGATAGTGTAACACAAGTTCATCTTCCTTTTCATCAGCCTGAGGACTGATTTTACAAACTCGAAAATTCTGATACCCTTTTATCAATTCATAGTCATTTTTAAGAGAATGACGATACTGGCTTCTAGTTGCTAAAATCTGTCGAACTTCAGCAAACTGAGCCTTTGTCAGATTTAAGTCTGGAAATTGATTCAGATAGTTCTGGAGTAAAATCCCTTGAGTTTGTTGAGAGTATGAAAAGAGCTCATTCAAATCTTCCACATCAATTTGTTTAGAAAGCTCCGTTATTGCTGCTTGGTAATCTGAAATTTCCCTTCCTAAATCTAAAAGAGCGGATTTAAGACGAGGATTTTCTTTTTCAAGTTCTGGTAAATACCTATTTCGAATACGATTGCGAAAATAGGCATTTTCCTGATTTGTTTGATCTTCAAAATGAACAATTGGTGGAAAATCCTTTTTATGAAAATACAACAAGGGACGAATGATTTCAATTCCATCAACTACTTGACTTTCTTTTATCCCTGTTAAATGACGTAACCGACTCCCTCGAATCAAGCGCATCAAAATCGTTTCAACCTGATCATCTGCATGGTGGGCAGTGACCAAGGCAGTCGCTCCAACCTCTTTCATGATTTTTCTAAAAAAATCATAGCGAAACTCTCGAGCACTCGCTTCTGAAAAGTCTCCTGAAAAACTTGTGATATAAATAGGAAGTTCAGCTGCATCAGCTAACTTCCTTAGTTCATTTTCCTCCCAGTCAGACTCACTTCTCTGCTTGTGATTGACATGTGCTACAATCAGCTCAATTTCCAACTCATTTTGATAAGTAGACAATAGATGGAATAAAAACATCGAATCCAATCCACCAGACAGAGCTAATACGACCTTAGAATGTTTTTTGAAATACTCTTTTTGGAGAAAATGATTTAAAAAATCCTGGTCCTTCATTTTAGAACCTCATAGACATCCTTAGCTATCTTAGCAATGGTATCATAATCAGAATTTTTAGTGAAAATAGAGAGAATGAAAGGTGAGTCTGTAAAGACAATGGCAGTATCATGTTTGAACTCGTCAGCATCTCCAATTTTATGAGCTACCTTAACCGAAACACCTTTCGCAATTCGTTGGTTATCAAAATTCGTCTTACTTAGAGACTCTAGTACAAAGCCATTCTGATTATAAATAGCTTCCATGACCTTTCCAGCCATTTTTGAAGAAGTTAATTTATCATTCACATCCCAATTTTCACCCATAATAGTAGACATTTTCTCTTTAAAAGCCCCGTCAGATTGATTGGTCACATAATAACCTAAAATATTATGAGCAACATTGTCAGACTCCTTTGTTACCTTGGTAATTAATTGTTGGAGGCTGTAGTCTTTGTTGTCTCCTGTTTTAGGTAAACTACCACTACCTTCTGGTTTATAGGATCCGGGAAAGTTATTTACCTCTGGGATATACTTGAAGTTACTGTTCAGCGTATATTCCCCCTGATTTATCTTATCTTGAGCGTAATAAAGATAGGCTAGTTTCAAGATGCTAGCTGCATAGAGTTTGCTGTCTTCATTCACCCCAGCTTCTTTTCCTGTACTCAGCTGTTTAACATAAATAGAATAATTTTCATTCTGATAGTTGTTTGACAAGACTTCTTGAACCTTCTGGATACGATTATCTTCTTCTGAGACGAACTCTTTGGATACCCACCCAACTTGATCAATATGAAGAAATTCTTGTCCCTCAGCAAAGAGGGTTCTATCTACTGTTACGCGTTGATAGGGAGAGAGGGATGAAGAAATTTCTTTAGCACCATAAGGACTGTTATAGATGACAAAACCCGGGTCCAACCATACTTGTCTATTTTGAGTTTGAACTTGACTTTGATCATAGACTAAGCGCTTATCTGCAACGATAAATTGATGATTGTTTAATTTAAAAACAGGAATACCTTGTCTATTCAAACGCCATTCTACGATTTTAAAGGTGGTTCCAGGAGTCAATTTTCCAGACTCCTTAATCAAATCCTCATTTGCATAGATAGCCGTTTCTCCGTAAACCATTGGCGATTCAAGAACTTCTTTATAGTAAAATCCATGATCAGACTCAGTTAGATAATAAATTTCTTGTGAAGAGTAAGGAAGCTGTTTTTCCGTGCTAACTACTCTTGAAGTTATGATAAAAACAGATAGTAGTGATAACACTACTAAGAACTTACGCATTCTTCCCTTCCCTTTCTTCTTGTACTCGTAATAAATGATTTTTAGTTGCTAATTCCTCTAATTTTTCATCTGATAAACTTAAAAATTGCTCAACAACTTCTAATAAATTTTCCATGACTTTACCTCGGAAGCAAATCCGGAATGGTATAAATTGCTTCTCGTTTCTTTGAGTAATAGTACTTGGCGCGTGCATATTTTGCTACATAGTCTTCATCTTTCAACTTCGCAGCAAAAGCAGATTCCTTATCCTTTTCATCACTAAGAGTTTGGTATTGTTCTTTCAACTCTGTCAATTGCTGACGACGTTGCAGTAACTGATTATAGCTTTGGGCCAAGTTATAAGTTGGTAAAATAAACAATAAAATCATCAAAATAAGAACCCAACCCATAAAGCGATTTCGTTTTTGTCTCTCTTTCATCAGGTAACGACGACGTTGGTGTTCATTTTGAATAAAAGGATTGTTCATCTGTACAATATTTTTAGACATTTTCTTCTACCCGTGTTTCACTGATAATTTCATACATGCCTGCTGCATCTTCTTTTTTTGTACTATCTTTCATCTCTAGTACTTTAACAAGCAACAACTTATTTCCAAAACGAATTTCAACTTGGTCATCAACTTTTAAATCCGTTGAACTTTTGGCCAAGATTCCATTTACCTTGATTCTACCTTTATCTGCTACTTCCTTTGCGACTGTACGGCGCTTAATAATTCGTGATACTTTTAAATATTTGTCTAATCTCATTTTTATTACCTCAAATTATTATTGTACCATTTTTATCCTTTTTATAGAAGAAAAACGTCAAAGAGAATTAGCTTCCTTTGATTCTTTTATCTCTAATAAACTTTCTCCAAAAATCAGCAGACCTTCTAAAATTTCATAATCCTTCTTGTTTCGGACATCGAATATGACTTCCATTAATCCTCTATTCTCCGCTATAGCTGCTTTTAAGTTCGTTGCAGATAAGGCTTTAAAATAATCTTGAGCCAAGAACAGTCGTTGAGTGACTTTTTCAAATTGAACTGTAATCTTATTTTCTTTTCTCTCCACACGTTCTACAAAGACCTTATCCAAGTATGACTTGACCAAACCAATCTCTAAAAGATATGCTACTACATCTGGGTATTCTCCAAAGCGATCTATCAATTCTTCTTGTAGTTCTTCATAGTTGACACGGTTGTCAATTTGACGAATTTTTTTGTAAATTTCAATCTTATGTCGTTGATCAGAAATATAAGTGTCAGGAAGATAGGCATCGATTTGTAAAATCAACTCAACATTCCCTTTGGTTCTTGTGTTCCCATTACCGTTACGTTTAGCGATAGCTTCCTCTAGTAACTGAGAATACAATTCAAAACCAACAGAATCAATGAAACCAGACTGCGATTTTCCTAATAGATTTCCTGCTCCACGAATCGAAAGATCTCGCATAGCAATCTTAAATCCTGATCCCAATTCTGTAAACCCTTTGATTGCTTCTAATCTCTTCTCAGAGACTTCACTGATTGATTTTTCTGGGCGATACATAAGATAAGCATAAGCAATACGATTACTACGACCGACTCTTCCTCTTAATTGATACAAGGTTGACAAGCCCATATGGTCTGCATTTTCAATAAATAAGGTATTGGCATTTGGAATATCTACCCCTGTTTCAATAATAGTAGTTGTCACCAAAATATCATATTGTCCTTCAATAAAGTCCAATAAAGTGTTTTCCAACTGAATTTCACTCATTTGTCCATGAACATACCCAATCAAAGCCTCTGGAATCAACTCCTGTAATTCTGAAACCTTCTGGTCAATCGTGTCAACTTTGTTGTAAAGATAGTAAACTTGACCTCCACGCTCCATTTCACGCAAGACAGCATCACGAATCACACTATCATTTTTCTCCAATACATAGGTTTGTACTGGATAGCGATTAGTTGGAGGAGTTTCAATAACAGACAAATCTCGGATTCCCAGCATAGACATATGAAGAGTACGAGGAATCGGCGTTGCTGTCAAGGTTAGAACATCTACTTGTTTTTTCAGTTCTTTCAAAGTTTCCTTATGCTTGACACCAAATCGTTGTTCTTCATCAATAATCATCAAGCCCAAATCAGAAAATACGACATCTTTTGATAAAACACGATGCGTTCCAATCAAAATATCAACTTGACCATTTTTCAGTTTTTCAAGTGTCTCTGCCTGCTCTTTTTTACTTCTAAAGCGACTCAACACATCAATATTAACAGCAAAATTTTGGAATCTTTCCTTAAAATTCGTATAGTGTTGTTGTGCTAAAACCGTCGTCGGAACTAGAACGACCACCTGTTTGTGATCATTGACAGCCTTAAATGCTGCACGCATTGCAACCTCAGTCTTCCCAAAACCAACATCCCCAACCAAAAGTCGATCCATGGGATGAGAATCCTGCATATCTCTCTTAATTTCCTCAATACTACGGAGTTGATCATCCGTTTCAACATAAGGGAAGGCATCATCAAAAGCATGTTGATCATCATCATCAGCTGAGAAAGCAAAACCCTTCAACTGACTACGCTCAGAATACAGTTTGATTAAATCGTCAGCTATATCCTCTACCTGGTTCTTAACTTTTTGCTTGGTCTTTTTGAAATGACCGTCATTTAATTTATTGAGTTTAGGAGGTTTCCCATCACTTGAAACATATTTGGACAGTAACTGAATCTGCTCTACTGGGATGGAGATTTGGTCACCATTTTGATACTGTACACTGACATAATCACGGTGAATCCCTTTGATTTCAATTGTTTCAATTCCTAGATATTGACCAATTCCATGGATATGGTGAACAACGTAGTCCCCTTTTTCAAGTTCATTATAATCTTTTAATCGCTCTGCATTTGAAGCATGTTGTCTTCTAAAACGACGTTTTAATTTCTTTTGAAAAATCTCATGTTCAGTAATCAGGAGAATTTTTTCATCTACAAAATGAAAACCATGTCTTAGATTACCCTCAATCAAGTTTACAGATTCTTTACAGATACTTGACTTATCTCTGGAATTCAATTTGATCTGGTATTCCTCTAAAACATCCTCCAATGTTTTACTTCCCATTGAATTGCTAGACTGCAAAACAATGGTGTAGTCCATTTTTTTATATCGCTCAATTTCTTCTTTAAGAAAAGAAAATTGATTGAAAAACTCCTGCATAGGATATTGATTAAATTGATAAATGTGATCAAACTTGAGATTTCCTAAACCCTTTTGAAGATTAGAGAAAAAGGTAACTGGACTTTGTTTTTTATAGGTTTGCTCTGTATCTGCAAAATACTGCATCCCAGAAAATGATTTACCATTCTGTAAATCTTCTGTAAAGTATTGCGCTAATTCTCTTTCAAAGGCTTCATACTGATTCATCAATTTTTGATAGTCATCAAAGAATACTGGCGTGTCTTTTTCAATATAATCAAATACAGTCCATGTTTTATCATAACATAAGGACAAAAACTTTCGACTATCTGAATGTACTTGTTTTTGATGAAAACTTGACAAAATTTCTTCTAGATAGGATTTCAAAATTGGTGACAGAGTCTTCGAAATTTGCTTTTCTAAAGCTGATTGTCCTCGTTGATAATCCTTTTCTCTCAAAAGCATATCACTAGCTGGAAAGATAGTGAGTTCTGTCTGATTTTCTTTTGATAATTGTGTTTCGACTTCAAAAGTACGAATACCATCTACTTCATCACCAAAAAACTCAATCCGGAAAGGTTCTAACTGAGACATCTCAAAAATATCTAAAATATCTCCTCGAATACTAAACTCCCCTTGAGCCTGTACTTGAGTAACTTTTCGATAACCGATTTCCTTTAATTTGTGAAGAAGGTCATGTTGGTCATATTCTTTACCGACTGCAATCCTTATAATACTTTCTTTAAATCCAGTTGGAGAAGGTAAAATCAATCGACTTGCTGCGATATTACAAACTAAGATCCCTTTCTTAGATGAATCAGTTAAAAAACGCAAGGCTTCAACTCGCGAAATGATTTTTTCTTGTGAAGACATCAAAAACTCTACCATAGGAGAGTCATCTACCAAAAATGGATAGACAAATTCCTCTCCTAAGAGAGAAAGAAGATCACTGATAATTCGTTCTGCTTCTCCATAAGTCGATGTCAGTAGCACAATCTTTTTTTCTTTTTTTAAACTACTTGCAATTGCAAGAGCCTTGGTAGAAGTTGACAGTCCTAGTATTAGTTGTCTTTTCTTATCTGTCAGATTTTGATGCCATTTTTTTATCTGATCATTTTCTGAGAATAAATCTAATAAAGCCACCATTTATCCATTATACCTCTGCATCGTTTTCTCAAAATTTTTCTCTTGTAAATAATAATTTACAGCATCGTCAACCTTGTCAATTGACTGTAAAATACCTACATAGTCATCTTGATCAAACTTACTTAAAACATGGTGAACAACAGACATGCCTTTTTGGGGTCTTCCAATTCCTATTTTAACACGGTTAAATACTTGGGTTCCAATATGTTGAATAATAGACTTGATACCATTATGGCCACCTGCTGAGCCCTTTGCTCTTAAACGAATTTTCCCAACTTCCATGTCAAGATCATCGTAAATGACGAGTAAATCTTCAATATCCAAACCATAGTAAGTCAATAAAGCATGAACTGCTTTTCCACTTTCATTCATAAAGGTCGTTGGTTTGACAAGATAAATTTTTTCGCCATTGAGGAAAAAAGAGGCTAGGTCAGCTTGAAATATCTTGTCGTGTGTAAAGGTGACATTTTGTCTTTTAGCTAGTTGGTCAATCAACATAAATCCAACGTTGTGCTTGGTTTCAAAATATTTATCCCCTGGATTTCCCAATCCTACAAGTAATTTAGTCATTTATTTTCCTTTCAAAAGCCAAAAGGGTTGGAATTTTTTTTCCAACCTAATTGACACTATTTATTAAATGTTATTAGACATTAAAGCGGAATTCCATGATATCGCCATCTTGAACGATATATTCTTTTCCTTCTTCACGCAAGCGTCCAGCTTCTTTTACAGCCTTTTCAGATCCGTATTTCACTAAATCCTCATATGACATGGTCACTGCACGAATAAAACCTTTTTCAAAGTCTGAGTGGATAATACCAGCTGCTTGAGGAGCCTTCATCCCACGCTTAAAGGTCCAAGCACGGACTTCTTTTTCACCAGCTGTAAAGTAAGTTCCGAGTCCAAGCAAGTGGTAAGCTGCACGAGTCAACTTATCAACACCTGATTCTGTCAAGCCAAGTGCTTCAAGAAACTCTTGCTTATCTTCATCGTCTAACTCAGAAATTTCTTCTTCAGCACGCGCAGAAATAACTACTACCTCTGCATTTTCTGTCGCTGCAAATTCTCGAATTTGTTTAACATAGTCGATAGAATCTGGATCTGAAACTACATCCTCATCCACATTGGCAACATAAAGAACTGGTTTAGTCGTCAAAAGGAAGAGACCTTTGACAACCTTTTGTTCTTCATCTGTAAATTCAATAGTACGTGCTGATTTTCCATCTTCAAGAACAGGTTTAATCTTTTGAAGAACGTTAAACTCTGCTACGGATTCCTTATCTTTTTGCGTACGTGCCATCTTTTCTACACGCGCATAACGCTTATTGACTGATTCTAAGTCAGCAAGAATCAACTCCAGGTTAATGGTATCAATATCTGCAAGTGGATCCACAAAAGCATCCTCACGTCCTTGCTCGCGCATAACATTTTCATCATCAAAAGCACGAACTACGTGAACAATCGCATCTACTTCACGAATATTGGCCAAGAATTTATTTCCTAGCCCTTCTCCTTTTGATGCTCCTTTTACAATCCCTGCAATATCTGTAAATTCAAATGTTGTTGGGACTGTCTTTTTAGGTGTAATCATTTCCGTTAGTTTTTGTAGGCGTTCATCTGGAACTTCCACCATCCCAACGTTTGGATCAATAGTCGCAAATGGGTAGTTTGCCGCCTCTGCTCCTGCTTTTGTAATTGCATTAAAAAGGGTTGATTTACCAACGTTTGGCAAACCAACGATACCTGCTGTTAAAGCCATAGTTTCTCATTCTCCGTTCTCATTTCAATCCCTAACATTATAACACAAAAAGGGAAAACTTGCTAACCCTCTAACTAAGGGTTCTTAGTCAATAATCTTATTCATTTTTCGTTCAAAATCATAGCGACTCATCATGACAAGGTGGTCACAATTGCTACATTTGATTTTGATATCTGCCCCTACGCGTGTAATTTCCCAACGATTAGCTTTTTTTCCTGTTGATTTAATTGTGCAAGCATGTGGTTTTTTCATCTCAACAAAATTTCCAACTTGATACATACTACTCTCCTTTTCTTTTTTGATTATATCATAAAAGAGGCGAGCCAGGCTCAACCTCTTTAACTTAATTTGTACGAACTGGTGTGATGAGCTGCATGAAGTCTTCGTCAGTATCTGCTGGCACAAGAGTGAATGGACGAACAGCTGAGATAAAGCTAATAGTTACCTTTTCACTATTTAAAGCCTTGAGAGAATCAATCAAGTAAGTTGGGTTGAAACTAATAGTTAAATCATCACCAGTCACCTGCTCCGTATCGATTTCTTCGTTTACTTTACCAACTTCTGGAGAGTGAACATGGGCGCTAACAACACCACCTTTAATTTCAAGCTTCACAGTACCATTTTGAGTCGCACTTGATAAGAGGCGAGCACGTTCCATAGATTGACGCAAATTAACGACATCAAAAGTAATTGTAGTGTTAAAGTCTGTTGGAATCAAACGATCTGTATCAGGATAATTACCTTCTAATAGACGGGTGTAGAAGCTAATATTTTCGCTTCTAAAGAGGATTTGATTATTTGCAAAGAAAATCTCTACAGTTTCAATATCATCTGTAAATACCGCTGAGAATTCGCGTAGAGAACGACTAGGAATTACTACATCGAAATCATCACCATTTTTTTCAAGAGTCAATTTCTTTTGACTAAGGCGGTGTGAGTCTGTCGCAACTGTTTTTAGTTCTTTGTGTTGGCTCAATACGAAGTGGACACCTGTTAAGATTGGACGACTTTCTTGTGTACTTGCAGCAAAAGCTGTTTCATTGATAATTTTCTTGAGTAGTTTGGTTTCAAGAACCAAAGGTGTGCTAGCTGAAATTTCTTGGATTCGTGGATACTGTTCGCTATCTTTACCTTTTAGGGTAATTTCTGATTTGCCACTGGTTAAGACAATTTGTTTTTGTTCAATCTCTTTGAAATCTAGCGTTACATCTGGAAGACTAGATACAACATTGATAAAGAAAGAAGCTTCAAGAAGAATCGAACCTAAGGAAGTAATCAAAAGACCTGCATCTTCATTCTTTTGAGAAATGAAATTTTCAATGGAAATTTGACCATTTGAGCCAATTAAAGTAATACCTTCATTGGTAACATCAATTTTGATGGTTGATAAAATTGGAATAGCATTTTTGGAGCTAATTGCTCGTTTTGTGGTATTTAGGGCTTGTAGAAATAAATTTTTATTAATTGAAAAATGAATCATGGATTCTCCTTTATTTATTTTTAGTATTAGAAGGATAATAGAAATAATAGAGTGTGTGAATTCTGTGGAAAACTGATTTCTATTTAATGACTTCAAGCTTTTTAGCTTGTTTAAAAAATGTGGATAAAAAAGATAAGAAAGGAAAAGTTATCCACAAGCTACTTAATTTTCTTTTTGATTGCTTCTATTTCTAAACGTAAATTGTCGTCTTCGTCAATCAAGGATTTAATTTTAGCATGGGCATGAATAACGGTGGTGTGATCCTTTCCTCCGAATTCTTTTCCGATTTTTGGAAGACTATTATCTGTCAGTTCTCTAGCTAGATACATAGCAACCTGACGTGCCAAAACGATGTTTTGAACTCGTCTTGTACCCTTCATTTCTTTGACACTCACTCCATAAAAATTCCCCACTTCAGTTTGTATTTTGTCAATTGGAATGACTAGCATTTGGCTAACATCTTGCTTGCGCGCTCTAATAGCTTCTGCCGCAATATCAATGCTGATATCCTTAATCTTCTTCACTCTGGCAATTAAAGTGATATCGTTGATCGCTCCTTCAAGTTCTCGAACATTTGAATCGAATTGACCTGCTAGGTATTCTAGTGTATCGCTTTGAAAATTATAGTCCAAATGTTCCGTTTTACTCTGAAGAATGGCGATACGTGTCTCAAAGTCAGGTGGTGTGATATTTTGAGTCAAGCCCCAGCTAAAGCGCGTGACAAGTCTTTCCTCAAGGCCCTCTAAATGTTTAGGACTTCGGTCACTAGTCAGAACGATTTGTTTTTGATTGCTATGAAGAGCATTGAAGGTATTGAAAAATTCTTCTTGAGTTGCAACTTTTTTACCGCTGAGAGATTGGATATCATCGATCAGTAAGAGATCAAGGCTACGGTAAGTCTTTTTGAATTTCTCCATTTCCCCAAGTCTCAGGTGTTCAAGAAAATCATTGATAAAACTTTCAGCAGGAATATACTTAACCCGAGCTTCAGGAATATTTTTTAGAATTTCATTTCCGATAGCATTCAGTAAGTGGGTTTTCCCTAGTCCAGGACCACCATAAATGAAAAGGGGATTATAAGTCAAGGCGAGATCTTCGGAAACAGCCAGAGCAGCAGACTTAGCCCAGATATTCCCATCTCCTTGAATAAAGTTATCAAAGGTATATTTTTCCTTCAATCCTGTTTCAGAATATGGAATAGCAAGATTGGCCTGTGAAGCAACATAATGATTGCTATTTTCAGAATCCATGACATAGGTTGAAGATTCTTCCTCAGGCTTTGTTAAGACAAATTGAGTTTTTATTTCAGTATCATAAACTTCAAAACCAGCAGCCACAATGATATCTTTGAGTTGTTTTTTCCAAACCATTTCCATTTCAGGTCTAGGTAAAAAGATAGTAGCTACATTTCCCTCCACTTTTATGAGTTCAGCAGGTGTGGCATAGAAATCGTACATGGAACGTGTCAATCTTTCTTGAGCCAATTCCAAGATTTGATTCCAAAATTGTTTTTCTTTCACCGATTATCCCCTCCTTTGCTATATTTGATGTAAAAAGGTTTACTGTTAGACTTATTTTACCATAGATGCTAGCATTTTTCCACAATCTGTGGAAAAGAATCCACAATGTTTACACTTTTTATCCACAGGTTGGGGATAAGTGAGGGATTTCCTTGAATTATTTGGTTTTTTGCTATAAAAAATAGTGGATAAATTTGTGGGTTGAAAAAATAAAAGAACAGCCTTATTTCAGGCTGTTGATAATTCTGTCATATTCTTCTTGGTTTGAAAAAGAAATAATAACCTTTCCAGTATCTTTTTTAGAAAGTTTAATTTCTACATTTAATCCAAGTTGTTTTTTTAATTTATCTTCCTCATCTTTAATGAAAGAATCACTTTTTTTCTGCTTCTTTTGTTTTTTCTCTGTAAGAAGTGCTTCTAACTTTCTCACAGAGATATCTTCATTTTTGATTAGTTGAAAGAAATATTCCTGTCGCTCTTTATTCAAACCAACTAGTGAACGTGCATGAGCTTGAGAAATTTTTCCATTTTCTACTTCAGATAAGATATGCTCTGGTAGGGAAAGCAAACGAATAAAATTAGTGATATAAGGACGAGATTTTCCCATTTTATCCGCTATCTCAGTGTGAGTAAATCCTTTTTCTACTAAAGATTCATAGGCGCGTGCCTCTTCAACCGGATTCAAGTTTTCTCTCTGTAAATTCTCAATGATAGACTGAATCATCATTTCCTGATCTGAGAGGTGTTTCACAACGGCTGGAATAGAAGTCAGACCAGCCAAGAGAGAAGCCCGATATCGTCTCTCTCCTGCAAGGATTTCATAACCAATTACAGGAGATTGACGAACGATGATGGGTTGGATTAGCCCATTTTCTTTGATTGACTGAGCTAATTCTTTTAATTTTTTTACATCAAATTCTTTCCGAGGTTGATAGGGATTTTTTTGTATTTCCGAGATAGAAATCATTTCAAATTTTTCCATGATTCTACACTAACATATCTTTTATTATATGTAAAGTTTTCTTTACACTGATGTCAATTAAGATTCTAAATCACTTGTACTTTTATCTAGCTTAACAGTTGTAGTCTCCTCTTTCCCATTTCGATAGTAGGTGATTTTAATGGTGTCTCCGATAGAATGGTTGTAAAGAGCACTCTGTAAATCTGTTGACGAAGAAATCTCCTTGTCGTCAACTTTGGTAATAACGTCGTATTTTTCAAGGTGACCAGATGCAGGCATATTACTTTGAACAGATTTTACCACTACACCAGAAGTTACGCTACTTGGAATATTGAGTTTTCTAAGATCACTAGCTCCAATATTAGCTAAATTAACCATTTGAATTCCAAGAGCAGGGCGAGTCACTTTACCATCACTTTCAAGCTGTTTAATAATATTTTGAGCATCATTTGATGGGATTGCAAAACCAAGACCTTCGACAGAGGTTCCACCATTACTTGCAATTTTACTTGATGTAATCCCGATAACTTGGCCCTGAATGTTTACAAGTGGACCACCAGAGTTACCAGGGTTAATGGCAGTATCTGTCTGAATAGCTTTTGTAGAAATGGCTTGACCATCTTGAGATTTTAGAGAGACATTTCGATTGAGACTTGAAATGATTCCTTGGGTAACTGTATTGGCATATTCGGATCCTAGAGGACTACCAATTGCGATTGCAGTCTCACCAACATTTAGTTTGCTAGAATCTCCAAATTCTGCTACGGTTGTGACTTTTTCTGAAGAAATTTTTACGACAGCAATATCAGAGAACGTATCAGAACCGACAATTTCACCAGGAACTTTTGTACCGTCTGCTAAACGGATATCAACTTTTGAAGCTCCTTTAATAACGTGGGTATTTGTCACAAGGTAGGCATCTTTCCCATTCTTTTTGTAAATAACACCAGAACCTTCACTTGCTACCTGTTGAGAGTCGGTATCCGTATCTGTCTCGTCATTTCCAAAAACACTATTTTGCCGATTTGCTGAATAAGTGATGACCGACACAACGGCATCTTTTACCTTATTAACGGCCTGAGTTGTTGCATTTTCATTTTTGTAGGAAGTCTGAGTAACAGTGTTTGTAGTGTTATTTGTGGCTTGACTTACTTGTTTTTGATAAAGTTGCAGTGTCACAAAACTTCCTAGGGCACCACTCAAAAATCCTATCAGAATGATGATAAGAAAGGTAACTCCTTTTTTGTAAAATGTTTGTAAGTGTTTCATAAACGCCTCCGTTTGTTTTTTATTTGGTTAAAGTATAAATCTATTAACTTAATTCAAGCTTAAAGGTAAAAGTTTTACACAAGTTGTGGATAACTTACGTTATTCTGTGAATTCACTAGTAATTTTGAATGATTTTTTTGTGTATAAGATGTGAAATGAAGTGTGGATATGATAGAATAGAAGAATGAAAATAAAAATTGTAACAGTAGGAAAATTAAAAGAAAAATACCTTAAAGATGGAATTGCTGAATATACCAAACGAATTTCTCGTTTTGCTACTGTAGAAATTATTGAATTAGCTGATGAAAAAACTCCAGATAAGGCAAGTGAGTCAGAAAATCATAAAATATTAGAAATAGAGGGAAATCGAATTCTTTCCAAAATTGGAGAAAGAGATTTTGTCGTTGTGTTAGCAATTGAAGGAAAAACTCTCTCTTCAGAGGAATTCAGTAAGCAGTTAGAACAAGCTCCCATAAAGGGATTTTCTACCCTTACATTTATTATTGGTGGGAGTCTGGGACTATTCCCTGCTGTGAAGCATCGTGCTAATCTCTCTGTTAGCTTTGGACGTTTGACCTTGCCACATCAGTTAATGAGATTAGTTCTTGTTGAACAAATTTATCGTGCTTTTACCATTCAGCAGGGATCCCCTTATCATAAATAGAAGATTGACTTACCTCTTATTTTTTGATAGAATGGTCATGTTAGGTCTCATAGCTCAGCTGGATAGAGCATTCGCCTTCTAAGCGAACGGTCGCAGGTTCGAATCCTGCTGGGATCAGTACATTAGAGAAAAAGCTGGGATTACTCCCAGCTTTTTTCTTAAAAAAGTGCATTTCAGGTACAAAACAGTGCAGTTGAGAAGAAATTTTTCTTAAATAATTTTCATTTTGTATAATAGGTTTGTAAGTTAATTTACAAGAAAAACAATACAGGAGATTTTATTATGAAAAACACAGTTAAATTGGAACAGTTTAAAAAGCTTACGGAGAAAGAATTGCAGGAGATTCAAGGTGGGGAAAGGAGAATTCCAGACGTAATACGTAGTCTTCTTTTTCAAAAAAGAAAATAATTAAAAATTAGGGTAGGAAATAATGAATTTATTCGGATTGGCAATAGTTATTCTAGGTCTTTTTATTCTTAGCAGAAATTATGAATGGATTTGTAAAACAACTAAAAAAGAATTATATGTGTTCAGCATTTGGCTATTTATATTACAGTTAGTAGTTGAATTTTTCTTTTATTTTGTATCTTTACATGGATTAGGGGGAGAGAAATTTTTATTCCCTTTAGTGATATATGGTTATTTAAGAGGATTAAAGAAATATGATAAGTATAAAGGAATTTTTATTAGTTTATTAATTTCTCTTTTATATCACACTACCCATACATTCATATCGGTAACTTTATCCTCTATAACAGGAGATCAATTAGCATTACAACATGAAGATCTTTTCTTTTTGGTAGTTTTGTTATTAACCTATTTTATAATTAAAAAAATTATTACCTATTTCAACCTAGAACTTAAATATTTTGACAAAGAATATCTCTATTCTTTTTTGAAAAAAGTGCTATATGTATTTATCTTCCTGCATATCGTCTCTTTTATTTCAGATATCGTGAGTACTATTTCTCATTTAAATAGTTTTGGAAGTATTTTATCATCCGTAGTTTTTGTTGGGCTCCTTTTAACCTTCTTTGCAATGAACTCTTACAAGGTTCAAATTGAAAAAGAGATTGCTCTAAAACAAAAGAAATTTGAACAAAAACATTTACAGACTTATACTGACGAAATTGTGGAGTTATATAATGAAATTCGAGGTTTTCGTCATGACTATGCAGGGATGCTTGTCAGCATGCAAATGGCGATTGACAGTGGAGATTTACAAGAAATTAACAGGGTTTACAATGAAGTCCTAGTAAAAGCAAATCAGAAATTGAGGTCAGAAAAATATACTTACTTTGATTTAAATAATATAGAAGATTCTGCTTTACGAAGTTTAATTGCTCAATCGATTGTCTATGCACGAAAAAATGATGTAGAGTTTACATTGGAAGTAAAGGATATCATTACTAGACTGTCAATAGATTTACTTGATCTTGTTCGTATCATGAGTATTTTATTAAACAATGCTGTTGAAGGTGCCGCAGATAGTTACTTGAAACAAATTGAAGTCGCAGTCATTAAAATGGATTTTGAAACAGTTATAGTCATCCAGAATTCATGTAAAATCACTATGACGCCTTCAGAAGACTTATTTGCCTTAGGTTTCTCTACCAAGGGAAGAAATAGAGGTCTAGGGCTTAATAATGTCAAAGAGATTTTAGATAAGTATGACAACATTATTTTGGAAACAGAGATGGAAGACAACACATTTAGACAAATTATTAGATTTAAGAGGGAATTCGAATGAAAGTATTAATTTTAGAAGATGTTATTGAGCATCAAGTGAGACTAGAGAGAATATTGAATGAAATCTCGGAGGAATCAAATATTCCTATTTCTTACAAGACAACAGGAAAAGTTCGTGAGTTTAAGGAATATATTGAAAACGATGAAGTAAACCAGCTTTATTTCCTAGATATCGATATTCACGGAATTGAGAAAAAGGGTTTTGAAGTGGCACAGTTTATCCGCCATCACAATCCTTATGCTATTATTGTCTTTATTACCAGTCGATCTGAATTTGCTACTTTAACTTATAAGTATCAGGTATCAGCTTTAGATTTTGTAGATAAGGACATCAATGATGAATTGTTCAAAAAACGTATCGAGCAGAGTATCTTCTATACCAAAAGCATGCTGCTTGAAAACGAAGATGTTGTAGACTATTTTGATTACAATTATAAGGGAAATGATTTGAAAATCCCCTACCATGATATTCTGTATATCGAAACAACAGGTGTTTCTCATAAGTTGCGGATTATTGGTAAGAATTTTGCCAAAGAATTCTATGGAACCATGACAGATATTCAGGAAAAGGACAAACATACCCAGCGCTTTTATTCTCCTCATAAATCTTTCCTAATCAATATTGGAAATGTTAGAGAAATTGATCGAAAGAATCTAGAAGTTGTCTTTTATGAAGATCATCGCTGCCCCATCACTCGTTTGAAAG
Organism: Streptococcus mitis; assembly: GCF_003943905.1. GTDB lineage: Bacteria > Bacillota > Bacilli > Lactobacillales > Streptococcaceae > Streptococcus > Streptococcus mitis_BC. Next base: position 19,907 of record NZ_RJNS01000002.1, read on the forward strand.
TTCGCAAGCTGAAAGATATTCTAGAGAAAAAGTTTAAAAAGTAATTGACAATTAGTAAGAAATTGATATAATGGTTATATCTGCTACAGATAGATGGTCCGTTGGTCAAGGGGTTAAGACACCGCCTTTTCACGGCGGTAACACGGGTTCGAATCCCGTACGGACTATTTTATCCGCCATAGCTCAGTTGGTAGTAGCGCATGACTGTTAATCATGATGTCGTAGGTTCGAGTCCTACTGGCGGAGTCAGATAAAAAGAACACCACCCGGTGTTCTTTTTTAGTTGACATCACCTAACATTTTCATAAGGAAGTCTGTCATTTCTTGCGGACTTTCTTTTTTTCCATGGGCAATCCAAGTCTGGCAAACACCAAATAGGGCATTTGTTAGATAAATGCTACTATATTCGAGTTCAATTGGATTTAGTTGTAGTTGCATAAAACGTTTCTGAAGATCAGTGCTAAGCATAATATGCAGTTTATTTCTCAAGAAATTTTGAATTTCTTTTGTCCCATTTTCAGATAAAAGAGCAGCTAATAGTGGCTCAGACTCTAAATATTCAAATACTTCTAAAATAGCATCTCTTTTATGATGAGCATGTTTTTGGAAAATATACTCAAAGGTATGAAATAGCTTACTTTGGTAGTGCTCAATCATATCATACTTATCCTTGTAGTGAGTGTAAAAGCTGGAACGACTAATTCCGGCTTTTTCTGCTAACTTGACAGTAGAAATTTGATCAAAGGGTTGGTCCATCAATAATTGAACCATGGCATTTTCGATGATTCGCTTTGTTTTTAAACGTTTGTTGCTTTCTTTCATAATTCTTCCTCTTGCACAAAAATAGACTATGTGTCTAAAAAAATCATTTTTTACCTTGTAATTTGGATTTTTTGATGTATAATCTATTATATCAAAATTTTAGACAATATGTTTAAAAAAGGAGGAAATATGTTTAAAGAATGGAAAGCAATATTTAAAAAACCGACCTTTATCATTGTAATGATAGGGATTTCTCTCATTCCAGCTTTATACAACATTATATTTTTATCATCTATGTGGGATCCTTATGGCCAATTATCCGAGTTACCTGTGGCAGTTGTCAATAAAGATAAGGAAGCTTCTTATAATGGACAGACAATGACAATTGGTGATGACATGGTGTCTAATTTAAAAGAAAATAAGGCTTTAGATTTTCATTTTGTTAATGAAGAGGAAGGGGAAAAAGGGCTAGAAGATGGTGACTACTACATGGTAGTGACTTTACCAGGTGACTTATCTGAAAAAGCTACTTCTATCCTAACGAATCATCCTGAACAGATGCAAATTGATTATCAGACGTCAAGTGGACATAGCTTTATTGCAAGTAAGATGAGTGATTCTGCAATGACACAATTAAAACAAACCGTCTCCACTAATGTTACCGAAACGTATACCAAGGCTTTATTTCAAAAAATGAATGACTTAAAGTCTGGGATAAATAAGGCAGCTGACGGAAGTGAACAATTGGCTAATGGAGCCAATCAGTTGGTGACGGGAAGTCAAACATTGACGACAAATCTTAATACTCTAGCTAACTCAAGTGTAACTTTTTCAAATGGAGCGGAGCAGTTTACTAAAGGATTATCCTCTTATGTCTCTGGTGTTGAACAACTTCATCTTGGCTTAGGGAATTTTAATAGTGGTTTAGTTACATATACTGGTGCAGTGAGTCAATTAGATAGGGGATTAGGTCAATTATCTTCTAAAAGTCCTGAATTAGTAAGAGGAATCAATCAGTTATATACTGGTGTAGAATCCTATACTGGCGGTGTTTCTCAGCTTAATGCTGGTCTTAATCAATTTTCATCTGGTGTTAGTGCCTACACCAATGGAGTGGGAAGTCTTGCAACAGGTGCTAATCAGTTATCTAATCAATCAGCTACACTTCGAATGGGGGTGGAGCAATTAAGTGAAGGGATTCAACAACTTTCTAGCAAGTTAGATGCTTCGTCTGGGAAAAAAGATCAAATTAATCAATTATCTTCTGGTCTGAATCAGTTAAATCAAGCTATTCAAAATATTGATGTTGGAGATACAAAACAATTAGATTCTGTTTTATCAAGTATAGTATCTCTTTCTAATCAAATGTTAGCAAGTGCTCAGTCTGATAAAGCAGCTACATTAGCAAATATTCAATCGACAGCAGCTTATCAATCCTTGACAAGTGAGCAACAAGCTGAGATAAGTGCTTCTGTATCTCAAAATTCGACTGATAGTATTCAATCGGCTCAGTCAATTATAGCTTTAGTACAAGGTTTACAGGGAAGTTTAGAAAACTTACAAAATCAATCTTCAAATCTTTCGACGTTAAAAAATCAAGCTAATCAAGTATTACCTATTGCTTCTACTTCTTTGACAGGATTGTCAAGTGGATTAACAGAAATACAGGGAGCAGTGACGAGTAAATTAGTTCCTGCTAGTCAGTCGATTGCATCAGGTGTAAATGCATATACTGCAGGTGTTGATAAAGTTTCTCAGGGCGCAAGTCAACTAAGTGAAAAGAATTCCACCTTGACAGGTAGTTTGGATCAACTAGTTTCAGGCTCAAACACCTTGACACAAAAATCTTCTAGCTTGACAGCAGGAGTTGGTCAATTAGTTGAAAAAACTCCAGAATTAGTATCTGGTATTGAAAAATTATCAACTGGCTCTAACCAATTGAATCAAAAGAGTCAAGAATTAATGGCAGGAGTTGATAAATTACAATCAGGATCTGGTCAATTAGCAGACAAATCCAGTCAGTTACTTTCAGGTGCTTCTCAATTAGAGAATGGAGCTAATAAATTGGCAGATGGATCTGGGAAACTTGCAGAAGGTGGAACAAAGTTAACTTCTGGATTGGAAGATTTACAGGCAGGAGTTGCTTCTTTAGGACAAGGACTAGGTAATGCTAGTGATCAACTCAAATCAGCATCAACAGAATCTAAAAATGCAGAGATTTTGTCAAATCCACTCAATCTTTCAAAAATAGACAATGATCAAGTTCCTGTAAATGGGATTGCTATGGCTCCTTATATGATATCAGTCGCTCTCTTTGTCGCTGCATTATCAACAAATATGATTTTTGCTAAATTACCTTCAGGTCGTCATCCTGAAACTCGCTGGGCTTGGTTCAAATCTCGCTTTGAGATAAATGGAGTTATAGCTGTTTTAGCCGCTGTCTTAGTCTATGGTGGCGTTCATCTTATTGGTCTAACAGCAAATCATGAAATGAGAACCTTGTTCTTAATTATTATCGCAAGCTTAACATTTATGTCTATGGTAACTGCATTAACAACATGGAATAGCCGTATAGGAGCTTTCTTTTCTCTTATTTTGCTTTTATTACAGTTAGCATCAAGTGCAGGTACCTATCCACTTGCTTTGACAAATAATTTCTTTAGAGCTATTAATCCTTGGTTACCAATGAGTTATTCGGTTTCTGGATTACGACAAACAATTTCTATGACAGGAAATATTCATCAACAAGTCATTTTCCTTATTATAATACTAGTTTTCTTTACTGCTTTAGGTATGCTAGCTTATCAACCTAAGAAAATGGAAGAAGATTAAAAAGATTGACCAATTCCTTGGTCAATCTTTTTATGTCTTAGATAAATTTCGTATGTGATTATAGATCCCAAAAAGAAGAAGGGCAGTTAGTGAGCAGGCTGCTCCAATAACAAAACCATTGGGGATAAAGGAAAGTGTAATGGTGCCTTTTCCCTTTGGAACATCAACTTTCATAAAACCAGTTTGAACCTGCTTGATTTCAAGTTTTTTCCCATCTTGGTATGCAGACCAACCTTTGTCATAAGGAATAGTGAAGAAAATAGAGGTATCTTGTTTAACTTCGTATGTAGCAAAGACTTTATTTTTAGAGGTGGATACTTCTACAGGTTGTTCTTTAATCTTTTGGATTGCCTCAGTTAAGACCTGAGTATCTAAACGATAGAAGGTTGGAGATTCAAATGACACTTGAGAATTTCCAGGAAAGCTAACACTGATATTGAAAGCTTGTCGTTCTTCAGTATAACCCAAATTAAAGAAATTAAATGCATTGTCAGTTGTAAAAGTCTTTTTTTCTCCATTGACAATGATGTCAACTTTCTTTTGCTTATCGTTTGTAAAATGAAGATTTGAAAAAGAGAGATAGACTTGACTATTTTGAGGAACCTCAATTTGATAATCAATCTTTGCATCTTCATTCGCAGAACCTGTGATGCTGGTTAAACCATCTGAAGTATCTGTTTTATCATATGCTATTTGGGAGAAGTAATCCAAGTTGAGATTAGCAAGCTGGTTTATAAATAAAGCTTGATTATCTAGAGTGTGATTATTAAAGTTGACATCGGTGTAAATAGATTGAGTGGCAAAGGCAACGGGTAAAGAGAGTTGATTTTTATATAAGGTTAAATGATCCTTTTGATAAATCTCTTGAAAGCCATACTTATCAAGTGAAGTTTCAGAAATATTGTACTGGATTCCAAATAAACTATCTGCTAAAAGACTGTTATTAGCATAACGGAGATTGAGGTTGGTTCCAGAGGATTTGAATCCCAGTTTATCCAAACTAGTGCTAGCTGAACGATTTCGTACAGACGAGAATTGAGAGATTCCGTTGTAGTTAAATTTCATACTGTCATTTCCTGTCTGAATTTGCAGTTTCTCAGTACGTGTAAATGGATTGTCAATTTGGTTTAGAATAGATTCCATAGTGGTGATATCCCTATTATAGGCGCTACGAGAAGCAAAGGCCCATTCTTTAGCTATTCCTTCCATTTGAGATGATGCATTTAAGCTTATCTCAGCTGTTATAAATAAAGACAAAAGAATTGCAAACAGATTTACAGAGATAAATTTTCTAATGACTGCAAGAAGTAAAAGAGCATAAACTAGTAGAAATTCAAGAGTGAGTAGGATATTCAAATCAGTTAAAAAAGAATAGTGTGATTTTAAATAGACAGTAGCCAAAAATCCTGTTAGTACAAGAAAAAGTGAGATAAATAGATTCCAGAGCTTCAGTTCTTTCAGACGATTTAAGACTTCTGCTGCAGTATAAATTAACAGAGTGGAAAAAATCCAAGCATAGCGATGCAAAAACATATTTGGGGTGTGCATCCCTTGCCAAAATAAATCAAGTGCTTCTATGTAAAAGCTTGTTATTAAAAAAGTAAAGAAAATTGCATAGGTAAGTTTCACGTGAAACCTTATGGATTTTATTGTGAAAAATAGAATGGTCAAAATAAAAGGAAGTAATCCAACAAAAATCATTGGTATAGATCCATACTTAGTTGTATCAAAAGATCCAATGAATTGTTTTGCGAAAATATCCAGATACCAGCTACTATCTGTCTTTAATTTTGTGATGGCAGTCAACTTCTCACCATGAGTTTGTAAATCAAACAGTGTAGGAAGAGTCATAATCAAACTAGCCATTCCAGCTAAAAAGGAGGTAACAACAAAATCAAGAAAAGATGATTTTCGAGTTTTAAAGTCCCAAGAAATTTGGCAGATATACCAGAAAATTAGAAACAAAGCTGTCATGTAGCCAAAATAATAATTTTGAATAAACAAGATTGACAGACTTGTAAAGTATAGTAGGTGCTTCTTTTCTGTTATAAGCATGTGTAAGCCAGTTATAATTAAAGGAATCAAGATGAAAACATCTAGCCAGGTTTTTATCTCTAACTGACTGACAGTGAAGCTCATTAAAGCATAGGAAGTAGATAAGGCCAGTTTTAAAAATTTTGGGGTATCTTTAAATAATCTATTCAAACTAAAGAAGGTTGACAGACCAATCAATCCAAATTTTAAAAGAGTTGTCAGATAAACAGCATCTGGCATATTCGACAGATTAAAAAAGTAAACCAGAGGCGAGAGAAAACTACCCAAGTAATAACTAGATAGAGCATAGAAATTCAGTCCGAGACCACTTGTAAAAGTGTAAAACAAACTACCATTTCCATGTAGAATATTTCGTAAAGCTACATCAAAAATAACGTATTGATGGAAACCGTCTCCTAATAGTGGAGATGTATCGCTATTCCAGTAGATACCTTGAGATAGGTATACTCCTGTCATAATTACTACAGGAATGATAAAAGAAACAAAATAGGTCCGATATGTTTTAAAAAATGATTTCATGTTACCTCATAGAATGATAGAAAACTCAGTTGGTTAACCCAACTGAGTTTTGAAGTCTTATTTAGTCTTTCCAAAGGTCTTTGACTTTTGCTTGTACTTCTGCATTTTCTAAGAATTCATCATAGGTTTCATCGATACGATCGATGACGCCATTCTTAGACAAAACAATAATATGGTTTGCCAAAGTTTGAATGAACTCGTGGTCATGGCTGGCAAAGATGATTGATTCTTTAAAGTTTTTCAATCCATCGTTCAAGCTTGAGATAGATTCCAAGTCCAAGTGATTTGTTGGATCATCAAGTACAAGGACATTTGATTTCAAGAGCATGAGTTTTGAAAGCATGACACGCACTTTTTCTCCCCCTGATAAGACGTTTACAGGTTTGTTAACCTCATCTCCAGAAAAGAGCATACGACCAAGGAAACCACGTAAGAAAGTATTGTCATCTTCTTCTTTACTTGCAAATTGACGCAACCAGTCAAGAATTGACTCTCCTCCTGCAAAATCAGCCGAGTTGTCTTTTGGCAAGTAAGAACGGCTAGTAGTAACTCCCCACTTGACAGTTCCTTCATAGTCGATGTCACCCATAATTGCACGAATTAATGCAGTTGTTTGGATGTCATTTTGTCCAATAAGAGCTGTCTTGTCACCTGGACGCAAGATGAAACTAATATTGTCTAGGATAGTTTCGCCATCAATCTTTACAGTTAGATTTTCTACTGTCAAGAGATCATTACCAATCTCACGTTCTGCTTTAAAGTTGATAAATGGATATTTACGACTAGATGGCACAATTTCTTCTAGTTCAATCTTGTCAAGCATTTTTTTACGAGACGTTGCCTGTCTTGACTTAGAAGCGTTGGCAGAGAATCGAGCAACGAATTCTTGCAATTGTTTAATTTTTTCTTCCGCTTTGGCATTACGGTCTGCTAGCAATTTAGCAGCAAGCTCAGAAGATTCCTTCCAGAAGTCATAGTTTCCGACATAGAGTTTGATTTTTCCAAAGTCAAGGTCGGCCATGTGAGTACATACTTTGTTTAAGAAGTGGCGGTCGTGGGATACAACGATAACGGTGTTATCAAAGTCAATCAAGAAGTCTTCTAACCAAGTAATAGACTGGATATCAAGACCGTTGGTCGGCTCGTCCAAGAGAAGAACATCAGGTTTACCAAATAAGGCTTTAGCAAGGAGAACCTTCACTTTTTCACCATTGGCCAATTCGCTCATGTTTTGGTAGTGCAATTCTTCTGGAATATTTAGGTTTTGAAGTAGTTGAGATGCTTCGCTCTCTGCCTCCCAACCTCCAAGTTCGGCAAATTCACCTTCAAGTTCAGCTGCACGAACACCATCTTCATCGGAAAAATCTTCCTTCATGTAAATAGCATCTTTTTCCTTCATGATGCTATAAAGTTTTTCATTTCCCATAATGACGACATCAATGACACGCTCATCTTCATAGTCAAAGTGATTTTGACGGAGGACAGAGAGACGTTCATCTGGACCAAGAGAGATGTGGCCAGTTGTAGGTTCGATATCACCAGCTAGAATTTTTAAGAATGTAGACTTCCCAGCACCATTAGCACCAATTAATCCGTATGTATTTCCTTCTGTAAATTTGATGTTGACATCATCAAAAAGTTTGCGATCACTAAAACGTAGTGAAACATCAGATACTGTAAGCAATGTTTTTCTCCTATAATATGTAATACATTTATTCTACTAGAAAAGAGAGAAATATTCAAATTTTTGTTTGTCAATTTTATGTCAATTAAGTTTACAGGTTTATTTACAAAGAGTTAGTTGTTTGATTTAAATAATTTTCTGTTATTTTAACAAAAAAATGCTATAATTGAAGAGACCATTTCGAAGGAGAAAAAAATGACGAAACCTATTATTTTAACAGGAGATCGCCCAACAGGAAAACTGCATATTGGACATTATGTTGGGAGTCTTAAAAATAGAGTATTACTGCAGGAAGAAGACAAGTATGACATGTTTGTTTTTTTGGCGGACCAACAAGCATTGACAGATCACGCCAAAGATCCTCAAACGATTGTAGAATCGATTGGGAATGTTGCCTTGGATTATTTAGCAGTTGGATTGGATCCAAGTAAATCAACTATCTTTATTCAAAGTCAAATTCCAGAGTTGGCTGAATTATCTATGTACTATATGAATTTGGTTTCACTAGCTCGTTTGGAACGGAATCCGACAGTAAAAACAGAGATTGCTCAGAAAGGATTTGGAGAAAGTATTCCGACAGGATTTTTGGTTTATCCAATTGCGCAAGCAGCTGATATCACAGCCTTTAAGGCTAATTATGTTCCTGTAGGAACAGACCAAAAACCAATGATTGAACAGACTCGTGAAATTGTTCGTTCTTTTAACAACGCATATAACTGTGATGTTTTGGTGGAACCAGAAGGTATTTATCCAGAAAATGAGAGAGCAGGACGTTTGCCTGGTTTAGATGGAAATGCCAAGATGTCTAAATCCCTTAATAATGGTATTTATCTAGCTGATGATGCGGATACCTTGCGTAAAAAAGTCATGAGCATGTATACTGATCCAGACCATATTCGAGTCGAGGATCCAGGTAAGATTGAAGGAAATATGGTTTTCCATTATCTAGATGTTTTTGGTCGTCCTGAAGATGCTCAAGACATTGCTGATATGAAAGAACATTATCAACGAGGTGGTCTTGGCGATGTGAAGACGAAACGTTATCTACTTGAAATACTCGAACGCGAACTTGGTCCTATTCGTGAGCGCCGTATCGAATTTGCTAAGGATATGGGTGAAGTGTACAATATGCTTCAGAAAGGTAGTGAAAAAGCTCGTGAGGTTGCAGGGCAAACTCTATCTGAAGTTAAGGGAGCAATGGGACTAAATTATTTTAAATAATAGATAAAATATGAATCGTAAAACTATCTCTTCCATAGAATCACAGGGATAGTTTTTTATGTTTTCTGTTATAAATATAATTGACAAATTTTCATAGAATGGTATGATAGATACAACACAAAAAGAGTCAAGCTCAAAAAGAAAGAAAAGAGGAAACTTCAATGTCTAATTGGGATACTAAATTTTTAAAAAAAGGTTTTACCTTTGATGATGTATTGCTCATTCCAGCAGAAAGTCATGTGTTGCCTAATGATGCAGATTTAACAACAAAATTGGCAGATAATCTGACTTTAAATATCCCAATTATAACAGCCGCGATGGATACAGTCACAGAAAGTCAAATGGCTATTGCCATTGCTCGTGCGGGTGGTCTTGGAGTAATCCATAAAAATATGTCTATTGCGCAACAGGCAGATGAAGTTCGCAAGGTAAAACGTTCTGAAAATGGTGTTATTATCGATCCATTCTTCTTGACTCCAGAACATACTATTGCTGAAGCAGACGAGCTGATGGGACGTTACCGTATCAGTGGTGTTCCAGTTGTGGAGACACTTGAAAATCGAAAATTGGTTGGTATTCTAACAAACCGAGATCTTCGCTTTATTTCAGACTACAATCAGCCAATCTCAAACCACATGACCAGTGAAAATCTTGTCACTGCTCCTGTTGGTACAGATCTTGCAACAGCTGAAAGCATTCTTCAAGAACACCGTATTGAAAAACTTCCTTTGGTAGACGAAGAAGGTCGTCTTTCTGGCTTGATTACTATTAAAGATATTGAAAAAGTGATTGAATTTCCAAATGCGGCTAAAGATGAGTTTGGTCGTCTTCTAGTTGCTGGTGCGGTAGGTGTCACTTCAGATACATTTGAACGTGCCGAAGCCCTTTTTGAAGCAGGTGCTGATGCAATTGTTATTGATACTGCTCATGGTCACTCTGCTGGGGTTCTACGTAAAATTGCTGAAATTCGTGCTCACTTTCCAGACCGCACTTTGATTGCAGGTAATATTGCAACTGCAGAAGGAGCGCGTGCCCTCTTTGATGCTGGTGTTGACGTAGTAAAAGTTGGAATCGGACCAGGTTCTATCTGTACAACTCGTGTCATTGCAGGGGTTGGTGTCCCACAAGTAACAGCAATCTACGATGCAGCTGCAGTCGCACGTGAATATGGAAAAACAATCATTGCAGATGGTGGAATCAAGTACTCTGGAGATATTGTGAAAGCCCTTGCTGCAGGTGGAAATGCAGTTATGCTTGGTTCTATGTTTGCTGGAACAGACGAAGCGCCAGGTGAGACGGAAATCTTCCAAGGACGTAAGTTTAAGACCTACCGTGGTATGGGATCAATCGCTGCAATGAAGAAAGGTTCAAGTGACCGTTACTTCCAAGGTTCTGTCAATGAAGCAAACAAACTCGTTCCAGAAGGAATTGAAGGTCGTGTTGCCTATAAAGGTGCAGCAGCTGATATTGTCTTCCAAATGATTGGCGGTATTCGCTCTGGTATGGGTTACTGTGGTGCAGCTAACCTTAAAGAATTGCATTACAACGCTCAATTTATTGAAATGTCGGGTGCAGGTTTGAAAGAAAGCCATCCTCATGATGTACAAATCACTAATGAGGCGCCAAACTACTCTATGTAAGAAGAAAAGAACTCCTGAATTTTAGGAGTTCTTTTTGTTTACAAAGTTGTCAATGTGGGTTTGCAGATACTTTACCATTTTGGATATTGAAGATACTAAGATTTTCTGGCAAATTTTGCAAGTGGTCTAAACTTGTTGTTGTGATAAAGGTTTGGATAGATTGTGAAATCGTTTCTAATAATTTTAGTTGTCTAGTGTTGTCAAGTTCACTCATAACATCGTCAAGTAGTAATATTGGAGATTCTTTAGTAATACTTTCCATTAACTCTATTTCTGCTAATTTTATAGAGAGTACAAGACTACGATGTTGACCTTGACTTCCAAAACTAGCATCTATACCATTGATATAGAAAGTAATGTCATCTCGATGAGGGCCGACACCAGTATTCTTTTTATATAAATCTCTTGATCTACTTTTCTCTAAAGCAATTTTAAAAGAACTTGTTAGCTGTTTTTCATCAGTGAAGTTGACAGATGATTGATAAGATATTGACAACTCTTCTAATTTATTTGAGATTTCTAAGTGTTTTATTTGACCAAATTTCTCTAAGTCTTTAATGAATTTTATCCGATGTTTTATGACGCGACAACCATACTCTACTAACTGTTCATCTAAGACCGACAGAAATGTTTCGTCAATCTTATGGTTAGATTTTAGATACGTATTTCTTTGCTTGAGTATATGGTTATAGTTTGACAGGTCTGACAAGTAGATTGGTTTAATTTGTCCCAATTCTATATCTATAAACTTTCGGCGAATGGAAGGTGCTCCTTTAATTAGCTGGAGATCTTCAGGTGCAAAGAGGACAACATTCATATGTCCGATATAGTCTGATAGGCGAGCTTGTTTTAAGTGATTGACTTTAGTCACCCGCCCTTTTGGTGTTAAATCAATTTCTAGAGGGATAGAGCTTGTTTTTTTCTGTAGCAAGCCAGAAAGATGAAGTTGCTCTTCATCAAAATGAATGAGATTTTTATCTGTCCGAGTACGATGACTACGTGTCAAGGCTAAGAAATAGATTGCTTCTAGAATATTAGTTTTTCCTTGTGCATTTTGGCCTAAAAAGACGTTCAATTTTGGATTAAAATCAATTTTTGCCTCTTTGTAATTTCGAAAGGTTTTAATTGTTAAATGTTGAAGCCACATAGTTATCTTCCTGGAAAACGTGGAGCTTGTTTGAATTTAGGTGATGAAGTAGTTTTTTGTTTTTCTTTCTTGACACCTTTATTCATCTCTTTGACAAGTTTAGCAATTCGTTCTTTTTCGATCTTATCTGCTTGGTATTCTTCTTGCTCTTTTAAACTTGGTTGTGTCAAGGTGATGTCAATCTTTAAATCAGGAATGTCAATCGTATCTCCAACACGAATTTTTTTTCCACGTCTATTTTCTAATTCACCATTAAAGTAAACTTGATGCTCTATTAGAAAGGATTTGATAGCACCACCGCTTTGTATAATTCCAATCTCTTTTAGGAGGGCTTGGAGCGTAATAAATTCTTCAAATAATTTGTATTCCATAATTCACCTCAATCTTTGGTATTATACCATATTTTCCCTGAAATAGCTGAAGGAAAGTCAGTCGAAATGAAAACGATTTTACTTTTGAAAGCTATAAAGAGAACAAGAAAAATTTTGATTTTCGTGGTATAATAGAACTCTATATGTAAGGAGGTAAGGTATGGAGTTGGTGCCTGGAATTTCAGCACATTTTATTCAATCCAAAAAGTTTAAAACAAATAAAATCACTATTCGTTTTACTGCTCCCTTATCTCTTGAGACAATAGCAGGACGCATGTTAAGTGCAAATATGTTGGAGACGGCAAATCAAGCTTATCCCACATCACAAGCATTTCGCAGATACTTGGCAAGTTTATATGGAACAGATATTTCCACAAGTGCTTATCGTAGGGGACAGGCACATATTCTTGACTTAACATTTACTTATGTGAGGGATGATTTTTTAAGTAAAAAGAATGTCTTGACTTCTCGAATTTTGGAATTGGTGAAACAGACTTTATTTGCTCCCTTAGCTCAAGATGGTGCTTTTGAGCTAGCCTTATTTGAAATTGAAAGAAAACAGTTATTGGCTAGTTTAGCTACTGATATGGATGATTCATTTTATTTTGCTCATAAGGAGTTGGATAGCTTGTTCTTCCATGATGAGCGTCTTCAATTGAGATACAGTGATTTACGAAATAGCATTTCAAATGAGTCTCCAGAAAGTAGCTACACGTGCTTTCAAAATGCTCTGAAGAATGATCGTATTGATTTCTTTTTCTTAGGTGATTTTAATGAAGTAGAAGTGAAGGAGTGGTTGAGGTCATTCTCCTTTACTGGGCGTCAAATCGATGTCAAGCCTCAGTACCAACAACCATATTCAAATGTCCTTCGGGAAGGAATGGTTCGTAAGAATGTGGGCCAATCTGTTTTGGAATTGGCTTACCATTGTTCTACGAGCTATGGAGACAAGCATCATTTGGCCATGGTAGTAATGAATGGTCTGTTAGGTGGTTTTGCTCACTCTAGGCTTTTTACAAATGTTCGGGAAAATGCTGGTCTAGCCTACACTATCTCCAGTCAATTGGATTTATTTAGTGGTCAATTGAGGATGTATGCTGGCATTGATCGGGAAAAGCGCAATCAAGCCAGAAAACTGATGAATCATCAATTACTTGAACTAAAGAAAGGTAATTTTACAGATTTGGAGATTGAACAGACTAAGGAGATGATTCGCAGAACCTTATTGCTTGCGCAAGATAGTCAGAGCTCACTAATCGAGCGAGTTTATTTGAATAGTCTGTTAGGGAAATCTACATCAGATTTTGACAGTTGGATTGAAAAATTAAATCAAATTGACAAAGAAGCTATCTGTAAAGCAGCAAATAGTGTTCGGTTACAAGCGATATACTTTATGGAAGGAATAGAATGACACCAGTTACCTTTGAAGAAAAATACTATCCTGCTGTAAAGGAGACGGTTTATCAGACTCGTCTATCAAATGGATTGACAGTATCTCTCCTTCCTAAGAAACAATTTAATGAAGTTTACGGAGTTGTAACAGTTCAATTTGGATCAGTAGATACAAACTTTACATTATCTGAAAAAGGTTTACAGTGTTATCCAACTGGAATTGCACATTTTCTTGAACACAAACTGTTTGAGAGAGAAAATGCTGAAGATATTATGGAGTCTTTTACACGCTTGGGAGCTGATAGCAATGCTTTTACAAGTTTTACAAAGACGAGTTATTTGTTTTCAACAATAGATCATTTATCAGAAAACTTGGATTTGCTTGAAGAATTGGTAACAGTTGCTCACTTTACAGAAGAGTCAGTTGAGCGAGAGCGGGAAATCATTCAACAAGAACGTGAGATGTACCAAGATGATCCAGATTCGCGCCTGTTTTTTGCAACATTAGCAAATCTTTATCCCAATACTCCTCTGGCAGCAGATATTGTTGGAAGTGAAAAGTCAATTAACAATATCCAGCTAAATGACTTAAAAAATAACTTTACAGCCTTTTACAAACCTGTAAATATGTCTTTGTTTTTAGTTGGGAATTTTGATGTAGATACAGTTAAGAACTATTTTTCGCAAAAGAAACTTAGAAACTTGGAAGAAATGGTAGTAAGGAAGGAGAAGCTTACTTTACAAGCTGTCAAAGAAAGAGATAACCTTCGGATGGAAGTCTCTTCACCAAAACTTGCTGTTGGAATTAGGGGAGCAGGTGAGGTGGCAGCAGAAGATTGCTACCGTTATAATATTTTGCTAAAATTATTGTTTACGATGATGTTTGGTTGGACTTCTGAGCGATTTCAAAAGTTATATGAGAATGGGAAGTTAGATGCGTCATTGTCACTTGAGGTTGAAGTCAACAGTCGCTTTCATTTTGTGATATTGACGATGGAAACGAAAGAACCTGTTTCGTTGTCGCATCAATTTCGAAAGGCTATTCGCAACTTTACGAAAGATTCAGATCTTACAGAGGAACATCTGGATCTTGTTAAGAGTGAGATGTTTGGGGAATTTTTCAGTAGTATGAACTCCTTGGAGTTTATTGCGACACAGTATGAACCAGTCGACAGAGGAGAAACTATTTTGGATTTACCAAAAATTTTACAAGAAATTACTTTAGACGATGTTCTTGAAGCAGGTCATCGTTTGATAGATGATGGTGATCTAGTTGATTTTACAATCTTTCCAACCTAAAAGATGACTAATACTAGAAAGAAGGAATGGTACGTATGAGAAAAAAAACAATTGGTGAGGTGCTGCGTTTAGCTAGAATAAACCAAGGATTGAGTTTGGAAGAATTGCAGACAAAAACTGATATTCAGATGAATTTATTAGAAGCTATGGAGGCAGATGATTTTGATCAACTCCCTAGTACCTTCTACGCTCGTTCTTTTTTGAGAAAATATGCTTGGGCAGTTGAATTGGATGAACGAATTATTTTGGATGCCTATGATTCAGGAAGCATGATTACCTATGAAGAGGTAGATGTTGATGAAGAAGATTTATCCGGTCGTAGACGATCAAATAAGAAAAAGACTTCTTATCTGCCCTTGATTTATTTCATTTTATTTGCCTTGTCGATTTTAATTTTTGTGACTTATTATGTTTGGAATTATATCCAGACTCAACCAAGTCCTTCTTCAGCTAATTATAGTGTTGTGAGCTCAACTAGTTCCACAACCTCATCTAGTTCCACAACCTCATCTAGTTCATCTTCTAGTAGTCAGACGTCTAGCCCATCTTCTACTACGGAATCAACTATTACAGTGTCAGGCGAAGGAAACCGCATTGAAGCTCGGTATAAAACGAGTAAGGAAACAGCTACGGTTCAGCTGGCAGTTTCGGATGTAACTAGCTGGGTTAGTGTTTCAGGAAGCGAGCTAGAGGGTGGTGTGACACTATCCGCAGACAATAAAAATGCAAAAACAACAGTTTCAACTAAGAATCCCGTTACTATCACCTTAGGTGTAGTGAAGGGAGTTACTGTGACTGTAGATAATCAAACAGTTGATACTTCCAAGTTGACGACTCAGACTGGAACTGTAACACTTACATTCACTACAGACTAAGGAAGAAACAATGAAAAAAGAACAAATCCCTAATGTATTAACAATTGGTAGAATTCTCTTTATACCTCTCTTTATTCTTATTTTGACTTTTGGTCATTCACAAGGCAGTCACCTGCTGGCGGCAATCATCTTTGCAGTTGCTAGTATAACGGATTATCTCGATGGCTATCTTGCTCGAAAATGGAATGTAGTCAGCAACTTTGGAAAGTTTGCAGATCCGATGGCCGATAAGCTGTTGGTTATGTCAGCTTTTATCATGTTGATTGAGTTAGGTATGGCTCCAGCTTGGGTTGTTGCTATTATCATCTGTCGTGAACTTGCGGTGACAGGCTTGCGTTTGTTGCTTGTTGAGACGGGAGGGACAGTTCTAGCAGCAGCGATGCCAGGGAAAATCAAGACCTTTAGTCAGATGTTTGCTATTATCTTTTTGCTCTTACATTGGAATTTAATTGGTCAGCTGTTGCTTTATATCGCTTTGTTTTTCACTATCTACTCTGGTTATGATTATTTCAAGGGTAGCGCTCATGTATTCAAAGGGACATTTGGTTCGAAATGAAATCAATTATTGAAGTAAAAGATCTGTCTTTTCGTTACAAGGAAGACCAGGAACATTATGACGTTAATAATGTCTCGTTTCACGTGAAACGTGGAGAATGGCTTTCGATTGTAGGTCATAATGGGAGTGGGAAGTCAACAACTATTCGTTTGATTGATGGCTTGCTTGAAGCAGAGTCTGGGGAAATCTGGATAGATGGCCAACTGCTGTCCTCTGAGAACGTTTGGGACTTGCGTCGACAAATTGGTATGGTTTTTCAAAATCCAGATAACCAATTTGTAGGGGCGACTGTTGAAGATGATGTTGCCTTTGGTTTAGAAAATCAGGGACTTCCTCGTGAAGAAATGAAGAAGAGAGTGGCTGAATCTTTGAAGTTGGTAGGTATGCTGGACTTTAAGAAGAGAGAACCAGCTCGTTTATCTGGTGGACAAAAACAGCGTGTGGCTATTGCGGGAGTTGTTGCCCTGAGACCAGCTATTTTGATTTTGGATGAGGCTACAAGTATGTTGGACCCCGAGGGACGAAGAGAACTGATTCAGACAGTTCAAGAGATTCGAAAAGATCACCAGATGACAGTCGTCTCCATTACACATGACTTAGAAGAAGTTGCGATGAGTGATCGTGTCTTGGTCATGAAAAAAGGCCAAGTGGAGTCAACCAGCAGCCCAAGAGAACTTTTTTCTCGGACTGACCTTGACCAGATAGGGTTAGATGAGCCTTTTACTAATCAATTGAGAGAATCTTTGAGAGAGACGGGTTATCAGTTGCCGGATGGCTATTTGACAGAAGGAGAGCTAGAGGACAAGTTATGGGAATTACTCTAGAAAATGTGAGCTTTACCTATCAAGAGGGGACTCCCCTATCTTCATCAGCCTTGACTGATGTTTCCTTGACGATTGAGGATGGCTCCTATACAGCTTTAGTAGGTCACACAGGTAGTGGGAAATCAACGATTTTACAGCTTTTAAATGGCCTATTGGTACCAAGTAAGGGTTCTGTTCGAGTTTTCGATACTGTCATTACTCCTACATCAACCAATAAAGAAATTCGCCAGATTCGAAAGCAGGTTGGTCTAGTGTTTCAATTTGCTGAAAATCAGATTTTTGAAGAGACTGTTTTGAAAGATGTGGCGTTTGGACCGCAAAATTTTGGAGTTTCTGAGGAAGAGGCCAAGAAAATTGCGCGTGAAAAGTTAGCCTTGGTAGGCATCAATGAGTCACTCTTTGAGCGCAGTCCTTTTGAACTTTCGGGTGGTCAGATGAGACGTGTGGCTATAGCAGGTATGCTAGCCATGGAGCCAACTGTCTTGGTTTTGGATGAGCCTACAGCAGGGCTAGATCCTTTGGGCAGAAAAGAATTGATGACCTTGTTTAAAGAACTCCACCTTGCTGGAATGACAATCGTTCTGGTAACGCATTTGATGGATGATGTAGCTGAATATGCTGATCAGGTCTATGTTATGGAAAAGGGGCGTTTGGTCAAAAGTGGTAAACCGAGCGAAGTTTTCCAAGATGTAGCCTCTATGGAAAAGGTGCAGTTAGGTGTGCCTAAAATCACAGCATTTTGTAAACGTTTGGCAGATAGAGGTGTAGCTTTTAAAAAATTGCCAATCAAGATAGAGGAGTTTAAGGAGTCGCTAAATGGATAGTATGATTTTAGGGCGTTATATACCGGGGGATTCCATCATTCATCGCTTGGATCCGCGTAGTAAATTGCTTGCCATGATCCTGTTGATTTTGATTGTATTTTGGGCCAATAATCCTCTCACCAATCTCGTTCTGTTTGTAGCGACAGGTATATTTATCGCTTTGTCAGGCGTTTCCCTTTCATTTTTCATTCAGGGATTAAAATCCATGTTCTTCTTGATCGCTTTTACGACTCTTTTTCAGCTCTTTTTCATTTCAAGTGGAAATGTCCTATTTGAGTTTTCTTTTATAAAAATAACGGATTATGCTTTGCAACAAGCGGGAATCATTTTCTGTCGTTTTGTGTTGATTATTTTCTTTTCAACCTTGCTAACATTAACGACCATGCCTTTGAGTCTGGCAGCCGCAGTTGAAGCTCTTTTAGCACCGCTGAAACGTGTGAAAGTTCCCGTTCATGAAATTGGTCTTATGTTATCAATGAGTTTGCGTTTTGTTCCAACCTTGATGGATGACACAACGCGAATTATGAATGCTCAAAAAGCCCGTGGAGTTGACTTTGGCGAAGGTAGCATCGTGCAAAAGGTAAAGGCTATGATTCCAATTTTAATTCCTCTTTTTGCGACGAGCTTAAAGCGTGCAGATTCATTGGCAATAGCCATGGAAGCGCGTGGTTATCAGGGAGGAAAGGGTAGAAGTCAGTATAGACAGTTGAGATGGAGTCAAAAGGATACACTGGCAATTCTTGTGATTTTGATACTGGGATGTTTCTTATTTTTCTTAAAATCTTAGCAGGTTTGTAGGATTGATAAGAAGCTCACAGTAGCAGGTTTTTAGTATAAAGGTAGGAATATGAACCGTTTTAAAAAATCAAAATATCTAATCATCGTTTTTGTCACAGTTCTGGCAGTTTCTGTTCTATTAGTGACAACCTATTCAAGCGCTATTGTGACGAAACTAGGAGATGGGATTTCCTTAGTAGATAGAATTGTTCAAAAACCCTTTCAGTGGTTTGATACTTTCAAATCGGATTTGGGACATTTGACGCAGACTTACAATGAAAATGAGAGTCTAAAAAAACAGCTCTATCAACTAGAGGTGGAGTCTAATCAATCAGAAAGTTTAAAAAATGAAAATGAACAATTACGTCAGTTGCTGGATATGAAGTCAAAATTGCAGGCTACAAAAACCATTGCAGCAGATGTGATTATGCGGGCTCCAGTATCTTGGAAACAAGAGTTAACAATTGATGCGGGAAGTTCAAAAGGAGCTTCTGAAAATATGTTGGCCATTGCAAACGGGGGTTTGATTGGTAGTGTTTCAAAGGTGGAGGATCATTCAACAACGATCAACCTATTGACAAACACCGAAAATTCAGACAAAATTTCTGTTAAAATCCTGCATGGTTCTACTGAAATTTACGGGATTATCGTTGGTTATGATAAGGAATCTGAACTGCTTAAAATTAGTCAATTAAACAGCAACAGCGACATTAGCGCGGGAGACAAGGTGACTACAGGGGGGCTTGGAAACTTTAATGTTAAGGATATCCCTGTTGGAGAGGTTGTTGCTACAACACACAGCAGTGATTATCTAACAAAGGAAGTAACAGTAAAGTTAAGTGCTGACACCAAAAATCTTCACGTGGTAGAGTTAGTGGGGAATTAGCAATGAGACTGTTAAAACAAATTGGTATTTTCTTTTTACTCCCTTTTGTCGTACTAATTGATGCACATATTGGACAATTAGCGGGATCCTTCTTCCCTCACTTTCATTTAGCAAGTCATTTTCTGTTTTTATTTCTCTTGTTTGAGACAATTGAGGTTTCAGAATATCTCTATCTAGCTTATTGCGGTATAGTGGGTTTGGTGTACGATATCTATTTTTTCCACTTGATAGGAATTGCGACACTTCTATTTATCTTGATAGGTGCTTCGCTCCATAAATTTAATAGTGTAATTTTGCTAAACCGTTGGACAAGAATGTTAACAATAGTTGTGATGAGTTTCCTATTTGATATGGGGAGTTATCTTCTTGCCCTTGCTATGGGATTGACAGTAGAATCGATGCCAGTTTTCATCGTCTACAGTCTTGTCCCATCAATGATTTTAAACTTTTTATGGATGCTTATTTTCCAATATATTTTTGAAAAATGTTATCTATAAGAAAGAAATAAAAATGTAACAAAGGCGTAATATTTATTATGTCTTTTTTTGGTATACTAGTAATGTCTTAAATAGAAGGAGTATCTACACAATATGAAGAAAAAAATCTTAGCGTCACTTTTATTAAGTACAGTATTAGTGTCTCAAGCGGCAGTATTGACAACTGTCCACGCTGAAACAACTGATGAAAAGATTGCTGCTCAAGATAGTAAGATTAGTAATTTGACATCTCAACAAAAAGAAGCTCAAAAACAAGTAGATGAAATCCAAACGCAAGTTACAGCTATCCAAACTCAACAAATGAACTTAGAAGCTGAGAACGAAACTCTACAAGCTGAATCTAAAAAACTTGAAGGAGAAATTACAGAGCTCTCTAAGAACATTGTTGCTCGTAATGAATCTTTGGAAAAACAAGCACGTAGCGCACAAACAAACGGTGCTGCAACTAGCTATATCAATACAATTGTAAACTCAAAATCAATTACAGAAGCTATTTCACGTGTTGCAGCGATGAGCGAGATTGTATCAGCTAACAACAAAATGTTGGAACAACAGAAGGCTGATAAAAAATCAATTGCTGAAAAACAGGTTGCAAATAATGAAGCAATCAACACTGTCATTGCGAACCAACAAACGCTTGCTGACGATGCACAAACATTGACAACAAAGCAAGCTGAGTTGAAAGTTGCTGAGTTGAATCTTGCTGCTGAGAAAGCAACTGCAGAAGGCGAAAAAGCTACTTTGCTAGAACAAAAAGCAACTGCAGAAGCAGAAGCAAAAGCAGCGGCTGAAGCAGAAGCAGCTTACAAAGCTCGTCAAGCAAGCCAACAACAATCAGTAGTTGCTTCAGGAAATACAAGCTTCTCTGCTCAAGTACAGGCAACATCAACAACTGACGAGGAAGATTCAAGCTACACTCCGGCACCTGCGCCAGCGCCTGCTAGACAACGTCCAACTTACAGCTCAAATGCTTCAAGTTATCCAACTGGTGAATGTACTTGGGGAGCTAAAACATTGGCACCTTGGGCTGGAGATTACTGGGGGAACGGAGCTCAGTGGGCAACAAGTGCAGCTGCAGCAGGATTCCGTACAGGTTCAACTCCACAAGTTGGTGCGATTGCATGTTGGAATGATGGTGGTTATGGACACGTAGCGGTTGTTACAGCAGTTTCATCATCAACTCGTATCCAAGTATCAGAATCAAACTACGGTGGAGATCGTACAATCGGAAACAAACGTGGATGGTTCAACCCAACCACAACTTCTGAAGGTTACGTAACATACATCTATCCAAACTAATGTATAAAACGAAGAGACTCAATCGAGTCTCTTTTAATGTTTTTATCCGAAAGTCCTACTAAAATTCTACTAAATAGCTTGAAAATACTGTTGAAATATGATAAAATAAAACCTGTCGTGTAAACGATAATACTCATTCTTGATGAATTGTGAAACTGTTGCCCTTGGGTCGTTTTGCAAGTTGAAATCGAGAAGAGGAAAAAACAAAAAGGAGAAATACTCATGGCAGTAATTTCAATGAAACAACTTCTTGAGGCTGGTGTACACTTTGGTCACCAAACTCGTCGCTGGAACCCTAAGATGGCTAAGTACATCTTCACTGAGCGTAACGGAATCCACGTTATCGACTTGCAACAAACTGTAAAGTACGCTGACCAAGCATACGACTTTATGCGTGATGCGGCAGCTAACGATGCAGTTGTATTGTTTGTTGGTACTAAAAAACAAGCTGCTGACGCTGTTAAAGAAGAAGCAGAACGTTCAGGTCAATACTACATCAACCACCGTTGGTTGGGTGGAACTCTTACTAACTGGGGAACTATCCAAAAACGTATTGCTCGTTTGAAAGAAATCAAACGTATGGAAGAAGAAGGAATCTTCGACGTTCTTCCTAAGAAAGAAGTTGCACTTCTTAACAAGCAACGTGCACGTCTTGAAAAATTCTTGGGTGGTATCGAAGACATGCCTCGTATCCCAGATGTAATGTATGTAGTTGACCCACATAAAGAGCAAATCGCTGTTAAAGAAGCTAAAAAATTGGGAATCCCAGTTGTAGCGATGGTTGACACAAACACTGATCCAGACGATATCGATGTAATCATCCCAGCTAACGATGACGCTATCCGCGCTGTTAAATTGATCACAGCTAAATTGGCTGATGCTATCATCGAAGGACGCCAAGGAGAAGATGCAGCAGCAGTTGAAGCAGAATTTGCAGCTTCAGAAGCTCAAGCAGACTCAATCGAAGAAATCGTTGAAGTTGTAGAAGGCGATAACGCTTAATTCATATAAATAGTAATTACCTAGGAGGGCGGGGCGTAGCCCGGCTCTCCTATTTTTAAAAAATATAGGAGAATCAAAATGGCAGAAATTACAGCTAAACTTGTAAAAGAGTTGCGTGAAAAATCTGGTGCCGGTGTTATGGACGCTAAAAAAGCGCTTGTAGAAACAGACGGCGATATCGAAAAAGCGATTGAATTGCTTCGTGAAAAAGGTATGGCGAAAGCAGCTAAGAAAGCTGACCGCGTTGCTGCAGAAGGTTTGACTGGTGTATTTGTTAACGGTAACGTTGCAGCAGTAGTTGAAGTAAATGCTGAAACTGACTTCGTTGCGAAAAATGCTCAATTCGTTGACTTGGTAAATGCAACAGCTAAAGTAATTGCTGAAGGTAAACCAGCTAATAACGAAGAAGCACTTGCTTTGACAATGCCTTCAGGTGAAACTCTTGAAGCAGCCTATGTATCTGCAACAGCTACAATCGGTGAAAAAATCTCATTCCGTCGTTTTGCTTTGCTTGAAAAAACAGATGCACAACACTTTGGAGCATACCAACACAATGGTGGCCGTATCGGTGTCATCTCTGTTATTGAAGGTGGAGACGAAGCACTTGCTAAACAAATCTCAATGCACATTGCTGCGATGAAACCAACAGTTCTTTCTTACAAAGAATTGGATGAGCAATTCGTTAAAGATGAGTTGGCACAATTGAACCACGTGATTGACCAAGATAATGATAGCCGTGCAATGGTTGGTAAACCAGCTCTCCCACACTTGAAATATGGATCAAAAGCTCAATTGACTGATGAAGTGATTGCTCAAGCTGAAGAAGACATCAAAGCTGAGTTGGCTGCAGAAGGCAAACCAGAAAAAATCTGGGACAAAATCATTCCAGGTAAAATGGACCGCTTCATGCTTGACAACACCAAAGTTGACCAAGCATACACACTTCTTGCCCAAGTCTACATCATGGACGATAGCAAGACAGTTGAAGCTTACCTTGAATCAGTAAATGCTTCAGTAGTTGAGTTCGCTCGCTTTGAAGTTGGTGAAGGTATTGAGAAAGCTGCAAATGACTTCGAAGCAGAAGTTGCAGCTACAATGGCAGCAGCCTTGAATAACTAATGATAAAAGAGGAAGCAATTTGCTTCCTTTTTCTTATGTGACTATTAGTCCGTCTCGCTCCGTGAGGTGCGAGACAAATAAACCACCCGCTATGCGGGTGCGCGTCGAAGGTTATACCAAAAAACTCCAAACGCGATACAATAAAGGTGTTCAAGCCAATTGTAAAGCGAAAGGAGAAAAATATGGCACAAAAGGCACATAGTTTATCACACACAAAGTGGATGTGTAAATATCACATTGTGTTCCCCCTAAGTATAGACGAAAAATCATTTATAATCAATATCGAAGTAGTTTGGGAGAAATATTCCACCGATTATGTAGTTATAAAGGAGCTGAAATTATCGAGGGTCACTTAATGCCAGACCATGTACATATGTTAGTAAGTATTCCACCAAGGATAAGTGTTTCAAGTTTCATGGGTTATTTAAAAGGCAAAAGTGCACTCATGATGTCTGACAAACACGCCAACCTTAAGTACAAGTTTGGAAATCGACATTTCTGGGCAGAAGGTTATTATGTGAGTACAGTGGGACTTAATGAAGCCACAATTAAGAAATATATTCAAGAGCAGGAAAAGCATGATATAGCACTAGATAAATTAAGTGTAAAAGAATATGAGGATCCCTTTAGGGATAGTGGTAAGTAATGCGAACACCTCTTTGAGAGGTTTGTGAAGAGTCAAGAGCAATGAGGCTTGAACAACGTGAAAGCCAGCGTCTTTAGGCGCTGGCTGGTAATTTGGGCTTATAGCCCTGGTGCAAACCACCCGTTAGACGGGTGGTTATGATTTTGCTGTAGGGAACTTAGATTTTTCTTTAAATTGAACAAAGAAAAAGCCCTATAATAAGGGCTAAGTGCATTTAGGAGACTACACTTCAAATTCATAGAGTGCTGTAGACAAATAACGTTCGCCGTTATCTGGTGCTAAAGCAAGGACTTTCTTACCTGTACCTAATTTCTTGGCAACCTCAATTGCCCCGTAAATCGCTGCAGCTGAAGAAATCCCAACAAGGAAGCCTTCTTTTCCACCAATTTCACGGCCAAGTGTGAGTGCATCATCTGATGTTACACGGACGATACCATCATAGGCTTTTGTATCAAGTGTATCAGGAATAAATCCAGCTGAGATACCTTGAATTTTGTGAGGTCCTGGTTTTTCACCAGACAAGATAGCTGACTCGTCTGCCTCAACTGCATAAACTTGAATGTCTGGATTTGCTGCTTTAAGAGCGTGAGAAACACCTGAAATCGTTCCACCAGTACCAACACCACCCACAAAAGCATCTAGTCCATCAGAACCGAAAGCAGCCAGTATTTCAGCTCCTGTTGTTCTTTCGTGTACTTCAGGATTAGCTGGATTGTTAAATTGGAGTGGAAGGAAGCCGTCACGTTCAGCTGCGATCTCCTGAGCCTTGGCAATTGCGCCTTTCATTCCTTCGCTACCAGGAGTAAGGACGAGTTCAGCACCATAGGCTTGGATAATCTTACGTCGTTCCACACTCATCGTTTCGGGCATGACGATAACAACTTTATATCCCTTAGCAGCACCTACCCAAGAAAGTCCGATACCAGTATTTCCACTCGTTGCCTCAACAATGGTAGCACCTGGTTTTAGAATACCATCTTGTTCCGCTTTTTCAATCATGCTAAGGGCAATACGGTCTTTTACTGACGATCCAGGGTTAAAAGCTTCAAGTTTTACATAAACATCTGCAGCACCCTCTGGAACAATGTTGTTAAGTTTAACAATCGGTGTTTGTCCGATTAGTTCAGTGATATTGTTATAAATAGCCATAGATATACCTCTTTGTATAAGATGATACTAGTATAACGCGCTCAAGGCTATTTGTAAAATATAGAAATCCTATCAAAGCGATAGGATTTTTTTATATCAAAGGTCTGAGCTGTAAATCTGCGAATAAATTTAGTAGGTGCTATCTATATTTTTGTTTACAATAAGTTTACAGGAACTTCAACTTCTCGTAAACCTTGATCTGTTAAAGCAACCTTTCCATTAAAAAACTCCACAAGAGCAGCCTTGATATTTTCTTTCTCTTCCTTGTCAACATAAATTATCGTATCGACTTGATCTGTAAAGTTTGTATCCAGCTCCATGAGATCATGTTCTTTAAGGAAGTTACTGTACTCTTGGTATTGAGCGTAAGACATTTGAATGGCTATACCAGCTTGCTCTTTGATTTCAATAATGCCAATTTCTTTGACAGCCAAGGCCACACTACCTGCATAAGCGCGAATCAAACCGCCAGCGCCTAACTTAATTCCCCCAAAGTAGCGAGTAACCACTACGCAGACATTAGTAAGATTGTGATTTTCTAAGACACCGAGCATAGGGACTCCAGCAGTACCACTAGGCTCACCATCATCACTCGTACGCTTGATTTCACTTCGTTCCCCTACAATAAAAGCTGAGCAGTTATGGGTAGCTTTGTAGTGTTCTTTTTTGATGGTCGTGATGAAGTTACGAGCTTCTTCTTCACTATAGACACGCTTTGCGTGACAGATAAAGCGTGACTTTTTAATTTCTTCTTGGACTTGCCCGTCCTCTTTAATTGTTCTAAATTCCATGATTTAATTGTACTAAAAAAACACCTAAAGCGCTAGATTTTTACGAATAGAGAAGTATGAAAGTAAATCCAAATTATCTCGGTCGCTTATTTACTGAGAAAGAATTAACTAAAGAAGAACGTCAGATGGCCGTGAAACTGCCAGCAATGAGAAAAGAGAAGGGAAAACTTTTCTGTCAACGTTGTAATAGTACGATTCTAGAAGAATGGTATTTGCCTATTGACGCTTACTATTGTAGGGAGTGCTTGCTGATGAAGCGAGTCAGGAGTGATCAAGCTTTATACTATTTTCCGCAGGAAGATTTTTCTAAGCAAGATGTTCTAAAATGGCGTGGCCAATTGACTCCTTTTCAAGAGAAGGTATCGAAGGGATTGATCCGAGCAGTCAAAAAGAAAGAACCGACCTTAGTTCATGCTGTGACAGGTGCTGGAAAAACAGAGATGATTTATCAAGTTGTGGCCAAAGTGATTGATGATGGTGGTGCAGTATGTTTGGCCAGCCCTCGCATAGACGTTTGTTTGGAACTGTATAAGCGCCTGCAGAATGATTTTGCTTGTGAGATAGCACTACTTCATGGCGAATCAGAGCCCTATTTTCGAACTCCCCTAGTGGTTGCAACGACGCATCAGTTATTAAAATTCTATCATGCCTTTGATTTGTTGATAGTGGATGAAGTAGATGCCTTTCCTTATGTTGACAACCCTATACTTTACTACGCTGTAAACCAATGTGTAAAGGAAGATGGGTTAAGGATATTCCTTACAGCAACTTCTACAGATGAGTTAGATAAGAAGGTTCGCACAGGAAAACTAAAACGGTTGAGCTTGCCAAGACGATTTCATGGAAATCCATTGATTATTCCAAAGCCAGTTTGGTTATCGGATTTTAATCGTTACTTAGATAAGAGTCAGTTGTCACCTAAGTTAAAGAGCTCCATTGAGAAGCAGAGAAGAACAGGTTATCCCTTGTTAATCTTTGCATCAGAAATTAAAAAAGGCGAGAAACTAAAAGAAATATTGCAGGAACAGTTTCCAAATGAAAATATCGGCTTTGTTTCCTCTGTCACAGAAAATCGATTAGAGCAGGTGCAAGCTTTTCGAGATGGAGAGTTGACGATACTGATCAGTACGACAATTTTAGAGCGTGGAGTTACCTTCCCTTGTGTGGATGTTTTCGTAGTAGAAGCTAATCATCGTCTCTTTACCAAGTCTAGCTTGATTCAGATTGGTGGGCGAGTTGGGCGTAGTATGGACAGACCAACTGGTGAGTTGCTCTTCTTTCATGATGGATTAAATACTTCCATCAAAAAGGCAATCAAGGAAATCAAGCAGATGAACAAGGAGGCGGGATTATGAATTGTTTATTATGTGGCCAGTCAACAAAGAGTGACTTGACATTTAGTCACCTCTTACTGTTTAAGAATGAGCACAACTATCTTTGCTCAGCTTGTGATTCTACTTTTGAGAAGATTGGTGAAGACCATTGTCCAAACTGCATGAAAAGAGGGTTGTCAACAACGTGTCAAGATTGTAAACTTTGGTGTGAGGATGGGATTCAAGTTGATCATAAAGCAATCTTCACCTATAATCAAGCTATGAAAGACTTCTTTAGTCGATATAAGTTTGATGGGGATTTTCTGCTTAGAAAGGTTTTTGCTCCTGTACTTGCGGATGAGTTGAAAAAATATAGAGACTATGAATTTGTGGTAATTCCCCTAAGTCCTGAAAGATTGCTTGAGAGGGGATTTAATCAGGTTGAAGGTTTGGTTGAGGCAGCAGGATTTTCCTTTCAAGATTTACTAGGGAAAAGAGAAGAGAAGGCTAGTTCTTCTAAGAATCGCTCAGAACGATTAGCTACGGAAATTCCCTTTTATATTAAAACGGAAGCCCCTCTTCCTAAGAAGATTTTGGTTATTGATGACATCTATACGACAGGGGCGACTATCAATCGTGTGAAGCGACTTTTTGAAGAGGCAGGTGTTTTGGAAGTCAAAACTTTTTCTCTTGTAAGATAAGGAAAAAATTTGCAAAATGAAAATGAAAGCGTTATAATATAGTTAGAAAAATAAAAATGTTTAGAAAGAAGGTACTTATATGATTAAATATAGTATCCGTGGTGAAAACCTAGAAGTAACAGAAGCAATTCGCAATTATGTAGTTTCTAAACTCGAAAAGATCGAAAAATATTTTCAACCTGAACAAGAGTTGGATGCACGTGTCAACTTGAAAGTTTACCGTGAAAAAACAGCAAAAGTTGAAGTAACAATTCCACTTGGGTCAATTACTCTTCGTGCAGAAGATATTTCTCAAGATATGTATGGTTCTATCGATCTTGTAACAGATAAAATTGAACGCCAGATTCGAAAAAATAAAACAAAAATCGAACGCAAGAATAAAAATAAGGTTGCAACAAGCCAACTCTTTACAGATGCTCTAGTTGAAGATGCAAATGTTGTGCAGCCAAAAGTGGTTCGTTCAAAACAAATTGATTTAAAACCAATGGATTTGGAAGAAGCACTTCTTCAAATGGATTTGTTGGGGCATGATTTCTTTATCTATGTTGATGTCGAAGATCAAACAACAAATGTTTTGTATCGCCGCGAAGATGGTGAAGTTGGTTTGCTAGAAGTTAAGGAATCATGAAATCTTGACAACTATGTAAAAGTGGTTTACACAATTGTAAACCACTTTTGTATTGCATCATTATACAAGGTATAAATGGAGGTAGTTATGAAAGAGGTAGTGATTGTTTCAGCAGTGCGAACTCCTATTGGTTCCTTTGGAGGAAGCTTGAAGAATGTTTCTGCTGTTGATTTAGGAGCTTTGGTTATTAAGAGTGTTTTGGAGAAGGCGAGTGTGAAACAAGAGCAAGTAGATGAAGTGATTATGGGGAATGTCCTAGGCGCAGGTTTAGGCCAAAACGTGGCTCGCCAAATGAGTATTCATGCTGGGCTTCCTGAATTTACACCAGCCTTTACCATTAATAAGGTTTGTGGTTCCGGTTTGAAGGCAGTGCAGTTGGCTGCTCAAGCGATTCAGTGTGGCGATGCAGATATTATAGTGGCTGGTGGTGCGGAAAACATGAGTCAGGCTCCATATGTTCTGCCAAGCTTCCGTTGGGGCGGTCGTATGGGCGATTCGAAAGTGGTAGATACCATGATTAAGGATGGTTTGTCTGATGCCTTTAACGAATACCATATGGGGATTACAGCTGAGAATGTGGCCCAAGAATATGGTATTAGCCGGGATGATCAAGATGCGCTTGCTTTGGAATCACAAAAACGAGCAGTGGCGGCTATAGAATCTGGACGCTTTAAGGAAGAGATTGTTCCGGTGGTCATTCCTCAACGTAAAGGCGATCCTATCGTATTTGATACAGATGAATTTCCTAGAAAAGATGCTAGCTTGGAGAGTTTGTCTAAGCTAGGTCCTGTTTTCAAAAAAGACGGTTCTGTTACGGCGGGAAATTCCTCAGGTATCAATGACGGAGCGGCAGCCGTCTTAGTCATGAGTGCTGAAAAAGCTGAAGAATTGGGACTTCCAGTCATTGCTCGCATTCGTTCGTATGCAAGTGCAGGTTTGGATCCTAAGATTATGGGATGTGGACCGATTTATGCGACCCGTAAAGCTCTTGAAAAAGGCAATTTGACAGTTGATGATCTTGACTTGATCGAGTCAAATGAAGCCTTTGCTGCTCAGGCTTGTGCGGTTGGGAAAACACTTGGTTTCAACACCGATATTGTCAATGTCAATGGTGGTGCGATTGCTCTTGGTCATCCAATTGGGGCTTCAGGTTGCCGTATCCTAGTGACTCTGGTACATGAGATGATGAAACGTGATGCTAAAACTGGTTTAGCAACTCTCTGTATCGGGGGAGGGATGGGAACAGCCCTTATCGTGGAACGTTAGGTGTTAGTGATCTGAACACGTGGGTAGGAGGGTGATGATTCCCTCCTCTTTTTGTGTCTGAAGTTAGAGAAATCAATCATGAAAGAAAGGCTTGCATCTTTTAAAAGGTCGCTTTTTAAGGGTTATTGTGATATAATAATGCGCAAGAGGTTTAGAATGAAAAAAAATAATTTAATCCCGTTTTCTGCAGTCTTGCTAGGACTTGCAACTTTCGGAATCTTAACTTTGCTGATTATTTTTTCACATAATCTTGCTGTAACAATCACTGTTTTGTTTTTATTTGTACTGTTTTATCTGCTTTTGTTTGTATGGCAAAAAAAACAGTATGAAAAGAGCGAAATTGAACAAATCCAATATGTAAATCACCAAGCCGAAAATAGCTTGAGTACTTTGCTTGATCAAATGCCGGTGGGAGTCCTGAAATTAGACTTATCAAGCGGAGAAGTAGAATGGTTTAATCCCTATGCTGAGCTAATTTTGACTACTGAAGAAGGCGAAATTGATGTTGAGTTAATTCAAACCATCATCAAGGCTTCTGTTGGGAATCCTGGTTCGTATGCTACCTTGGGCGAAACACGCTATGCCGTTCATATGGACAAGGCTTCGGGTGTTTTGTATTTCTTTGATGTTTCTGGGGAGTACGAAGCAACTGTCGAATTGGTAACTAGCCGTCCAGTCATTGGAGTCATCTCGGTAGATAACTATGATGATTTGGAGGATGCGACATCTGACTCTGATATCAGCCATATCAATAGTTTTGTAGCCAATTTTATTTCAGAATTTGCAAGTAAGTATGCTATGTTCTCTCGCCGTGTGGGGATGGATCGTTTTTATGTATTCACAGATTACACAGTACTCGAGGAATTGATGAATGATAAATTCTCTGTTATTGATACTTTCCGAGAAGAATCAAAACAGAGGCAACTAGCTCTAACCCTAAGTATGGGATTTTCTTATGGTGATGGAAACCATGAAGAGATAGGGAAAATTGCCTTGCTCAACTTGAACTTAGCAGAAGTTCGCGGTGGTGACCAGGTGGTGGTCAAGGAAAATAACGAAACCAAGAATCCTGTCTACTTTGGTGGAGGAACTGCTGCATCTATCAAACGTACTCGTACACGTACCAGAGCCATGATGACAGCCATTTCTGATAAGATTCGAAGTGTTGACCAAGTTTTTGTAGTCGGTCATAAAAATCTAGATATGGATGCTTTGGGATCTGCTGTTGGTATGCAGTTGTTTGCAAGTAATATTATTGAGAACAGTTATGCTGTCTATGATGCAGACCATATGCCAGCAGATATCGAACGTGCTATTCAGTTCTTGAAGAAGGAAGATGTCACGAAGCTTTTATCTCTTACAGATGCGATGAAGTTAGTTACAAACCGCTCATTATTGATTCTGGTGGATCATTCCAAGACGGCTTTGACTTTGTCAAAAGATTTTTATGATTTGTTCACTCAAACTATTGTTATTGACCATCATAGACGTGATCAGGATTTCCCTGAGAATGCAGTCATCACCTATATCGAAAGTGGAGCAAGTAGTGCGAGTGAGTTGGTCACAGAGTTGATTCAGTTCCAAAATTCTAAGAAAAATCGTTTGAGTCGTATGCAGGNTAGTGTACTGATGGCTGGTATGATGCTGGATACCAAAAACTTTACGTCACGAGTAACGAGTAGAACCTTTGATGTAGCTAGCTACCTCAGAACACGGGGAAGTGACAGTATTGCTATCCAGGAGATTGCTGCGACAGATTTTGAAGAATATCGTGAGGTAAATGAACTCATTTTACAAGGACGTAAATTGGGTTCAGATGTCTTAATTGCCCAAGCTGAGGACTCAACTACTTATGATACGGTTGTCATCAGTAAGGCTGCCGATGCTATGTTGGCTATGTCTGGTATTGAGGCTAGTTTCGTTCTAGCAAAAAATACACAAGGATTTATCTCAATCTCAGCTCGAAGCCGCAGTAAAATCAATGTCCAACGGATTATGGAAGAACTGGGCGGTGGTGGTCACTTTAACCTAGCTGCTGCGCAGATTAAGGATATGAGTCTATCAGAAGTTGGAGAAAAATTGACTCAACTTATTTTAGATGAATTAAAAGAAAAGGAGAAAGAAGAATGAAAGTAATCTTTTTAGCAGATGTCAAAGGAAAAGGGAAAAAAGGCGAAATCAAGGAAGTGCCAACTGGCTACGCCCAAAACTTCCTGATTAAAAAGAATTTGGCTAAGGAAGCGACTGCTCAGGCAATCGGTGAATTGCGTGGAAAACAAAAATCAGAAGAAAAGGCTCATGCAGAGATGTTAGCAGAGGCAAGAGCCATCAAAGCCAAGCTTGAAGCAGAAGAGACTGTCGTAGAGTTTGTTGAAAAAGTTGGACCAGATGGCCGTACCTTTGGATCCATCACCAACAAGAAAATTGCAGAAGAATTGCAAAAGCAGTTTGGTATCAATATTGACAAGCGTCACATTCAAGTAAAAGCACCAATTCGAGCAGTAGGTTTGATTGATGTACCAGTAAAAATCTACCAAGATGTAACAAGCGTCATCAATCTTCGTGTAAAAGAAGGTTAAGTTTACAACTTCTTGACAAGATTATAAAAGGAAGGAAAGTCGGATGGCAGAAGTAGAGGAACTGCGAGTTCAACCTCAGGATATTTTGGCCGAACAATCTGTTCTGGGGGCTATTTTTATAGATGAGAGCAAGCTCGTTTTTGTCCGAGAATACATTGATTCTCGAGACTTCTTTAAGTATGCTCATCGGTTGATTTTCCAAGCGATGGTAGATTTGTCGGATCGTGGAGAGGCGATTGATGCGACGACAGTTCGAACGATTTTGGATAGCCAAGGGGATCTCCAAAATATTGGTGGCTTGTCCTATCTTGTTGAAATTGTCAACTCTGTACCAACTTCAGCTAATGCGGAGTATTATGCTAAAATCGTAGCCGAAAAGGCTATGCTACGTCGCTTGATTTCCAAGTTGACAGACTCTGTCAACCAAGCCTATGAGGCTTCTAAGCCTGTAGATGAAATCATTGCTCAAGCTGAAAAGGGACTCATTGATGTTAGCGAAAATGCCAATCGTAGTGGTTTCAAGAACATCCGTGATATTCTAAATATCAACTTTGGGAACCTAGAAGTTCGGTCACAACAAACAACGGATATCACTGGTATTGCAACGGGCTACCGTGATTTGGATCATATGACGACAGGTCTCCATGAGGAAGAGCTGATTATCCTAGCGGCGCGACCAGCGGTTGGTAAGACAGCCTTTGCCTTGAACATTGCTCAGAACATCGGGACTAAGTTGGACAAGACTGTAGCTATCTTTTCACTGGAAATGGGTGCGGAAAGTCTAGTAGATCGTATGTTGGCGGCCGAAGGCTTGGTGGAGTCCCATTCTATCCGTACGGGTCAATTGACTGATGAGGAATGGCAAAAATATACCATTGCTCAAGGGAACCTAGCCAACGCGAGTATCTATATCGATGATACGCCAGGGATTCGAATCACGGAAATTCGTTCGCGCTCACGCAAACTAGCTCAAGAAACAGGTAATCTAGGCTTGATTTTGATCGACTACCTACAGCTTATTACAGGGACTGGTCGTGAGAACCGCCAACAAGAAGTCTCTGAAATTTCTCGTCAGTTGAAAATTCTAGCCAAGGAATTGAAAGTTCCAGTCATTGCTCTCAGTCAGTTATCTCGTGGAGTGGAACAGCGTCAGGATAAGAGACCAGTTTTGTCTGATATTCGTGAATCGGGTTCTATCGAGCAGGATGCGGATATCGTAGCCTTTTTATACCGTGACGACTACTATGATCGTGCGGGTGAAGAAGAGGAAGGAATTCCAAATAACAAGGTTGAGGTTATCATCGAGAAAAACCGTAGCGGAGCTCGTGGAACGGTGGAATTGATTTTCCAAAAAGAATACAATAAATTTTCAAGTATCTCAAAGAGGGAGGCATAAGATGTCAGATGCATTTACAGATGTAGCCAAGATGAAAAAAATCAAAGAAGAAATCAAGGCGCATGAGGGACAAGTCGTTGAAATGACTTTAGAGAATGGCCGTAAGCGCCAAAAAAATAGATTGGGTAAGCTAATTGAGGTTTATCCGTCCCTATTTATCGTTGAATTTGGGGATGTTGAGGGGGACAAACAGGCCAATGTCTATGTTGAATCCTTCACCTACTCAGATATCTTGACAGAGAAAAATTTGATTCGCTATCTAGACCAAGAATCCTAAAATGAAGTGGGCTTTGCTCACTTTTTTCTTTTTTTCCCGAATAGTATAAAGGAGGGCAACCTCGGAAATTTATATTATTAAGGAGAATGAATGACGTTTTTAAAATCAGGAGTTAAGAAGAGTAGATATACGCAGTTGGGTGTAGGATTGGCTACATTGTTGGTTACGAGTACCTTTTTGTTTGGTGGAGAATCGGTTCAGGCTGACAGTGTAGCGCGTGGCGATGACTATCCGCTTCACTATAAAAATGGTAGTGTGGAAATCGACCAGTGGCGGATGTATTCTCGCCAGTGTACCTCTTTTGCAGCCTTTCGTTTGAGTAGTGTGAATGGCTTTGAGATCCCGCCTGCTTATGGAAATGCAAATGAATGGGGGCACCGCGCAAGGCGAGAAGGCTACCGTGTGGATACTAAGCCAGAAGTTGGAGCTATTGCATGGTCGACAGAAGGTTACTACGGGCATGTGGCCTGGGTATCAAATGTATCAGGGGATACGATTGAGATCGAAGAGTATAACTATGGAGTTAGGGAGAAATACAATCGTCGCAGCGTAAAAGCTAGCTCTATGACAGGCTTTATCCATTTTAAGGACTTGGTAGGGAATGGTGGTAGAACTGGAAATCCTATTAGGTCAGGGCTGGCATCTAGTGGGACTCATACGTTTACTCAAAAGTCTGCCATTCGAAACCAGCCGTCAAGTACAGCGCAAGTTATCGACTACTACTATCCTGGTGAAAATGTTAGCTACGATCAAATCGTAGAAAAGGACGGTTATAAGTGGCTCAGCTACCTATCCTATAGTGGAATGAGGAGATACGTCCAGTATATGGAAACAGAATCGGTGGAGAATGGTTGGAAGAAGCAAAATGGTATTTGGAATTACCGTGAGAACGGGAAACTCGTAACTGGTTGGAAGAAAATAAATGGCAGTTGGTATCACTTTAAAGACAATGGGGTCATGTCAACAGGTTGGGTAAAAGATAGTTCGCATTGGTACTATCTAAAGACATCAGGAGAGATGCAGACAGGATGGCTCAAGGAAAATGGAACATGGTATTATTTGGAGAGTTCAGGGGCTATGAAGTCTAGCCAGTGGTTCCAAGTAGGAGGAAAGTATTACTACGTTAATGCTTCAGGGGCTTTAGCAGTGAATACCACTGTGGATGGCTATCGAGTAGATAGTAATGGAGCTAGAATCTAGAAAGAATATAAAAAAGAGGACTTCACTACCATTTGCCTATTCTTTCCGATGGTATTTTTCCCTGCTTTCCTTTATAATGGGTGTATGGACAAGAAAAAATTATTATTAATTGATGGATCTTCTGTTGCCTTTCGAGCTTTTTTTGCGCTCTATCAGCAGCTGGATCGGTTTAAAAATGCTAATGGTCTTCATACCAATGCAATCTACGGCTTTCAACTCATGTTGAATCATGTCTTAGAGCGAGTTGAGCCCAGCCATGTTTTGGTAGCCTTTGATGCAGGTAAGACGACTTTTCGAACAGAGATGTATGCTGACTACAAGGGTGGCCGTGCTAAAACTCCAGATGAGTTTCGTGAGCAATTTCCCTTCATTCGTGAGTTGTTAGACCATCTTGGGATTCGACACTATGAGTTGCCTCAGTATGAAGCCGATGATATCATCGGGACCCTAGGTCGCTTGGCTGAGAAAGATTTTTTTGATGTGACAATCGTTAGCGGAGATAAGGATTTGATCCAGTTGACGGATGAACATACGGTGGTCGAGATTTCCAAGAAAGGTGTGGCTGAGTTTGAGGCCTTTACACCAGATTACCTTATGGAAAAGATGGGCATTACCCCAGCTCAGTTTATCGATCTTAAGGCCCTCATGGGGGATAAATCTGATAATATCCCTGGTGTTACTAAGATTGGTGAAAAGACGGGTATCAAACTCTTGCTGGAGCATGGTTCGCTTGAGGGTATTTATGAAAATATCGATGGGATGAAGGCTTCTAAGATGAAGGAAAATCTCATCAATGATAAGGAACAAGCCTTTTTGTCTAAAACCTTGGCGACCATTGAGACTCAGGCACCGATTGAGATTGGTCTGGAAGACTTGGTATATAATGGCCCAGATGTGGAAAATCTCGGGAAATTCTACGATGAGATGGGCTTCAAACAGCTCAAACAAGCTCTAAATGTTTCGTCGAAGGATGCGCCTGAGAGCTTGGATTTCACTATCGTTGACCACGTCAGTCAAGACATGCTGAGTGCCGACTCTATCTTCCACTTTGAACTCTTTGGTGAGAACTACCATACAGATGACTTGGTTGGTTTTGCCTGGTCCTGCGGAGATAGACTTTACGCCACAGATAAACTTGAGCTCTTGCAGGAGCCGATTCTCAAGGAATTTTTAGAAAAAACACCTCTTAAAGTGTATGACTTTAAGAAAGCTAAGGTTCTTTTAAATCGTTTTGGTTTGAACCTGCAGGCTCCTGCTTTTGACAGTCGCTTGGCCAAATACCTCCTCTCTACTGTCGAGAACAATGAAATTTCAACCATTGCGAATCTCTATGGCCAGACTTACTTGGTTGATGATGAGACTTTCTACGGCAAGGGAGTTAAGAAAGCCATCCCTGAACGAGAGAAATTCTTGGAGCATTTGGCTCGCAAGGTTGCTGTTTTGGTTGAGACCGAGCCTGTTTTGCTTGAAAAACTCAGTGAACACGGGCAGTTAGATCTCCTCTATGACATGGAGCAACCTCTAGCTTTTGTCCTTGCCAAGATGGAAATCGCTGGGATCAAGGTCAAAAAAGAAACCCTGCTTGAGATGCAGGCTGAAAATGAGGTCGTCATTGAGCAACTCACTCAAGAGATTTACGAACTAGCTGGTGAAGAGTTTAATATCAATTCCCCTAAGCAGTTGGGCGTGCTGCTCTTTGAAAAGCTTGGTCTGCCTCTAGAATACACCAAGAAAACCAAGACAGGTTACTCGACAGCGGTGGATGTGCTAGAGCGACTGGCTCCTATTGCGCCGATTGTTAAGAAAATCCTCGATTATCGTCAGATTGCTAAGATTCAATCTACCTATGTGATTGGTTTGCAGGACTGGATTTTGGCTGATGGCAAGATTCACACGCGCTATGTACAGGATTTGACCCAGACTGGGCGTCTGTCTAGTGTGGATCCAAACTTGCAAAATATCCCTGTTCGTTTGGAGCAAGGCCGTCTCATTCGTAAGGCTTTTGTGCCTGAGTGGGAGGATAGTGTGCTGCTCAGCTCGGACTATTCGCAGATTGAGTTGCGCGTTTTGGCTCATATTTCTAAAGATGAGCACTTAATTAAGGCTTTCCAAGAAGGAGCTGATATCCATACTTCAACGGCCATGCGGGTATTTGGAATTGAACGTCCTGAGGATGTGACTCCAAACGACCGTCGTAATGCCAAGGCGGTTAACTTCGGAGTGGTTTACGGAATTTCAGACTTTGGATTGTCTAATAATCTAGGCATCAGCCGTAAGGAAGCAAAAGCCTACATTGACACTTACTTTGAACGCTTCCCAGGTATTAAAAACTACATGGATGAGGTGGTGCGTGAGGCGCGTGATAAGGGCTATGTAGAGACCCTCTTCAAGCGTCGTCGTGAGTTGCCAGATATCAATTCGCGCAACTTCAACATTCGTGGTTTTGCGGAGCGGACAGCCATCAACTCTCCTATTCAGGGTTCAGCAGCAGATATCCTCAAGATTGCTATGATCCAGCTAGACAAAGCTCTAGTTGAAGGTGGCTATCAGACCAAGATGCTGTTGCAAGTGCATGATGAAATTGTCCTTGAAGTTCCGAAATCAGAACTGGCAGCCGTCAAAGTACTGGTGAAACAAACCATGGAAGAAGCCATCCAACTCAGTGTTCCTCTTATCGCGGATGAAAATGAAGGGGCAACCTGGTACGAGGCTAAATAAGAAAGATATGATAGAGTTTGAAGTACTTGCCTTCAAACTCTTTTTCATGATTTTCTGTAAGCAGTTTCCTTGACTTATCCTTTTTTTTACGTTATCATATGTCCATATAAGATACGGGAGTCTGTGTACAGTCTGAGAGGAAGTGTTAAACTTCGACCGCACCTGATCTGGGTAATGCCAGCGTAGGGAAGGATACTTAGCCGAATTCTGCACCTTTTCCGTATATGGAAGGGGTTTTCTTTTTGTTAAAAGGAAGCCTAGAAGAGGAGGTTTTTATGAAAGCAAGCATTGCCTTGCAAGTCTTGCCCCTATCACAGGGGATTGACCGGATTGCTATTATCGATCAGGTTATTGCTTATCTGCAAGCTCAATCTGTGACTATGGTGGTGACACCATTTGAAACGGTATTGGAAGGGGAGTTTGATGAGCTCATGCGCATTCTCAAAGAAGCGCTAGAAGTGGCAGGGCAGGAGGCAGATAATGTCTTTGCCAATGTCAAAATAAATGTAGGAGAGATTTTAAGCATCGATGAGAAACTTGAAAAGTATGATGAGACGACACATTAGTCTTTTGGGCTTTATAGGAGTCTTGTCAGTCTGGCAGTTAGCGGGAATATTCAAACTTTTACCCAAGTTTATCTTGCCAACCCCTTTTGAAATTCTCCAGGCATTTGTTCGTGACAGAGAATTTCTCTGGCACCATAGCTGGGCGACCTTGAGAGTGGCTTTACTGGGGTTGGTTCTGGGAGTCTTGATTGCCTGTCTCATGGCGGTGCTTATGGACAGTCTGACTTGGCTCAATGACCTTATCTACCCTATGATGGTGGTTGTCCAGACTATCCCGACCATTGCCATAGCCCCTATCTTGGTCTTGTGGCTAGGTTATGGGATTTTGCCCAAGATTGTCTTGATTATCTTGACGACAACCTTCCCTATCATCGTCAGCATTTTAGACGGATTTAGGCATTGTGACAAGGATATGCTGACCTTGTTTAGTCTGATGCGGGCCAAGCCTTGGCAAATCCTTTGGCATTTTAAAATTCCGGTCAGTCTGCCCTACTTTTATGCAGGTCTGAGAGTCAGTGTCTCCTACGCTTTTATCACAACAGTGGTATCTGAGTGGTTGGGAGGCTTTGAAGGACTAGGTGTTTACATGATTCAGTCCAAGAAACTGTTTCAGTATGATACCATGTTTGCCATTATTATTCTGGTGTCGATTATCAGCCTTCTTGGTATGAAGTTGGTCGATGTCAGCGAAAAATATGTGATTAAATGGAAACGTTCATAGGACAAGAACGTTTGAGAAAAAGAAAAGAGGAAATGAAAATGAAGAAAACATGGAAAGTGTTTTTAACGCTTGTAACAGCTTTTGTAGCTGTCGTGCTGGTGGCTTGTGGCCAAGGAACTGCTTCTAAGGACAGTAAGGAAGCGGAACTCAAGAAGATTGACTTTGTCCTAGACTGGACGCCAAATACCAACCACACAGGGCTTTATGTAGCCAAAGAAAAAGGATATTTCAAAGAAGCTGGAGTGGATGTTGACTTGAAATTGCCACCAGAAGAAAGTTCTTCTGACTTGGTTATCAATGGTAAGGCACCATTTGCAGTGTATTTCCAAGACTACATGGCTAAGAAATTGGAAAAAGGGGCCGGAATCACTGCCGTTGCCGCTATCGTAGAGCACAATACATCAGGAATTATCTCTCGTAAATCTGACAATGTAAGCAGTCCAAAGGACTTGGTTGGTAAGAAATACGGTACTTGGAATGACCCCACTGAACTTGCTATGTTGAAAACCTTGGTAGAATCACAAGGTGGAGACTTTGAGAAGGTCGAAAAAGTACCAAACAACGACTCAAACTCAATCACACCGATTGCCAATGGCGTCTTTGACACTGCTTGGATCTACTACGGTTGGGATGGTATCCTTGCCAAATCTCAAGGCGTAGATGCTAACTTCATGTACTTAAAGGACTATGTCAAGGAGTTTGACTACTACTCACCAGTTATCATCGCTAACACCGACTATCTAAAAGACAACAAAGAAGAAGCTCGCAAAGTCATCCAAGCTATTAAAAAAGGCTACCAATATGCTATGGAGCATCCAGAAGAAGCAGCCGATATCCTCATTAAGAACGCACCTGAACTCAAGGAAAAACGTGACTTTGTCATCGAATCTCAAAAATACTTGTCAAAAGAATACGCAAGTGACAAGGAAAAATGGGGACAATTTGACGCTGACCGCTGGAATGCCTTCTACAAATGGGATAAAGAACATGGTATCCTCAAAGAAGACTTGACTGACAAGGGCTTCACTAACGAATTTGTAAAATAATGACAGAAATTAGACTAGAACACGTAAGCTATGCCTATGGCGATGAAAAGATTTTAGAGGATATCAACCTGCAGGTGACTTTGGGTGAAGTGGTTTCTATCCTGGGACCTAGTGGTGTTGGAAAGACCACCCTCTTTAACCTAATCGCTGGGATTTTAGAAGTTCAGTCAGGGCGAATTGTCCTTGACGGCGAGGAAAATCCTAAGGGGCGCGTGAGTTATATGCTGCAAAAGGATCTCCTCTTGGAGCACAAGACGGTGCTTGGCAATATCATCCTGCCTCTCTTGATTCAAAAGGTGGATAAGGCGGAGGCCATTGCCCGAGCGGATGAAATCCTTGCGACCTTCCAGCTGACAGCTATACGGGATAAGTATCCCCATGAACTCAGTGGTGGGATGCGTCAGCGTGTGGCCTTGCTTCGTACCTACCTTTTTGGACACAAGCTCTTTCTCTTGGATGAGGCCTTTAGCGCCTTGGATGAGATGACCAAGATGGAACTCCACGCTTGGTATCTGGAGATTCACAAACAGCTGCAGCTGACGACCTTGATCATTACACATAGCATCGAAGAGGCCCTCAATCTTAGCGACCGCATCTATATTTTGAAAAATCGCCCTGGGCAAATTGTTTCAGAAATTAAACTAGATTGGTCTGAAGGTGAGGACAAGGAAGTCCAAAAGATTGCCTACAAGCGTCAAATCTTGGCAGAATTAGGCTTAGATAAGTAGAAAAATAGGGAGTTGGTGAAGATTATCCTTTACCAGCGCCCTTTTTCTTTTAAAAATGAGAAAATTTCGGTATAATAGTCAATTATACCGAAATCATTCTATAATCGTTGATACATAAGGGTTTTATGTGTCGATTTTTTAATTTTGTGGACTTTTTTAAGAACTTTTTATTTTTTCTAGGGCAGTTTCAAAGAATGAGACTGCTCTTTTTTGGTTCTCTTTTGATAAATGGCTGTAAGTGTCCATAGTTACAGATATTTTTGCATGGCCAAGCCGTTTCTGTATTTCCTTGTATGGTAGTCCGGCATTAAGCAAGATACTAGCGTGAGTGTGTCGGAAAGCATGAAAGCCTAAGTCAGTACAGTTAGCGTTTTTTAAGTGCTTATGTAGACGATAATCAACCTTTCGAGTATTGATATAGTTGTCAAAGCTATCAGAGAATACTTTTTCATAGGTTAAGCCAATGTTTCTACCGTTTTCTGCTTGTCTTGCTCGGTAGAGACGAAGCATGAGCACTGTTTTATGATCGATATCTAGAACTCTATAGCTTGATTTTGTCTTAGGACTGTTTACCTGGTTTAAAATGTTGAGTGTTTTGTTAATATCGATCGTTCCGTTCTGCAGGTCAATATCAGACCATTCCAGGGCCAGACATTCACGGATGCGCAGTCCAGTAGCTAGGAGCGTTTTATAAAGCACAGTATCATAGAAATTGACAAAGGTATTCTCCAGGTTATCGAGATAGGAGAGGAAGTTTTTAAGTTCCTGATCTTGAAAGTATTTAATTTCTTGTTTATCTCTTGTTATCTTTCTAGGAATGACAATATCACGAGCAGGGTTATTGTCTAATGCTTGAATAGAAACTCCGTACTGTAGAATACGTTTATTTAAGGCATGAAGGTGATTATATTCTTTATACCCCGTTCCGTCCTGATTATACTCTTCCGCCCACTTATTTACCTGAGTTTGGATAATAACAGGGGTAAGTTTATCTAGTTTGTAAGTACCAAATGAGGGTAAGAGGTAATTATTTAAGCAGCCTTTTATCTTTATCTGCGTGTTAGTCTTTATGGTATGCTGGTAGGTTTGCCAAAATAAGTCTACAAGTTCGCTATAGGTTGTTATAGTGAGCGTTGTTTCCGTGTAGAGCCGTTTTTCTCAAATTCTACCTTAGCCTGGGTGACCTTGTTTCTGAGTTCTTTCTTTGTTCGTGCTGATATGGTAGTCTTGACCTTCTTACCAGTTACAGAATCAATGCCAAGATAGATACTAGAGCGGTAGACTGCTGATCCGTCTTTTTTCGTGTGTTGTGTAATCTTCATGGTTTTACTCCTTTTCCATCAGCAGGCAAGCAATTAGAAAAGGTTTTGAGTTTATAGAGTGTAATAAATCACAAGTACGTTATTGTTTTTACAATATTTCTAATAATTTTTTATTGATAGTTTTTAGAAGTTGACTATCACTTCTAAAAATTATAAAATAGTGTTGAAGAATGTGTCTTTTTCTAAAATTAGTTTAGAACCTGCCCTTCTCCTAGCAAATCCCCGCTAGTCCCAACGATAGTTTTCTGCATCTCGAGCAGTCCTCTATCGTTTTTTTTTTTGTTATCTCAAATTTCCGTTACTAATCAAATCATAAGCCAATAATAATCGTCTCTGAGCTGATAATTCGGAAGCATTATCATTATAATTATCTTGTAGGACAGGAATTACTTTAGAATTAATATAATCTAGTACGGCATTTTGTGGAATATTCTCTATATTATAAGCGATTAATTCTAATTCTCTTGTTTTAGGTGCATTGAGCTCTAGAATAGTTTGCAAATCGCTGTATGCCTTTTTGTTGTGTCTGGGTACCGTATCAATGATGTTTTGCAGAGTTCCCATTTTATTGATTCTTTTGGAGATTTTTTCTTTTTGTTTTTTAGATAAGAAGTCGAACTTATCATAATCTACATCTTTTAGATATTTAACAAAAGGGATTCTAGCTTGTGTATTTTCGTTAGCTATAAATCGTAAGGCGACTTCTGGTAAGAATGTGGCTCCATCGTTGAAATAATCTTCTACATAATCGATGTAGCTAGGATTTACAAACATATTCTTTTTATCACCTAAAGCGACGACTATCCGTCGTTTTTTTATATCTCCAGGAAGAGTGTCAAGATTTTGTGGACTAACAAGGTGACTATCAAGTTTTCCTATTTTACCTGCAGTAACAATTATAGTTTTTATTGATTCTTGAAAACGATTGACTTCATAAGGAGTCAATCCTTGGTTTATTTTTCCTATGTCTGAAAAAATTTGTTTATAGTTATCAGTTCTTAGAATTGAATGTGAGGTATTCAAAGAAGGGTTGTTGACAATCTGTTCTGTAAAATCGTGATTATCCTTTTCATATTCTACAACTGTTATTCGATTAAGATTTTTCCTCATGTCATCATTTGGAAGCTGTGAAGCAAAATCTGTCAATAATTTTTGAACATTTCTATCAGTAAGAGAATATCCTAAAAAAATAATTGGTGATTGAATTAAATTAGAGAGTATTTTTGCACTGATTAAAATGGAATTTTGATCATAAGTTTTATAATCTTTTTCTGTGATAATAATACTGCTGGGGTCATTTACATCTCCATGAATTTTGAATAATTCTGACCAGTTATAGGTTTCGTCAAAAAAACCTTTTTGACCAATATAAACAGTCGGCCTTTTATCTAATTCGGCAAGTAAATCTTCTGTTAAAGTGTCATAATTCGTAGTCACAATAACTTTAGCTTTCGACAGAAAGTTCTTATATTCTTCTATCTCGTCACGCATCTCATCTTTAATTTCATATTTTGAAAAACGCTGTGCAACCGAGTATTTAAAAGGCGAAATGTTATTTGAATAAGCCTCTTCATCGGTAAGACCCTCGACAAAAATGGTTCCATCATAAAAGAGGTCGTCAAATTTTTGCTGGATGTAAGCCGCAGTTTTTACGTTAACTAAAAAATCTTTTTCTAAATCTGTAGTAGTTTCTGGAATTTCTGATCTTTTCAGTGAGCGTTTGAATTGAAAAATACTAGTTGGTTCCTCTATTTGCTCCCAATATTCTTTAAGGAGTGCATCCCAAGTAGGAAAATTTTTCAAATAACGTTTTGACATCCCAGAGCCAATAAATACAATTGGATAACTATTATTTTCAATAATATCTTTAATCATCAAATTATCCCCCTGATTTTTTTAAAAATTAGTAAGTATGATTAAATTGTGGTTTACACAATATTTTAAAACTATGTTTCTATGTTTTTAATATGTACCTAAAAGTGTTATTATTTGTATACTTTTTTATATATCTTTATATTTCTTTTTCTTTTAGATAGAAAAGGTTTTGAGTTTATACCATGCGAGGAGATAC
This sequence comes from Streptococcus mitis, assembly GCF_003943905.1. GTDB lineage: Bacteria > Bacillota > Bacilli > Lactobacillales > Streptococcaceae > Streptococcus > Streptococcus mitis_BC. Next base: position 64,606 of record NZ_RJNS01000002.1, read on the forward strand.
GAGAATGCCCCTATTTTCGATTTTAAGAGGATGGACTGTAAAAATGTACCAGATAAGAAAATAAAGCGATTATGGGACTTATATAGTGTCTAGTAATTTTATATTAGTCATCATAATCTTTATGAAGAACAGGATTATCAGCTAATGAGGAAATTATTGTACTAAGTGCTTCTCTATCACTCTTATCTAGGGACAAGAAATCGATAATAGTAATTTTAGTTTTATCAGGAAATGTCATTAGGCCTGCAAGAAATCTTCCGATATTTGTATCAGCATAGTCTTGCATTTCTTTTATCATAAAGTCTTTTTTCTCTTGACTCCAATTTTTAAACTCTTCCTTAGAAAACCTTTTATGACCATAATAATCGGTGATTTCTCTAAGGTTTTCAATCACAGTATCTCTTACTTTTTCACCACGAGTTAGCGCTAATAAACCATATCCTGCGAAGTCCGCAGGGGAATCCATGTTATCTCCATATTTCTCTATAGTCGAAGACAGATAGTTAGTTCTTCTTTCGTCGTCCCCTAAAAGATATCCAACATTTACCCTGAAATATTCAGCAAGTAGTAGAGCAGGTTTTGATTTGATTTCATTACTTGAATTTTCCCAATTTTGATAAGTTCGTAAAGTAATATCCAAACCTAGTTCTTTTTTTATAATATCTTCGTAAAATTCTTTTTGGGAGAATCCTTTTTCTATTCTAAGTTTTTTTAGATTATTTTTAGGTGTTTGTTTTTCCATTAGTTATCCTCTTATACGTTTATCTAGAGTATAACATAGTAGAGAGAAAAAATAAAATCATAGACGAAAAAAATTTCATTTATCGCTTGACAACGAAAAAAAATTCGTTTATAATTCAAAATGTGATGAAAAAACTTTCGTCAAAATAAAGATTTTTTAGAAAGGAGTGAGTTGATAATGTTGTTAACTATAGAACATGCGAAAAAAGTTCGTCGAAAACGAGGAGAACTTCAGTTAGGGAAAGTTCAGTTAGCCAAGAGGCTGAAAATTACACCTCCCACTCTAGTAAAGATTGAAGCTGGCAACTACGATGCACCTAAACGCATTTACGAAAGTGTGATAGAGTGGCTTTTAGAAGACTATTAGAAAGGAGCGAACTAATGGAATTGGTTTACATGGACGGCAAGAAAGAGCCGTATACTACAAGCGAAATCATCGCTGAATGTGCTGGAGTACAGCACCACACTGTAACACGTCTACTAAGAAATCACAAAGAGCGATTTACGGCGTTTGGATTTTATGGATTTGAAATCCATAAATTAGACGGAAAAGGACGACCTAAAAAAGTCTATCGTTTAAATGAGCAACAAGCTACACTACTAATAACTTACTTAGACAACACACCGCAAGTTATTGACTTCAAGACAAACCTTGTTAAAGCATTCTTTGAAATGCGCGACGAACTTTCTAAGCGACAACTACAGAGAGAATTGGAAAAACCAAAGCGCAAAAGTTTAACTGAAGCTATTCAAACATGGGAGAAAGCCCCTAAGCATGCCTATAGTACCCTGACAAACTTACTACTGAAGGGAGTGACAGGGAAGAATAAAACGCAACTCATGAAGGAGCGAGAAAGTAAGAACGGCATTGATGGCTTGACAAGTGTAGAACTGGCAAACTACCAACGTTTGGAAGACATGGCAATAGCCCTAATCAATTTGAATATGGGTTATTCAGAAATTAAGAACCTTGTTTTTAAAGTGTAGGAGTTCGGAAAATGAACAATGAAGTAGAATACCAAACAATCACCAATAGCAAGGGGGTTCCGATTCCTAGGTATCTCAAGGATTTTAAAAACTTAGTTGAGAAGGATAGAGAACTAGCTGGATATCTTTGTAGAAATTATGAGGAGTTAGAAAGTGAGGATTTAGGGGCATTTCTAGAGACGGTGGAGCAGGGATTCAGCTGGATTCTGGATCTTATCGAAAGCAAAGACTTGCTTTATAGACCAAAGTCAGGTAGAAATCATGCAAAAAGAAAATAAAAAAATCACTTGCTCAAATTTTAGACGAAGCGAGCAAGCGAAAAGATTAAGGATATAGAAATTTTTTCTATGCTTTGATTATAGCAAAAAATATATATTCTATCAAATATCTAAAGAAAAACCAAAGTGCAGGCAAGCAATTAGAAAAGGTTTTGAAATCAAGCGCTGAAAGGGTGATTATAAGACCTTGTTTAGTTGAAAGGATGGGTAATTACTCACGAAACACCGCTACAAGCGTTCGCCAACTTGGGGCAATCGCCCAGCGTTTGGAGTGGTGAAATAATCCAATATAGGGAAAAAGGAAAACAGACTATGACAGAAACAACATACGATATTATCGCTAAAAGCTTGGATAGAATTAGTATGGAATTACACCAAGCAGACGAAAACAATGATTTTTTGAGAATAGGACTCTTATCAGGACAATTAAAAGCTATCAAAGAAAACTTACATCGTTTACTTTGGATTGAACTTCCTGAATTGAATGAAAGTCATAAAATCGAAGTCATTTCTAAAAGCACTACTGGAATGTTTTTCCACCCTGGTATTTTTGAAATAGATGCTATGCGACAAGCTTTCTTTAAACGGCAATCTAAGCACTTTTTTGACAACGAAGCAGAGCAACAGGCGTATATAGAACATGCTGAAAAGGAGTATTTAGAGGCTACTATAACCTTAAAAGAAATTCTTTTTAACTCTAAAAATGGAACTCAAAAAGTAAATAAAGGTTGTCTTATAGAGAGGTTTGAGGAGGCAATGCAATGACTCTAGACCTAGATAACATGACACGATCAGAATTTGATAAGCTAATGACTAAAATCAAGGATAGAAATCCGAACCTCTTTCAGTTCATCATTGACTTTTTAGATGATAAAGTAACTCCAGAAGAGGTGTACGACTTTCTGAAGATGGAGCGAAGCTATCAAGTAAATTATATCAAGAATTACAAAGCGAGGGCATGACATGAATGAACTAGATTTAAGCAACACCCAGGCGGTTATCTTTATAGTGGTGTTGCTTGGCTTACTGGTTTATCTAAACCACCGAGACCGCAAAAAAAGCGCCCAAATCGAGCGAGGAAGTGCACAGACAACAGAAACACCTAGCGAGGATTTAAGCCCTGATTATGGGCGATATATTCAGCTTGCAGGGGTTAAGCCATGGGGGTACTAAGATGTTTGAAAAAATGATTGAAGATTTAAAGTCTAAGATTTTGGAAGCGGTGGAACGGTATTTAAAAAGCCATGAGAAAGTACCTCAAAAAAGATTAGATTTGATCAGTAAGGTGGAACTAAAGGAAGAACTGGGCATAGGAGATAAAACCTTGATAAAATGGGAAGGTGCAGGACTACCACAGTATATACCGCCTATTGAAGATACTAGAAAAGCGTATTATAAAATCTCAGACGTTTTAAAGTTCCTGGGGGTAGATGATGGCAAAGACTAAAGTATATTTTTGGTTGAAAATTGATAAGAAATTTTTTGACAACCTATTTATTAAGCGACTAAAAAGTATGCCTGGTGGCTATACCATGACAGTGATCTATATGCGTATGATGTTAGAAAGTCTTGAAAGTGATTGTATTCTGTATTACGAAGGGTACTTTGAAACCTTAAAAGAAGAACTGGCCTTGAAATTAGATGTTTCTGAAGATGATATATCTATGACTATAGCTTATTTTACGCAATGTGGCCTGATTCAGATTGATGAAGATAAAAATGCCGAGTTAACACAAGCAAAAGCTTTGGTACAACAAGAAACAAACCACGCTGCATATATGAGAAGCTACCGCAAAGAGCAACAAGAGAAAGAAAATAATCTTACATTGTTATCTAATAATTTTACAACGTTATCTACATGTAAGACAGAGAAAGAGATAGATAAAGAGAAAGAATTAGAGCAAGATTTAAAGTTAGATATAAATAAAGAATATATAGTCGAGGGAACCTCGCCTAATGAGCAAAGCTCATCTTTCACTTTTCCTACTTGGCTTGAAGAAACAGCTATAAAAGATTTAGAGAAAACAAAACATAAAGAACTTTGGATTCCTATTGTTTATCTGAATCAAGTAGCTAATAAGTGGTATAAGTTTGTTGATAAGACAAAAAGGCTCTTACTAGCACGATTCAAAGAAGGCTATACACTTGAAGATTTTAAACAGGTGATAGATATTAAAACGGCAGAATGGAAGGATAGTCCTGAATTTTCTAAATATCTGAGACCAGAAACACTTTTCGGATCTAAGTTTGACGGTTATTTGAATCAAAAGCCTAAAACTATAAAAGGGAAGTCTGAAGATAACTTCCCAGACCTACCATTTTAGGAGTTGCAAAGATGAAGGAACAATTTAAAGAATTTAATAACAGAAAAATATTGGATAAAGTTTGCGATATTCACCAGGTAAATTATTGGGAAATTTCTGTACCAGTGTTAGGGGGTTCAGAAAGAAAACTACAAGCATTTTGCCCGGAGTGCGTGAAGGGAGAGATTAAACAGAAAGAGAAAGAACTATTACAGCAGTTCGAGGACAGGCAAGCTTACTTTAAAACTTATGATGTCTTAATGCGTGACAGTACGATTCCTAACGAGTTGAAGGGGGCAACATTTGAGAATTTCTTTGTTAAGACTACAGAGGAGCGTCAGATGTTAGAGTTTGTAAAGGGGCAAGCCCAGAAGTACCTTGCAGGTATGACAGGAAATACTTTAATCAGTGGTAGCACAGGAATTGGAAAAAGTCATTTATCTCTTGCATTGGCTAAAGAAATCAATGAGAGTTTCAGGGAGAAGCACGAGCCTAAGAGTGTTTTATTTGTTAGCTTAACCGAGATTATCAAGCAGATAAAAGAAGGCTGGGCTTATGGAAGAAATGCAAACTTAACAGAGTATGAGGCGGTTAAAAAGTTAGTTGATGTAGATTTTCTAATCATCGATGACCTGGGGGCAAAAAATGGGACGGTAACACCTAAGAGCGATTGGGAACAGGATTTCTTGTTTGATATTATCAATAATCGAGAAACTACGATTTTTAATACAAACTTAGACAGTAGCGAACTACGAACGGTTTACAATGCTAGAAACTCAAGTAGAATTTTGAAAGGTTTAGAAGGGAACACTTTCAAGGCTTTCACGATCAAAGACAAGAGATACACTATAAACACAGTGAGGGGAGAATTTCAATGAATGATGATAAAATGCGATTTGCAACAGAAAAAGGCTTTGTTGTCTACGAAAAATGTGGTATAATAGAGATAGAAAAAGTTCCAAGGTTTGGAGAGATAATTTTATTCTACTCAGATGGGAAATTTACCCATCTAGTCAAAAAAGAAACTAAAAAATAGGTCTATTGAGAACAACTCAGGGACATACCGTAAGCATATAATGCTAGTGGTATGTCCCTTTTTGTTTGCATAGAAAGGGGGTGAGGAAGATGTCAGGAGATACTTCTTTAGGGTATGTAGTAGCCAATAAGTTTTCTATGGATCCAGATAAAAGACAGAAAATCTTTTCTCAGTGTAAAAAAGAAGATGAAAGCTTAGAACAACGGAAACAAGAAATACTAGAAAAATATGCTAACAAACAAGACAAATCAAAATCTAGAAAAAATGATTCTAAAGGCTCGGAGAGTCATAAAAGAAAAGCTAAGAGCAAAGAATTTTAGAAAAAATTATAAACAAAAATCAGATATTAAAAGATGAAGGAGCAAAAAATGACAACTAACTTAGTTAAACAAAAAGAAAATCTAGAAGCTTATATCCGAAGTACAGGTTATAACACTAGAGGGATGAACGTAGAAAATAATCATGTACTCATTGAAAAACCAATCCTTGATAGTTACGAAGATGAACATCAACGTAAAGAACTGGTTGATCTAGTAAATGTTATTGAGACTCGTACCCGTGGTGGGAAGTATGAAGTAACTGACTTTGAATCTGATTCATTACAAGAAGTTAGCGAAAATTCGGTTGATAGAACAGAAGCAGATAAAAAGAAAACTATCAGCGTTGATTACTTAGTTAAATTATTCAGTGGAAAACTTGATTTTTCACAGGAGCAATTAGATGATGGGCAATATAATTTAACGGATTTTCTTGGTAAGAAGATTATTAAATTAAAACGTAGAACACGAAATAGAGAAATCGGAAAAATCTTGCAGACTGCTAACGTTCAAACTGCTACAAGTATGGATGATTTGAAATCTATTATTTCTTTAATCAATCCAGAGCGTAATGTATCTATGGTTGTTAGTCAATCACTATTTAGTGTCTTAGAAAAAATGAAAGACACTTCAGGAAATTATCTTCTTAAAGTTGATAAAGAGACAGGAACGAGTGAAACATTTTTTGTAGATAACTTTTTAATTGTAGATGATACGACATTAGGGAACAAAGGTGACAAAAAAGGCTTTATCGGAGATCTAGAAAATTTTGTTACTTTGTTTGATCGCAAGAAAGATACACTTAGTTGGGTGAATGCGAATGACTATTTTGGAAAACGGTTGATTTTACATACCCGATTTGATGTAAAAAAAGTTGAAGAAAATTGTGGTTACTTTATTCAATGGAACTAGGAGAAAGAAATGGATATTAATCAAGTATTTGAAACACTGGATGATCTAGATAATAAAAAAAGTAAGATTAATTCAGCACGAGAACAGTTAAGCGAAAAAAGGAAAAGCCTGTTAGGCAATCAAGCAATTTCATTTGAGAATATAGATAATTTTTTATCTAATAACTTAGAGTCTTTGGAACAGCTTGAAAAGATGGAAAAAGCTATTAATTCTCTTCAGGAAAAATTTGATAGTGATTTTTCAGAAGCTAATGCAGTCATCTTTGAATACATTTTTAAAGAGACTAAGCAACGGATGGAAACTAAGAAGATCTATAAACAATACCGAAAGAAACTTAGACGAATTCTGGACGCATATGATGAAATTCAAGAACTGAAGAAGGAAGTAGAAGAAATCCATACAGGTGTAGTCAGAGAAATAAGTCAGAGACATTCTCTATCGCCGTATCGAACAGAAGTAAGTCCGCTTACTGTCCTACCATTCTTAACCCCTGATTCTAGCGGATGGATGAATTTTTCTAAGGAATATCGGGACATCAAAGTGTATTTAGAGAAATAGGGAACAAATTAAGTAAGGCTAGTGATATATGGCTCAAACAAAAGAAATATCGCTAGTCCTACTTTTATGCTTTACTAAGTTTCACATAACAAAGTAAGCATAAACTGAAAAGAAGTAATAGCTTGAAAGCAAGGTATATCAGGGGTTTACAGAATGGAGTGAGTTTCACAGAATGTAAGATATGAGAAACTGAGGGGATAAATTAAAGAAATTTCCCTTGAACTTGTCATACTGAAGAGTTGTCAAACTTAAAACAATGATACCTGGTAAGTGGAGTGTTGGAAGGCTTTTAGCGCTTTTTGTCAGTTTGACAGAATTTACAATTTGACAAATTGAAAGATAAAAAAATTTTTAAATTTAAGTGGAGGTACTTGCCTATGTACGAGTTGAGTAACAGAGACCTGGACGGGATAGATATTGAGTTAGGACGATATAGAACGCTTGCCAATAAAATTTATTTGAGAAGACAGGAACTGATACATAATAAGAAACATAGCACTGAAGATTATACTGGTGGGAAAGGCAAGACAGTATCTAGTCCTACTGAAGCGACAATCATTAGAATTGAAGAAGACCAAACACTAAGATATTTAGAAGGTTTCAAACTAGTTGTAGATACCTTGATGGAAAACTTAATTGAAAGTGATCTAGTCATTTTTAAAATGAGATATTTAGAAGCTGGTGCGACTTGGGAAGACGTGGCAGAGAAACTAAATAAAACTACTCGTTATATAAATAGCCGTAGAAAGGTAATCGCTAAAAGATTTGTGGAATTGAAAGGATATTGACTCCCCCCACCTTTTAAAAAATCTTTCTGCCCAGTAGGGTACCGGTGAAGGGAACTTTTTCCAAGTCGGAGCACTTCAGACAAAAAGGGGGTAAAAACTAATATATTTAGGATGAAAGGCTTACTTTTAAGAAAAAATTATAGAAATCTTCAAATAAATTGTTTTAAGAGATGTATTATAATTGGCAGCCCTGAAAATAAAAAAAGATTGACATCTAAGTTTTAATGTTTTATACTATGAGTGAAGTTACTATTTGAAATAGATAGAAACAAAATTCTTGAACATGTAAATTACTCAGATAAAACAAATTGCTTAGATAACACAAATTGCTCAGATAAAACGAATTGCTCAGATAAAACAAATTGCTCAGATAAAACGAATTGCTTAGATAAAACAATAATATAAATTGCTGAATTTAACCTTGATTACTATTTTCAAGATAACTTCTATTTTAAGTGCTTCAAACTAAACAATGGAATAATTTCCATGTTTAAATTTTTTGACAATAAAGGAGCAATTTCTATGCTTAATTTTATTAAAGTACTTGCAGTTTTAGTGTTAGTTTATATTTTATTCCTTCTTGCCTTGGGTGTACCTATTTCGTTAATTTTTGCATTATCGATTTTATTATTTATTGTCACATTTGTAATCATTATAACTGTGGTTATTCTAGTGATTAAAGATAAGATGAAGCGTAACAACTAACATTTTCTTCCCTCAGAAATTATCTGAGGGTTTTTCTTTGTGTCTTATGGCTATGCTGTGGAAGGTATGCTTATAATATTACCAGGTAATAAAAAAGCACGTCTGACCGTGCTAGTTTCTTGCCTGCTGAACTCATCAATATTACGCCCTTTTTTAGGGCTCTTTTTTGTGGACTTTTTTAAGAACTTTCAAGAAAAACTAAGGCGATTTAATGCCTAAATGTTTTTAAAGAAAGTCAGTATTTTCAAGGGCTGAGCTCTAAAAATTTGACTTATAGAGTGTTAAATGATAGTATAGTCAAAGATAGTCAAGGTTCAAAGAAGGAGTTTGATTTACTATGAGATTTAAAAATACATCAGATCATATCGAAGCCTATATCAAGGCGATATTAGATCAATCTGGTATCGTGGAACTGCAGCGGAGCCAGTTGGCAGATACCTTTCAGGTTGTGCCGAGTCAGATTAACTACGTAATCAAGACACGTTTTACAGAAAGCAGAGGTTACTTAGTTGAGAGCAAGCGTGGTGGCGGAGGCTACATTCGCATAGGGCGTATTGAGTTTTCCAATCATCATGAGATGCTCCGCGATTTGCTTTACTCGATTGGTGAGCGAGTTAGTCAGGAGATTTATGAGGATATTCTCCAGCTTTTGGTGGAGCAGGACTTGCTGACCAAGCAGGAGATGACCTTGCTGGCATCTGTGGCAACGGATCGTGTCCTAGGGGAAGAATCCTCAGTTGTCCGTGCCAATATGCTCCGACAGCTATTACAAGAGGTAGATAGAAAAGAGAAGTAAGATGAACTATTCAAAAGCATTGAATGAATGTATCGAGAGTGCCTACATGGTTGCTGGCCATTTTGGAGCTCGTTACCTAGAGTCTTGGCATTTATTGATTGCCATGTCCAATCACAGTTACAGTGTGGCAGGTGCGACTCTAAATGATTATCCTTATGAAATGGACCGTTTAGAAGAGGTTGCTTTAGAACTGACTGAAACGGACTATAGCCAAGACGAAACTTTTACGGAATTGCCCTTTTCCCATCGTTTGGAGGTTCTCTTTGCAGAAGCAGAGTATGTGGCCTCAGTGGTCCATGCAAAGGTGCTAGGGACAGAACATGTCCTCTATGCGATTTTGCATGATGGCAATGCTTTGGCAACTCGCATCTTGGAGAGAGCAGGCTTTTCTTATGAAGACCAGAAAGATCAGGTCAGAATTGCTGCTCTTCGTCGCAATTTAGAGGAACGTGCAGGTTGGACAAGAGAAGACCTTAAGGCTTTGCGTCAGCGCCATCGCACGGTATCTGACAAGCAAAATTCCATGGCCAATATGATGGGCATGCCTCAGAATCCGAGTGGCGGTCTAGAGGACTACACACATGACCTGACGGAGCAAGCGCTCTCTGGGAAGTTAGAGCCAGTTATCGGTCGTGACAAGGAAATCTCACGTATGATTCAGATTTTGAGTCGAAAGACCAAGAACAATCCGGTCTTGGTTGGAGATGCTGGTGTCGGGAAAACAGCTCTGGCCCTTGGACTTGCCCAGCGTATTGCTAGTGGGGATGTACCTGCGGAAATGGCTAAGATGCGTGTTCTAGAGCTTGATTTGATGAATGTTGTTGCGGGGACACGTTTCCGTGGAGATTTTGAAGAGCGTATGAACAATATCATCAAAGATATCGAGGAAGATGGCAAAGTAATCCTCTTTATCGATGAACTCCACACTATCATGGGTTCTGGTAGCGGTATTGATTCGACTCTGGATGCGGCCAATATCTTGAAGCCAGCCTTGGCTCGTGGAACTTTGAGAACAGTTGGGGCTACCACTCAGGAAGAATATCAAAAACACATCGAAAAAGATGCTGCCCTTTCTCGTCGTTTTGCCAAAGTGACGATTGAAGAGCCAAGTCTAGCTGACAGCATGACCATTTTGCAAGGTTTGAAGGCGACCTATGAGAAACATCACCGTGTACAAATCACAGATGAAGCTGTTGAAACAGCTGTTAAGATGGCGCATCGTTACTTGACCAGTCGTCACTTACCAGACTCTGCCATCGATCTATTGGATGAAGCAGCAGCAACAGTGCAAAACAAATCCAAGCATGTGAAAGCAGACGAATCCGACTTGAGTCCAGCTGACAAGGCCTTGATGGATGGCAAGTGGAAACAAGCTGCCCAGTTAATCGCAAAAGAACAAGAAGTCCCTGTCTATAAAGACTTGGTAACAGAATCTGAAATTTTAACCACCTTGAGTCGTTTGTCAGGGATTCCAGTTCAAAAACTGACACAAACGGATGCCAAGAAATACCTGAATTTGGAAGCGGAACTGCACAAACGTGTCATCGGTCAAGATCAAGCTGTTTCAAGTATTAGCCGTGCCATTCGTCGCAATCAGTCAGGTATTCGCAGTCACAAACGTCCGATTGGTTCCTTTATGTTCCTAGGGCCGACAGGAGTCGGTAAGACCGAATTGGCAAAGGCTCTGGCAGAAGTCCTCTTTGATGACGAATCAGCCCTTATCCGCTTTGATATGAGTGAGTATATGGAGAAATTTGCGGCCAGCCGTCTTAATGGAGCTCCTCCGGGCTATGTGGGCTACGAAGAAGGTGGGGAGTTGACTGAGAAGGTTCGCAACAAACCATACTCCGTTCTTCTATTTGACGAGGTAGAAAAGGCCCACCCAGATATCTTTAATGTCCTCTTGCAGGTTCTGGACGACGGTGTCTTGACAGATAGCAAGGGACGCAAGGTGGACTTTTCAAATACCATTATCATCATGACGTCAAACCTTGGTGCGACGGCTCTTCGTGATGACAAGACGGTCGGCTTTGGGGCCAAGGATATTCGTTTTGACCAGGAAAATATGGAAAAACGCATCTTTGAAGAGTTGAAAAAAGCTTATCGACCAGAGTTTATCAACCGTATTGATGAAAAGGTGGTCTTCCATAGCTTAGATAGCAAACACATGCAAGAAATTGTCAAGATCATGGTTAAACCATTGATTGCTAGCCTAGCAGAGAAAGGCATCGACTTGAAACTGCAAGCTTCAGCGTTGAAGTTGCTAGCTAGCCAAGGTTATAATCCAGAAATGGGAGCTCGCCCACTTCGCAGAACACTGCAAACAGAGGTGGAAGACAAGCTAGCTGAGCTCCTCCTCAAGGGAGAACTGGTAGCAGGCAAGATTCTCAAGATTGGTGTCAAAGCTGGTCAATTAAAATTTGATATTGCTTAAAAATGGAGAGTCAGGAGTATTCCTGATTCTTTTTTTTCTACTTTTTTATAAAAAATGATAAAAAACTATTGACAAAACAAAAATATAGCATATAATAAAAACACAGAAAATAAAAATATCAAAAACTATAAAAAGGTAAAACATTTATGAAAAAGAAAACAGCAGTGGTATTTGGGACCTTTGCCCCTCTTCATCAAGGGCATATCGATCTGATCCAGCGAGCGAAGCGTCAGTGTGACCAGGTCTGGGTAGTCGTGTCAGGCTACGAGGGAGACCGAGGTGAGCAGGTAGGTTTAAGTCTTCAAAAACGATTTCGCTATATCCGAGAGGCTTTTCGTGATGACGAATTGACCTCTGTCTGCAAGCTGGATGAGACCAACCTTCCCCGTTACCCTATGGGTTGGCAGGAGTGGTTGGACCAGATGTTAGCGGAGATTTCCTATGATGAAAACCAGCAAGAACTGACTTTTTTTGTGGGAGAAGAAGACTACCAGCAAGAGTTATCTAAGCGTGGATTTGGCACCGTCTTGCAAGAAAGAAAGTTTGGTATCTCAGCGACTATGATTCGAGAAAATCCAAGCAAATATTGGAAATACATCGCTCAGCCCTTCCGTCGTCAGTTTACCAAGAAAGTCTTGATCATGGGAAGTGCCAGTAATGGGAAGACCACTCTAGCCAAGGATTTGGCAAGGTATTACGATGCGCCCGTTAGTCTGGAATACGCGCGTGAGTACCAGATCAAAAACAATGTTCGCGACGATGAATTGACTCCAAAGGATTACTACTATCTCCTGTTGGGACAGTATGACCAGACCTCCAAGTTAATCGACAGCAATGCCAATCGAGGCCTAGTGATAGCCGATACCAACTCCTTGGTAACCAAGGGCTACTATGACTATTACATGGAGACTGAGGACCAAGAGGATTTATCAGGAGAAACCTTTGACAATCTCTTTGTTTCGATCTTGGCCAAGGAAAAATGGGACTTGATTCTCTTTGTGCAGCCTGTTGGCTCCTATGTCAATGACGGGTTTAGAGATATGACCATGGCGGAAGACCACATTCGCTACAGTTTTTCCCAGCATTTGGACCAAATGAGGGAGCGATACTTAACCACCATTCCACTAGTTTATCTAGCGGAGGATTATCTAGGCAATTATGAAGCAGCAAAAGTGGCTATTGATGCCATTTACCAAGCAGATTAGGAGAAAAATATGAAAAAACTAACTGAAAAAATCACACAATTTATCGAAAACTTTAACAATGTCCATGCTGAAGCCCGCAAGATCGGTTTTGTAGGAGTCATGCGTTTGCTCTGGAAAGATCTCTTTGTCGGCCGTAGTCTTTTCCAGTGGTTGTATCTCATCGCCTTGTCAAGTGTTCCCTTGATCTTAGAGTTCACGCAAAATACGGAAAGTCATGACTGGCTGAGCTTGTTTGCATCTTGGACTGGGATTGTCTGTGTCATCTTGGTAGCAGAAGGGCGTGCAAGCAATTATCTCTTTGGGGCCATTAACTCGGCTATCTACTTGATCTTGGCCATGAATGCGACTTTTTATGGCGAAGTTTTGACGACCGTTTACTTCTTTGTCATGCAGCCGATTGGTCTCTATGCTTGGCTGTCCAATCGTATCAATGACCAAGGAAAACCAGAAGAATCTCACTTTGAAGCTAAGAAATTATCTGTTCTTGACTGGCTCAAGTACTTAGCCTTGACTGCCATTATCTGGATTGGTATGGGCTTGGCTTACCAAAGTATCAATAGCGCTCGCCCTTTCCGTGATAGTGTTACCGATGCGACCAATGGTGTTGGTCAGCTCTTGATGACACGTCTCTACCGTGAGCAATGGATTTTCTGGATTGCAACCAATCTCTTTAGTATTTATCTCTGGTGGGGTGAAAATATCCACATCCAAGGGATGTACTGGGTTTACACACTCAACAGTCTAGTGGGATGGTACCAATGGACTAAGGCAGTTCGAAAGGAGGCATAAGATGGCAGATACGATGATTCCAGCCGGGATGACGGAAAAAGAATATTATGAAATCCATGCCAGTCAGGAGGAGTTTTTAGACTGGTACTACAAGCAGGAACTCCCTCAATATGAAAAACCAAGTGTGACAGTAGATATGGTAGCCTACTGCTTTGTCGAAGGAAAGATCAAGCTCCTGCTGATCCGTCGCAAGGCTCACCCTTATCAGAACTGTTTAGCCTTAGTTGGAGGTTTTATGGACAAGGGAGAAGATGCTGCACATGCCTGTCAGCGCGAGGTGAGAGAAGAAGTCAATCTCGATCTACCTTTGGAGAAAATCGAGCAATTAATGACCGTATCGACCCCTGGGCGTGATCCGCGGGGCTGGACAGTGACTGTTGCCTACTTGGTGTACCTGCCTAGTCGTGTCTTAGACCTCGTTCAGGCAGGTGACGATGCCAAGGATGTCGTTTTCGTAGATGTCGATTTTCAGACAGGTAAATGCTTCCTAGAGGGGGTTGAGCTGGAGGAGCAAGCCTTCGCCTTTGACCATTATGCCATTATTCAAGAATCCATCAAACGAATCCAAGGCCGTCTCGACTGGAATCCGACCTTCCTCTATCTGCTGGAGGAGGAGTTCACTGTCTATGAAGGAACCGAACTGGTCAATCTCATCAACCCCGGTCGGCCCATCGTCAGCAATAACTTTCTCGTAAAATACGGAGAATATGTAGAAGAAGTTGGACTCAAACGAGTACCCAAAAAGAAACCAAGAAAAACCTATCGATTGAAATAAAAAACGAGGCCGGGAACTTTTCCCGACCTTTTTATTTATCATCATTTTTTATGAATGGCTATCTTTCTTAGAATTGCTCAACAGGTGAGTAAAGAAGTCTTTATATCGATACTTGAGATAGTTCTCGTGCAAAAATAACAAAGCGATATAAACAATCATAAAGATTATAGTCAGATAGAAGACATCAAATGCAGTTCGCGCATAGTAAGTGGCTGATTGATAAGAGCCAATAGCTCCCAAAATCAACCAAGGAAGATACTTGTAATACTTATTTAACATAAGAGTGCACCTCCTATATTCTATTTCAATGTTATTATATTCCTTTATCTAATACAATGCAAGCGATTACATAGGGGCATGCAAAAAATAGGACTCTAATTTTAAAAATTTTCTATTTTTTCGTTTCAATTACGAATAGAAATAGTAGAGAGAAATTTTTTAAAATAGTTTCTCTAAATAGTTGACAGATTCAAGGCTCAATGTTACAATTGCATTACAAAAAGATTTCTTAACATTTCAAAAATGTTACAAAGGAGTAGAAAAATGAAAAAGAAAACCTATATCAAATTGATGGCAGCGACTGTATTGACTTCTACCTTGCTACTGGGAGCTTGTGGAAATAAAAACGAATCCACTCAAACCAGTAGCTCTGCAAAGACAAGTCAATCATCAAGCTCTAAAGCAGCTTCTTCTAGCAAAGAAAGTAAGACTCAAAAATCTTCAAGCTCAGCTTCATCTGAAAAGGCTCAGGCATCTTCTGGTCAGTCTTCTACAACGGCAGATCAGTCACAAGCGAAACCAGCACCTGAATCAAGACAAGAACAAGCAGCTCCTAGTCAACAAGCCCCATCTCAGGCACCTTCAACTCAGCAAGGCTCTCAAGACCAGTCTAACCAGTCAAGCTATGATCCAACAACTGATCGCAAACTTCAAGACAAGCAAGCAGAACACAACAAACGCTACAAGGGTGTTTTAACCATGGTTGATGGTGATTTCTCAGCAGCTGCAGGCAACTGGAAGGGAGCAAATGGCGAAACTATTACGGTTTCATCAGGGGGCCAATTTACAGTAGAAACTGCAGATGGAAAGAAAGAAAACTATTCTATCAGAGGCTACTCTTACACTCTTGATGATGGTAAGTATAATGCCAAAATCGGTGGAGGAAAAATCATACAAATTACAACAGGTGCGGATGGTAAAGTTTCAAGCGTTGCCTTGATTCAATAATAAAATTTGGTGTTTTAACTTTTACTAGAAATCGTTCTGTAAAAGAGTGAGTCAACTGTTTTTCACTTAGTTTCTCCAAGAGAAAGTGGTATAATAAAAAAATCAAAGGAAAACGAGTGATAATACATGGCGGATAAACTAATCTTACCTCAAAACACACGACTGATGGGAGTATTTCTTGGATTTGTAGGTGGTTCTTTGGATGTGTTTTGCCATATTCAATACCATAGTTTGGTAGCGACACAGACAGGGAATATTCTCCTACTGATATCTGATTGGCACGACTCAAATGTTATCAATACGATGCTACGATTCTGCTCCATTATTTTCTTTTCTCTAGGATTTCTGTTTGCATTGCACATGAAAGAATACCGCAAAACGGCCTACTGGCGGGTTAAGATGCTGCTCCCTTTATTTATTGGAACTCTTATTCTACCTTTCTTTTCACGATTTCCTCTATTAGAAGTTCCTTTCATCGCTTTTGGAACAGGAATGATGATGCTAACATTTACGGGCAGTTTGATTGAAGATCATCCCTATGTCGTTTTTATGACATCTGGAAATTACCGAAAGATGCTGACCGCTTTGTATCGCATTGCTAGAAGAGAAGGAAATATCCAAGAATACCGTCGTCAGGCCTTAAATTATGGGATTGTTGTAGGAAGTTTCATAGTGGGCGCAATCAGCTTGGCTGTATTGATGCATTTTCTTCATGAATGGTCTATATGGATTGTCAGCCTCAATTTGTTTTTGATTATGTCCTACTATATAGCTAGAGTGAAGCAATTAGATTTACAAGATGAAAACATATAAAAAACGGCAAGACTCATTTTTGATCCTTGCCGTTTTTGTGAGTTGTAGATGTGAGACTATGCTTTGTCTAATTGCAAGAGTGCTTCAATCTCTGCTAGGGTGCTGGCTTGTGAAATGGCTCCACGAAGTTTGGCAGCGCCAGATGTTCCCCGGAGGTAGTGAGGAGCGAGGCCGCGGAATTCACGAACGGCTATATTTTCTCCTTTGAGGTTAATCAGGCGTTTCAAATGTTCGTAGGCGATTTTCATCTTGTCCTCGAAAGTCAAATCAGGGAGAATTTCTCCTGTTTCAAAGTAGTGGTTGATTTGATTGAAGAGGTAGGGATTACCCATGGCTGCTCGGCCAATCATAACTGCGTCAGCACCAACTTCTTCGATGCGTTGTTTAGCATCTTGAACTGTACGGATGTCACCGTTGGCGATAAATGGGATCTTAGTCAGTGCTTGGGCTACATCGTGCAAGGTTTCGAGGTCTGCGTGGCCTGTGTACATTTGTTCGCGGGTACGGCCATGCATAGCGAGGGCAGAGACACCTGCAGCCTCTGCTGCGAGGGCATTCTCCACGGCCAGGGATGGATCAGACCAGCCAGTGCGCATTTTGACAGTGAGGGGGATATCAAGGACAGATTGGACCTTGTTGATAATAGAGTAGATCTTGTCTGGATCCTTGAGCCACATAGCGCCAGCTTCGTTCTTCACGATCTTGTTAACAGGGCAGCCCATGTTGATATCGACGATATCAGTCTTGGTGTTTTCTTGAATGAATTCTGCTGCGCGTGCGAGGCTGTCTTCATCGCTACCAAAAAGTTGGATAGAGACAGGGTTTTCGCCTTCATCGATATGAAGCATATGCAAGGTTTTTTCATTGTTGTATTGGATACCCTTGTCAGATACCATTTCCATTACAACGAGTCCAGCTCCGAGCTCTTTTGCGATGGTACGAAAGGCTGAGTTGGTCACGCCAGCCATGGGTGCTAAAACGGTACGATTGGGAATCTCAACATTGCCAATCATAAAAGGTGTATTAAGATTTGTCACGAATGAGTTCCTCCAGGTCGTTTTCATCAAAGTTATAAGTTGTTTGGCAGAATTGACAAGTGATTTCTGCCCCGTGGTCTTCCTCTTTCATTTCCTCAAGGTCTGAGCTTGGAAGGCTGGCAAGAGCGTTCATAAAACGGTCTTTGCTGCAGTCGCATTGGAAACGAATTTCTTCTTCAGATAGGCGTTTGTAGGATTCGTCACCGTAGATAGCCTTGAGGAGAGATTCGATATGGTCTTCGCTTTCCAGAAGTGTTGAGATAGCTGGCATTTCTTGGATGCGTTTCTCAAAGCGAGCAATCTCTTCTTCCTTGGCTCCTGGCAATACTTGGAGAAGAAAACCACCGGCAACATTGACCTTGTCATCTTTATCCAAAAGAACATTGAGGCCGACTGCTGAAGGGGTTTGTTGACTTTCAGTCAGGTAGTAGGCTAAGTCTTCACCGATTTCCCCAGAGATGAGGGGAGTCATGGAGTTGTAGGGATTTCCAGTACCGTAGTCTGTGATAACGAGAAATTGGCCATTGCCGACAAAAGGTCCGACAAGGACTTCACCAGTTGCAGTCTTTTTGATGTCAACACCTGGATTTTGAACGTAGCCTTTGACGTTTCCCTTGGTATCTGCAACCGTGATGATGGCACCAAGAGAGCTGGTTCCAAGAACTTTAACTGTTAGCTTGGTATTTCCTTTTTCATTGGCTGCGAGAATCTGGCTAGCGATAAGGGTACGGCCAAGTGCAACAGTTGAACTGGCTTGAGTTTGATGTTTTTCTTGAGCAGTGCGGACGGTTTCAGTGCTATCAAGGACAAAAGCACGAAAGGCTCCGCTTTCTGATATAGTTTTAATAATTTTATCCATACCTTCTATTTTAGCATAAAAATGCCCAAAGGGGGAGCCGTGTGTTTGTTGTTTCTGAGGAATAATGACGAGAAAATCGGCCTTAAAATAAAATGAGAAACAGATTATTTCAGCATTTGAAAGATTTATGCTATGCTTGTAGGAGAAAATGAAAGGGGTAACAAATGTATTTAGGTGATTTGATGGAAAAAGCCGAATCTGGCCAATTTTTAGTCCTTTCCTTTCTATTACAAGATTCGCAGACAACAGTCAAGAAAGCCATGGAAGAAACAGGTTTTTCAAAGGCGACCCTAACCAAGTACATTTCTCTGATTAACGAAAATGCCTTGGAAAGAGGGCTAGAGCTGACCATCCACTTGGAAGATGAAAATCTACGTTTGTCGATTGGTGCTGCCACAAAGGGGAGAGAGATTCGGAGCTTGTTTCTAGACAATGCCATTAAATACCAAATTTTGGTTTACCTTCTCTATCACCAACAGTTTCTAGCTCATCAGTTGGCTCAAGAATTGATGATTAGTGAGGCCACGCTTGGTCGCCACTTAGCTAGTCTAAATCAGATTTTGTCAGAGTTTGACTTATCGATCCAAAATGGCCGTTGGCGAGGTCCGGAGCATCAGATTCGCTATTTCTATTTCTGTCTTTTCCGCAAGGTCTGGTCCAGTCAGGAGTGGGAAGGTCACATGCAGAAAGCTGAGAGAAAACAAGAGATTGCTACCCTAGAAGAAATCTGCGGTGCTAGCTTGTCTTCAGGTCAGAAATTGGACTTGGTTCTCTGGGCTCACATCAGTCAACAGCGCCTCCGGGTCAATGCCTGTCAGTTTCAAGTCATAGAAGAAAAAATGCGAGGGTATTTTGACAATATTTTCTACCTTCGTTTGCTGAGAAAGGCTCCGTCCTTTTTTGCTGGGCAACACCTTCCTCTAGGGGCTGAGGATGGTGAGATGATGGTATTCTTTTCATTTCTCCTTTCCCATCGTATCTTGCCCCTTCATACTATGGAGTATATTCTTGGTTTTGGAGGGCAATTAGCCGATTTGCTGACGCAATTGATTCAAGAGATGAAGAAAGAGGAGTTGCTGGGGGACTACACAGAGGACCATGTCACCTATGAACTCAGTCAGCTTTGTGGTCAAGTTTATCTCTACAAGGGCTATATTTTACAAGATCAGTACAGATACCAGACAGAGAATCGCCATCCCTATTTGCTGATGGAACATGATTTTAGAGGGACTGCAGAAAGAATTTTTCATATTTTGCCTGCCTTTCATCAGCGGACCGACCTGGATAAGAAAATTCTCTGGGAATGGCTCCAGTTGATAGAGTATATGGCAGAAAATGGTGGCCAACATATGAGGATTGGTCTGGATTTGACATCTGGTTTCCTTGTCTTTTCTAGGATGGCTGCCATTTTGAAACGGTATTTGGAATACAATCGTTTCATTACCATAGAAGCCTATGATCCTAGTCGACATTATGATTTGTTAATTACCAACAACCCGATTTATAAGAAGGAACAAACACCAGTTTATTATTTAAAAAATGATTTGGATATGGAGGATTTAGCTACGATTCGTCAGATGCTATTTGCCTAAAAGACCTGAATTTTCAGGTCTTTTTTGTGAAATTCGCACAATCTCCTCACATTTTTTTAAAATTTTAAAAAAATTGATAAACAAGAAAGCGCTTTATTTTGTATACTAGTTACTGTAAAGAGGAATCCCCTCAAGATTTTATCAGGAGGACAGCACATGTCACAAGAAAAATACATCATGGCTATTGACCAAGGAACGACCAGTTCTCGTGCCATCATTTTTAACAAAAAAGGAGAAAAGGTCAGCTCTAGTCAAAAAGAATTCACTCAGATTTTTCCTCAAGCAGGTTGGGTTGAGCACAATGCCAATGAAATTTGGAACTCTGTTCAGTCAGTTATCGCGGGTGCTTTCATCGAAAGTGGTGTGAAACCAAGTCAAATCGAAGCAATCGGGATCACCAACCAGCGTGAAACAACTGTCGTCTGGGATAAGAAAACAGGGCTCCCTATCTACAATGCTATCGTTTGGCAATCACGTCAAACTGCTCCTCTGGCTGAACAACTAAAAAGCCAAGGTTATGTGGAAAAATTCCATGAAAAGACTGGTTTGGTTATCGATGCTTACTTCTCTGCTACCAAGGTTCGTTGGATTTTGGACCATGTAGAAGGCGCTCAAGAGA
Organism: Streptococcus mitis; assembly: GCF_003943905.1. Lineage (GTDB taxonomy): Bacteria > Bacillota > Bacilli > Lactobacillales > Streptococcaceae > Streptococcus > Streptococcus mitis_BC. The sequence continues at coordinate 85,377 of NZ_RJNS01000002.1, forward strand.
GAGCAGAAAAAGGAGAATTGCTCTTTGGTACTATCGATACTTGGTTGGTTTGGAAATTGACTGACGGTGCGGCTCATGTGACGGACTACTCAAATGCAGCCCGTACAATGCTCTATAACATTAAAGAACTCAAATGGGATGATGAGATTTTGGAAATCCTCAACATTCCTAAGGCTATGCTTCCAGAAGTTCGTTCTAACTCTGAAATCTACGGCAAGACTGCTCCATTCCATTTCTACGGTGGAGAAGTACCAATTTCAGGTATGGCTGGGGACCAACAGGCAGCCCTCTTCGGTCAGTTGGCCTTTGAACCAGGTATGGTCAAAAATACTTATGGAACAGGTTCTTTCATTATTATGAACACTGGTGAAGAGATGCAGTTGTCTGAAAACAACCTTTTGACAACGATTGGTTATGGAATCAACGGCAAGGTTTACTATGCCTTGGAAGGTTCTATCTTCATCGCAGGAAGTGCCATTCAGTGGCTTCGTGATGGACTTCGCATGGTTGAAAATTCACCAGAGTCTGAAAAATATGCTCTCAATTCTCACAACAATGACGAAGTCTATGTCGTACCTGCCTTTACAGGTCTAGGGGCTCCATACTGGAATCAAAACGCTCGTGGTTCGGTCTTTGGCTTAACTCGTGGAACAAGCAAAGAAGACTTTATCAAGGCGACTTTGCAATCTATCGCTTATCAAGTGCGTGACATCATCGACACGATGCAAGTGGATGCGCAGACAGCTATCCAAGTCTTGAAGGTAGATGGTGGTGCAGCCATGAACAACTTCCTCATGCAGTTCCAGGCTGACATCTTGGGAATTGATATCGCCCGCGCTAAAAACTTGGAAACAACTGCCCTAGGTGCAGCCTTCCTAGCAGGATTGTCAGTGGGCTACTGGAAGGACTTGGATGAGTTGAAACTCTTGAACGAGACAGGAGAACTCTTTGAGCCATCCATGAACGAATCGCGCAAGGAACAACTCTACAAGGGCTGGAAGAAGGCTGTGAAAGCAACGCAAGTCTTTGCGGAAATCGACGACTAATACGGTTTCTTGATGCAATGATCAGCTTAAGAATGAAACGACTCAGTTAGAAAGTGTGTAAATATGGAATTTTCAAAGAAAACACGAGAATTATCAATTAAAAAAATGCAGGAACGTACTCTGGATCTTTTGATTATCGGTGGAGGAATCACAGGGGCAGGTGTAGCCTTGCAGGCAGCAGCAAGTGGTCTTGAGACTGGTTTGATTGAAATGCAGGACTTCGCAGAAGGAACATCTAGCCGTTCAACAAAATTGGTTCACGGAGGTCTGCGTTACCTCAAACAATTTGACGTGGAAGTAGTCTCAGATACAGTTTCTGAACGTGCAGTGGTTCAACAAATCGCTCCACACATTCCAAAACCAGATCCAATGCTTTTGCCAGTTTACGATGAGGATGGAGCGACATTTAGCCTCTTCCGTCTCAAAGTAGCCATGGACTTGTACGACCTTTTGGCAGGGGTTAACAATACGCCAGCTGCTAACAAGGTCTTGAGCAAGGAAGAAGTCTTGGAACGCCAGCCAAACTTGAAGAAAGAAGGTTTGGTAGGAGGTGGGGTTTATCTTGACTTCCGTAATAACGATGCGCGTCTCGTGATTGAAAACATCAAACGTGCCAACCAAGACGGTGCACTCATTGCCAACCACGTTAAGGCAGAAGGCTTCCTCTTTGACGAAAGTGGCAAGATTACAGGTGTTGTAGCTCGTGATTTGTTGACAGACCAAGTCTTTGAAATTAAGGCTCGTCTGGTTATTAACACAACAGGTCCTTGGAGCGACAAGGTACGTAATTTGTCCAATAAGGGAACCCAATTCTCACAAATGCGTCCAACCAAGGGAGTTCACTTGGTAGTGGATTCAAGCAAAATCAAGGTTTCACAGCCAGTTTACTTTGACACAGGTTTGGGTGACGGTCGTATGGTTTTTGTTCTCCCACGTGAAAACAAGACCTACTTCGGTACAACTGATACAGACTACACAGGCGATTTGGAACATCCAAAAGTGACTCAGGAAGATGTAGATTATCTACTTGGCATTGTCAACAACCGCTTCCCAGAAGCTAACATTACTATCGATGATATCGAAAGCAGCTGGGCAGGTCTTCGTCCATTGATTGCAGGCAATAGCGCTTCTGACTACAATGGTGGAAACAACGGAACCATCAGCGATGAAAGCTTCAATAACTTGATTGCGACTGTCGAAGCTTATCTCTCGAAAGAAAAGACGCGTGAAGATGTTGAATCTGCTGTCAGCAAGCTTGAAAGCAGCACATCTGAGAAACATTTGGATCCATCTGCAGTTTCTCGTGGTTCGAGCTTGGACCGTGATGACAATGGCCTTTTGACCCTTGCTGGTGGTAAAATCACAGACTACCGTAAGATGGCTGAAGGAGCTATGGAGCGCGTGGTTGACATCCTTAAAGCCGAATTTGACCGTAGCTTTAAACTCATCAACTCTAAGACTTACCCTGTTTCAGGTGGAGAATTGAACCCAGCAAATGTGGATTCAGAAATCGAAGCCTTTGCTCAACTTGGAGTTTCACGTGGTTTGGATAGCAAGGAAGCTCACTATCTAGCAAATCTATACGGTTCAAATGCACCGAAGGTCTTTGCCCTTGCTCACAGCTTGGAACAGGCGCCAGGACTCAGCTTGGCAGACACCTTGTCCCTTCACTATGCAATGCGCAATGAATTGGCTCTTAGCCCAGTTGACTTCCTCCTTCGCCGTACCAACCACATGCTCTTCATGCGTGATAGTTTAGATAGCATCGTTGAGCCAGTTCTGGATGAAATGGGACGATTCTATGATTGGACTGAAGAAGAAAAAGCAGCCTACCATGCGGATGTCGAAGCAGCTCTTGCTCAAAACGATTTAGCAGAACTAAAAAATTAAGAAAAACTAGAAGAGAGGGAGGGCAGCATTCCTTGTCGCTCGCCCCTTCTTTTAAATGGAGACAAAGATATGATGAAAGAATTATTTGGAGAATTTTTGGGGACCTTAATCCTGATCCTCCTAGGAAATGGTGTTGTTGCAGGTGTGGTTCTTCCCAAAACCAAGAGCAACAATTCAGGATGGATTGTGATTACTATGGGATGGGGAATTGCTGTAGCTGTTGCAGCCTTTGTATCTGGCACGCTCAGCCCAGCCCACCTAAATCCAGCTGTGACGTTTGCTATGGCCTTAAAAGGAACGCTCTCTTGGGCTTCTGTTTTCCCTTATATCCTAGCCCAATTCGCAGGAGCGATGGTGGCTCAGATTTTGGTTTGGTTGCAATTCAAACCACACTATGAGGCGGAAGAAAACGCAGGAAATATCCTAGCGACATTTAGTACTGGACCAGCAATCAAGAACACAGTATCGAACTTGGTTAGCGAAATCCTTGGAACTTTTGTTTTGCTCTTGACAATCTTTGCCTTGGGACTCTATGACCTTCAAGCCGGTTTAGGGACCTTTGCAGTGGGAACGTTGATTGTCGGTATCGGTCTTTCACTAGGTGGGACAACGGGTTATGCCTTGAACCCAGCTCGTGACCTTGGACCTCGTATCATGCACAGCATCTTGCCAATTCCAAACAAGGGAGACGGAGACTGGTCTTATGCTTGGATTCCTGTTGTGGGACCTATCCTCGGAGCGTCCTTAGCAGTCCTCGTATTCTCACTTTTCTAAGATAAAAGAGTGATTGGCAACAGAGTTTGAGATGGAAATCTCAGGCTCTTTTTTGTCTTTATTTATGACAAAAAGATTGATATCTTAACTTATCTTAAAATAAGCTAAAACGAACTTTTAAGTTATGGTAAACAGTTGAAAAAAAGGTTGATAAAATGGTACAATGTTAGGAAGATAAGGTAGTAAATGCATAGTTGCATAGCTTTTTTGAAAAATCATAGAAAATTGAACACACTAACTATGGGAAAACACAGAAAATTATATATGTTTTTGGGACAGACCGTCCTATATTTTGTAATCTTACTTGGTTTGCTTTATTTTTTTAGTTACCTTGGTCAGAGTCAAGGAACCTTTATTTATAATGAGTTCTAGTTTGAAGGAGAAGAAAAACCGTGTCTAATAAACCGATAAAAGATATGATTGAAACGATTGAGCACTTTGCTCAAACACATCCAACATATCCTGTCTACAATGTTTTAGGTCAAGAGCACACTTATGGTGATCTGAAGGCTGATTCAGATAGTTTAGCTGCAGCTATCGATCGACTTGGCTTGCCTGAGAAATCTCCAGTCGTCGTTTTTGGTGGTCAGGAGTATGAGATGTTGGCTACCTTTGTAGCGCTGACTAAGTTGGGGCATGCCTACATTCCTATTGACAGCCATTCGGCCTTGGAACGAGTTTATGCTATCGTAGAAGTTGCAGAGCCAAGTTTGATTATTGCCATTTCAGAATTTCTATTAGAGCAAACAAGCACACCGATGCTGAATTTAGAGCAAGTTCATGAAGCTTTTGCTCAAGCTTCTAGCTACGAGATGAACCATCCAGTCAAGGGAGATGACAACTACTACATCATCTTTACTTCTGGTACGACTGGTAAGCCAAAGGGAGTGCAGATTTCCCATGATAATCTCCTCAGCTTTACCAACTGGATGATTACAGATAAGGAATTTGCGACGCCAAGTCGTCCACAAATGCTGGCTCAGCCCCCTTATTCTTTTGATCTATCTGTCATGTACTGGGCACCGACTTTGGCACTTGGTGGCACGCTTTTCGCTCTTCCTTCAGCCATTACTCAGGACTTCAAAAAACTCTTTGCGACGATTTTTTCCTTGCCCATTGCTATCTGGACCTCAACACCTTCCTTTGCAGATATGGCCATGTTGTCAGAAGACTTTAACAGTGAGAAAATGCCAGGAATCACGCATTTCTACTTTGATGGTGAAGAATTGACGGTCAAAACAGCTCAAAAACTACGTGAGCGATTCCCACATGCCCGTATTATCAATGCCTACGGACCAACAGAAGCGACAGTAGCTTTGTCAGCAGTTGCTGTAACAGACGAGATGTTGAAGACTCTCAAACGCCTGCCAATCGGCTATACCAAGGCGGATTCTCCGACCTTTATCATTGATGAGGAAGGTAAGAAAGTTCCAAATGGTGAACAGGGAGAAATCATCGTTTCTGGGCCAGCTGTTTCAAAAGGTTATATGAATAATCCTGAAAAAACAGCAGAAGCTTTCTTTGAATTCGAAGGTCTTCCGGCCTACCATACAGGGGATGTAGGAACTATGACAGATGAGGGCTTGCTTCTCTACGGTGGACGCATGGACTTCCAGATTAAGTTCAATGGTTATCGCATTGAGCTTGAAGATGTCTCTCAAAATCTCAACAAATCTCGCTATATCGAGTCGGCTGTTGCTGTTCCACGCTATAACAAGGATCACAAGGTGCAAAATCTACTGGCCTATGTCATCCTAAAGGACGGTGTCCGTCAGCAGTTTGAACGTGATATCGATATTACCAAGGCTATTAAGGAAGACTTAGCAGATATCATGATGTCTTATATGATGCCATCCAAGTTTCTCTATCGAGACAGTTTGCCACTAACGCCTAATGGTAAAATTGATATTAAGGGCTTGATTAATGAGGTAAACAATAGATGATGGAGCTTTACAAACAGCTACCTCATTTGGAACCTTATGGCAATCTTTATTATTTTTTGTATGTGATTGCTGCGACCCTACCGATATTTATCGGGCTCTTTTTCAAGAAACGTTTTTCCTGGTATGAGGTGCTGGTTAGTCTCTTCTTTATCGTAACCATGTTGGTGGGTGGGAAGACCAATCAATTGGTTGCATTAGGTATTTACCTTTGCTGGGAAATATTGCTCGTACTCTTCTACAAGCATTATCGAAAAAGTAAGGATGGCAAGTGGGTCTTTTACCTAGTTAGTTTTCTGTCCCTACTTCCCATTATCTTTGTCAAGGTTCAGCCAGCTATCAATGGAACGCAGTCTTTGCTTGGATTTTTGGGAATTTCTTACTTAACCTTTCGTGCAGTAGGGGTCATCGTTGAGTTGAGAGACGGTGTCATCAAGGATTTAACGATCTGGCAATTCTTGCGTTTTCTTCTCTTTATGCCGACTTTCTCAAGTGGTCCCATTGATCGTTTTAAACGCTTCAATGAAAATTATGAGACCATTCCTGAGCGGGATGAGCTGATGGACATGCTAGAAGAGGCTGTCAAGTATATCATGCTTGGCTTTCTCTACAAGTTTATCTTGGCCCATATTCTGGGAGAGATTTTGTTGCCTCCTTTAAAGAACTTAGCCTTGCAGTCAGGTGGTTTCTTTAACCTCTATGCTTTAGCGGTCATGTACACCTTTGGTCTGGAGCTCTTCTTTGATTTTGCGGGCTACTCTATGTTTGCCTTAGCAATTTCAAACTTGATGGGGATTCATAGTCCCATCAATTTTAATAAGCCCTTTTTGTCAAGGGATTTAAAAGAGTTTTGGAATCGCTGGCACATGAGTCTGTCTTTCTGGTTCCGTGACTTTGTCTTTATGCGGATGGTTATGGTGTTGACCAGAAAGAAGGTCTTTAAAAATCGCAATGTGACTTCAAGTGTAGCCTACATTCTCAATATGCTGATTATGGGATTTTGGCATGGTGTGACCTGGTACTACATCGCCTATGGACTTTTTCATGGGATTGGGCTGGTCATCAATGATGCCTGGCTTCGTAAGAAAAAAGCGCTCAATAAAGAACGGAAAAAAGCTGGGAAGGGTTCCTTACCTGAGAATCGCTGGATTCAGTTGCTTGGCATGGTTGTCACCTTCCATGTCGTGATGATTTCATTCTTAATCTTTTCTGGATTTTTGAATGATTTATGGTTTAAAAAATAAAAGGATATAAAAAATGGATATCAAATCAGAAGTTATTGAAATTATTGATGAGTTGTTTATGGAAGATGTTTCTGACATGATGGATGAAGATCTTTTTGATGCCGGTGTCTTGGATAGCATGGGGACGGTTGAATTGATTGTTGAGATTGAAAACCGTTTTGACATTCGTGTTCCAGTAACGGAGTTCGGTCGTGATGACTGGAATACAGCTAATAAAATCGTAGAAGGTATTACGGAGTTAAAGAATGCTTAAACGCTTGTGGCTGATCTTCGGGCCTATCTTCATTGCTGGATTTTTGGTTCTTCTACTTATCTTTTTTTATCCAAGTACAACAAGCCACAATCTGATGGAGGAGAAGTATTCGGCGGCTTCTGTTAGTACAGAGAGCTTTAAAGAGAGAAGCCAAAAAGTGAGGGCCCTTACGGATCCAAATATGCGTTTTATCCCTTTTCTAGGGTCAAGTGAGTGGATTCGTTTTGACAGTATGCATCCTGCTGTTTTAGCGGAAAAATACAATCGTCCATATCGACCGTACTTTTTGGGTCAGGCAGGAGCGGCTTCTCTCAATCAGTATTTCGGTATGCAGCAAATCTTACCAGAAATCGAGGAAAAGCAGGCGGTATTTGTCATCTCTCCTCAGTGGTTTACAGAGACAGATTACGAGCCCGCAGCGTTTCAGAGATTCTTTAATAGCGACCAGTTGACAGCTTTTTTGGAAAATCAATCTGAGGACATTTCGGCTAAGCATGCTGCGACGCGTTTGTTGAAGCAGAATCCGAGTGTGGCATTGAAAGGCATCCTTCAAAAGCTTTCAAAAGGAGAGGACTTGTCAGATGCTGATCGACTTATCATCAACCTCTTTGCACGATTCAATGAAAAGCAGTCCTCTCTTTTTGGTCAATTTTCCATTCGGGGGAAACTCAAGTACAAAGAACATGTAGAAAACTATTTAAAAGATCTTCCTGATCAGTTTTCTTATGACGCTTTAGAAGAAATTGCCCGTAAGGATGCAGAGGCAAATACGACTAATAACGATATGGGGATGGAGAATCATTTCTACACGTATGAGGTCAAAAAAGACTTAAAAAAATGGGAAGGGTATCAAAAAAATTATAACTTCCTAAAGTCGTCTGAATACAATGATTTGCAGCTGGTTCTCAATCAATTTGCCAAATCAAAAGTCAATGTGCTCTTTGTTATCCAGCCCGTCAACAAGAAATGGATGGAATACACAGAACTCAGTGAAGAAATGTACCAACACGCAGTGGAGAAAATTCGTTATCAGCTGGAAAGTCAAGGCTTTACCAATATTGCTGACTTTTCTAAAAAAGGAGGAGAACCTTACTTTATCAAGGATACCATCCACTTAGGCTGGTTGGGTTGGTTGGCTTTTGATAAGGTTGTGAATCCCTTCTTGACGGATCCAAAACCAGCCCCAGACTACAAGATGAATGACCGCTTCTTTAGCAAGGACTGGGCGACCTATGATGGAAATATCAAAGATTTCCAATAAATTGATTAAAAAAACTTGAACTGTTTGGTTCAGGTTTTTTGGTTAAATGACGAATATTTTATATAAAAATCAGTCAAAAGTTTCATTTTTTTCATAAATATCGTATAATATAAAGGAAAAAAGAAAAGAAAAGGATTTCAAAATGAATAAACGCTCTTTGTTACCTGTCTTGTCGACAGCTCTATTAGCCCCAGCTTTTTTAGCTGGACAAGTCTATGCTGAGGAAGCAACAACTCCTGCAGAAAGTTCAGCTGTTGTAGCAACTCCCGCTACGTCATCGACTCCAGCTCCTGTGTCGAACCCTGCAGCGCCAGCAACTTCAACAAATGAGGTAGCGACTCCAGCAACCGTTGCACCTGCAGAAGCTCCGTCAGCTCCTGCTGAATCTACTAAAAGCGAAGAAAAGGACACCGTTATCTTACACACCAATGATGTCCATGGTCGTATTGTAGAGGAAAAGGGAGTAATTGGAGATGCCAAGTTAGCGACTGTCATTGAGCAGGAACGTGCGAAATCAAATCAAAATACGCTGGTTGTTGATGCGGGAGACGCTTTCCAAGGTTTACCGATTTCCAACTCTACTAAGGGTGAAGCGCGTGCTGAAATTCTCAATCAGATGCAGTATGATGCCATGGCAGTAGGAAACCATGAGTTTGACTTTGGTCTTGATGAAGTTAAAAAATACAAGGAAATCTTGAAATTCCCATTACTTAGCTCAAATACCTATGTCAATGGCGCTCGTCTTTTTGAAGCTTCTACAATCGTTGATAAAGATAAGACTGTGGAAGGTGATGAGTTTGTTGTAATCGGTGTGACGACACCTGAAACTGCTACAAAAACCCACCCTAAAAATGTCAAAGGGGTAACTTTTACAGATCCAATCTCTGAAGTCAATAAGGTCATCGAAGAAGTTCAAGCCAAGGCGCATGCAGAAGGTAAAGACTACAAACACTATGTTGTGCTCGCTCACTTGGGTGTAGATACCACAACTCCAGTTGAGTGGCGTGGTTCAACCTTGGCAGAAGCTCTATCTAAAAATCCTCGTCTCAAAGGCAAACGTGTGACGGTTATTGATGGACATTCTCACACAGTAGCTTCCACAACTTATGGCGACAATGTTACTTATAACCAAACAGGAAGCTACCTTCATAATGTTGGGAAAGTTATCTACAAATCACGTCAGCTTTTGGGCAATCCTACGTTGATTGCAGCTGCTGATGCTAAAAAATTACCAGCTAATCCTACAGTTGAAAAACTAGTCAAAGATATTAAACAAAAATACGACGCTGAAAATGCTGTTGAAGTCGTCTCAAACAGCCCTGTAGAGCTCAACGGTGATCGTGAAAATGTTCGAGTTCGTGAAACCAACCTCGGAAACGTCGTAGCAGACTCCCTCTATCAGTATGGTCAAACAGGATTTAGCCATCCGACAGACATCGCTGTGACAAATGGTGGTGGCTTGCGTGAAACCATTGCAAAAGGCAAACCGATCACTAAAGGAAATGTCATTGCCGTTCTTCCATTTGGAAATACCATCTCACAAATCCAAGTGACTGGGCAACAAGTATTGGATATGTTTGAAAAATCACTCGGATCTATCTTGCAGGTCGATAAGGATGGCAAGAAGGTCTTGGATGAGAACGGGCAACCATTGTTAGAGCCAAGTGGTGGTTTCTTGCAAGTTTCAGGTGTGAAGGTCTACTATGATACCAACCTACCATCAGGCAAACGTGTCTTGGCTATCCAGGTTAAAAACCGTGCGACTGGTCGTTATGATCTTCTAGACCTTGCAAAAACCTACTATCTTGCAACCAATGATTTCCTAGCTGCAGGTGGTGATGGCTACACGATGTTAGGTGGCGCGCGTGAAGAAGGTCCTTCTATGGATGCAGCCTTTGAAGAGTATCTTAAAACCGCTGATTTGACCCAGTATGAAAAGATCAACCCGAACTCACGGACGATTTCTGTGGATTCTACAACCTTTAGTCTGCCAGTAGAAACACCTCAAACGAATGCGGCTGCTAATGATGCGACTACAAATGTGCCACTGACTTATGAGGTGGCAGGTCAATTTAGCAAGAAAGCAGTTGTCTCAGAAAAAGCCCTCCCAAATACAGGAAGCGAACAGTCCATCTTCTTGCTCTTGATGGGAATGGTAGCTGGTTTGGCAGGTATCTTATCGAGTCGAAAACCAAAGCAAAAATAGGTTAAATTTTACATCTAGAAGAGTCTAGGGAAACGTTTTTACGCCTTTTTCCCTTGACTCTTTTTTGGTTTATGATATAATTAACCAGTAAAGAATCGGTGGCTATCTATGTTTTTTACGAAAAGATAGCTAGGGAAGGAGTAACACATGAGACAGCTTGCACAGGAAATCGATAACTTTTTAAACGAGGTGATCTTGAGATCTGAGAACCAGCATGAAATTCTAATCGGGCATTGCACGAGTGACGTAGCCTTGACCAATACTCAGGAACACATCCTCATGCTCTTGTCAGAAGAATCCCTAACCAACTCGGAGTTGGCCCGTCGTCTTAACGTTAGTCAGGCGGCAGTGACCAAGGCTATCAAGTCTTTGGTCAAAGAGGGCATGTTAGAGACATCCAGAGATCCAAAGGATGCGCGTGTGATTTTTTACCAACTGACAGAGCTGGCTCGACCAGTGGCAGAGGAACACCACCATCATCATGAACACACGCTCTTAGCCTATGAACAAGTGGCAAGTCAGTTTACTCCAAATGAACAAGAAGTTATCCAGCGGTTTTTAACTGCTTTAGTAGGAGAAATCAAATAATGCGGTATATTACAGTAGAGGACTTGTCTTTCTATTATGACAAGGAACCTGTCCTCGAGCATATCAACTACAGTGTTGATAGTGGGGAGTTTGTCACCCTGACTGGTGAAAATGGGGCTGCCAAGACAACGCTGATCAAGGCGAGTCTAGGCATCTTGCAGCCAAGATTTGGCAAGGTAACCATCTCAAAGACAAATACTCATGGAAAAAAGCTAAGGATAGCTTATCTTCCCCAGCAGATAGCCAGTTTTAATGCTGGCTTTCCAAGTACGGTTTATGAATTTGTCAAGTCGGGTCGCTATCCGCGAAAGGGCTGGTTCCGTCGCTTAAATGCTCATGATGAGGAACATATCAAGGCCAGTCTAGACTCGGTTGGTATGTGGGAACACCGTGACAAACGAATTGGCTCCCTCTCTGGGGGGCAAAAGCAACGAGCAGTGATTGCTCGGATGTTTGCTTCTGACCCAGATATCTTTGTCTTGGATGAGCCGACGACAGGGATGGATGCTGGAAGCAAAAATGAATTTTACGAACTCATGCACCATAGTGCCCACCATCATGGTAAGGCTGTTTTGATGATTACCCATGACCCTGAGGAGGTCAAGGACTATGCGGATCGCAATATCCATCTGGTTCGTAACCAAGATTCGCCATGGCGTTGTTTCAACGTTCACGAAAGCGACCAGGAGGTGGAACATGCTTAGTTTGTTATCCTATGACTTTATGCAGCGTGCCTTCTTGGCTGTCATTGCCATGAGTCTCTTTTCTCCAGTTCTTGGGACTTTCCTTATCTTACGTCGTCAGAGTCTCATGAGTGATACCCTCAGTCACGTTTCTCTATCAGGAGTAGCCTTTGGTCTGGTTTTGGGAATTTCTCCAACTATTTCAACCATTGCTATCGTCTTGATTGCTGCGGTCTTTTTGGAGTATCTCCGGACAGTCTATAAGAACTTTATGGAAATCGGAACTGCCATCCTCATGTCAACAGGACTTGCAGTGTCTCTGATTGTCATGAGTAAGGGGAAAAGTTCGAGTTCCATGAGTTTGGACCAATATCTCTTTGGGTCTATTGTGACCATTAGCCAGGAGCAGGTGATTTTCCTCTTTGCCATTGCTGCGGTCGTTTTGCTCTTGACCTTCTTGTTCTTACGTCCTATGTACATCCTGACCTTTGATGAGGACACGGCTTTTGTCGATGGCTTGCCAGTTCGTACTATGTCCATCCTCTTTAACATGGTGACAGGGGTGGCCATTGCCCTTATGATTCCAGCTGCAGGAGCTCTTTTGGTATCGACCATTATGGTCTTGCCAGCTAGTATTGCCCTTCGTCTGGGGAAAAACTTTAAATCCGTTATGTTGCTAGCCAGTGCTATTGGCTTTTTGGGAATGGTGGCAGGACTCTATATTTCCTACTATGCGGAAACCCCTGCTAGCGCTAGTATCACCATTATCTTTGTAGCTGTCTTTTTGTTAGTCAGTCTACTGAAACGTTTTATCAAATAGGAGAATGAAATGAAAAAAATTAGCTTACTACTAGCTAGTCTATGTGCCCTGTTTTTAGTGGCTTGTTCCAATCAAAAACAGGCAGATGGGAAGCTAAATATCGTGACAACCTTTTACCCTGTCTACGAATTTACCAAGCAAGTCGCAGGAGATACTGCTAATGTAGAACTTCTAATCGGTGCGGGTACAGAACCCCATGAGTATGAACCGTCTGCCAAGGCAGTTGCCAAAATCCAAGATGCAGATACCTTTGTCTATGAAAATGAAAATATGGAAACTTGGGTTCCAAAATTGCTAGAATCCTTGGATAAGAAAAAAGTGAAAACCATCAAGGCAACAGGAAATATGCTGCTCTTACCAGGTGGTGAGGAAGAAGAGGAAGGTCATGATCACGGCGGTGAAGGTCACCATCACGACTACGATCCTCACGTTTGGTTATCACCAGCACGCGCCATCAAACTGGTAGAGCATATCCGTGACAGCTTGTCAGCAGATTATCCTGATAAAAAAGAGACTTTTGAAAAGAATGCGGCTGCTTATATTGAAAAATTGCAAGCATTGGACAAGGCCTACACAGATGGCTTGTCTCAAGCCAAACAAAAGAGCTTTGTGACCCAGCACGCTGCCTTTAACTACCTTGCCTTGGACTACGGTCTCAAGCAAGTATCCATCTCAGGTCTCTCACCAGATGCAGAACCATCAGCAGCACGTTTGGCAGAATTGACAGAGTATATCAAGAAAAATAAGATTTCTTATATCTACTTTGAAGAAAATGCCTCACAAGCCCTAGCAAATACACTTTCAAAAGAAACAGGTGTCAAACTAGACGTGCTCAATCCGCTAGAAAGTCTGACAGAAGAAGCAACCAAGGCCGGTGAGGACTATATCTCCGTGATGGAGAAAAACCTCAAGGCTTTGAAACAGACAACGGACCAAGAAGGACCAGAAATCGAGCCAGAGAAGGAAGAAAATACCAAGACAGTTCACAATGGTTACTTTGAGGATGCTGACGTCAAGGACCGCACCTTGAGTGACTATGTGGGCAACTGGCAGTCGGTCTATCCTTTCCTTGAGGATGGAACCTTCGATCAAGTCTTTGACTACAAGGCTAAGTTGACTGGCAAGATGACCAAGGATGAGTACAAGGCCTACTATAGAAAAGGCTATCAGACAGATGTGACCAAGATCAACATCACGGACAACACTATGGAATTTGTTCAAGGTGGCCAAAGCAAGAAATTCACCTACAAGTATGTCGGCAAGAAAATCTTGACTTATAAGAAAGGCAATCGTGGCGTGCGCTTCCTCTTTGAAGCGACAGATGCGGATGCTGGACAGTTCAAGTACGTTCAGTTTAGTGACCACAATATCGCTCCAGTCAAGGCAGAACATTTCCATATCTTCTTTGGAGGTACTAGCCAAGAAGCCCTCTTTGAAGAGATGGATAACTGGCCAACCTACTATCCAGATAAGCTATCTGGACAAGAAATCGCCCAAGAAATGTTGGCACATTGATGCAAGAGAAAATCCCGCAAATCTGCGGGATTTTTTGGGTAGAAACGATTATCTGGTTAGGTTGCGAGACGGTAAACCGCCTCTGCGTAGATGTCCATAGCGTGATAAAGATCGTCTAGGACAGCTGCTTCATTTGCCTGATGTTCAGTTTGTTGTGCTCCTGGGAAAAGAGCGCCAAAGGCTACACAGTTTGGCATGGTGCGGGCAAAGGTAGCACCACCTGATGAGAGAGGAGGAGTTTTATCTCCGGTTTTTTCTTGGTAGACTTGCATAAGGGTAGTAACAAGTTGGCTATCTCTTGCGACATAGAGGGGGGCTAGATAGTCAAATTCTTGGTAGTCAAGTTGGTAGTCTTTGGCGCACTGAGTGAGCTGTGCCACCAGTTTCTCCTTATCTGCTAGCACAGGTATGCGTATATCGATCCGAATTTCGGAGCGATCGGGATTGATGGTCAACCCTGCAACATTAAAGGAAAGGGAACCAGACGGTTCATCAGCAACTTCTCCAAAGATTCCAAGCCCTTTACCATCTTGCCCTGCTTTGTCGGTTAGAAAATGGAGGGCAGAGTGGGGTTGGAGAGGTGCGAGTACACTAGCAAGTCGAATGACTGCATTGACACCTTGACTAGCATCTTTGGCGTGTTTAGGTACCCCGAGTACGGTCACGGTTTGGTCTGTGGTTTGGTGATCAAAATTTGCTTCCTTCAACCCCCTACAAACCGCTTCATAAAGAGGACCTTGGTAACTTGCCTTATCTGGTACAACATTAAAGGCACCTCCGACATCGAGCTTGAGATGATCAGAACCGGGGCCATGAAGCTTGACTTGAAGGAGCCCCTTTTCAGCGTATGTCAAAGGAAATGACGAATCCGGTGCAAATCCCATGCTGGCTTGTTCTTCGAGGGCGTTGTAGCGTGCCATACATCTCCAAAGAGTTTCTTCATCCGTACCAAAGATAAAACGCACGCGCTTCTTAAATTGGATGCCTTGGTCAAGCAAGCTTTTCACTGCATAGAGAGCTGCCAGTGAAGGACCTTTGTCGTCTTGTGCCCCTCGTCCAAAGAGTTTTCCTTCTCTGATAGTTGCTTCAAATGGAGGAGATTGCCAATCTGACAAATCTCCTGCAGGCACAACATCCAAGTGGCAGAGGATGGCAAGGAGTTCTCCCTCACCAACCTCTGCATAACCATAATAGCCCTTGGGATCAATATAAGTTTTAAAGCCAAGTTCACGGCAGATTTCCAGCGTCTTTTCTAGAACGTCTTGGATAGCTTGTCCAAAAGGTGTCCCATTTTCCCCTTCTTGGAGGACAGATGGGTAGGAGATGAGAGTCTTTAGACTCTGTATAAAGCTCTGTTTAATGGAGTCAGTGATGTAGACGGTCATTCGTTTTACCTCACACTTTGTTCTAAAGGAATGGTAGGAAGGTACCTAGGATAAGAAGAAGCATGCTCACAATGACAATAACGACAATGAGTTTAGTAACAAATTTCCACCAAGTTCCTAGACTGATACGGCCGAGCGCGAGAGCCCCCATAACGATACCAGAAGTTGGAGCGACAAGGTTTAGTACACCAGATGCAGATTGATAGGCAGTGATGATGAGACTAGGTTTTACGTTAACGAACTCACCAAGTGGTGCCATGATTCCCATTGTAGCACTGGCAAGTCCAGATGAAGATGGGATAAGGAATGACATAGGAAGGTAGAAGAGGTAAGTCAAAACGATGAAGACTTGAGAAGAGAGACCTTGAAGTCCGACTTCACCCCAGTGTAGAATAGTTGCAGTAATCATACCGTCATTCATGATAACTTGGATACCACGAGCCACTGCACAAATCAAGGCTACGGTGAGAAGATCTGCTGCACCAGCCATAAAAGTAGAGATAATCTTGCTTTCCTTAAGGCCGTAAACAACACCAATAAGAATACCCATCACAGCAAAGAGCATCGCACCTTCTGGGAAGTACCAGCTACCGAATGGTAGAGCAGATGAACCGATAGCTCCACCGATAACAGGGAGACCAATCAACCAATTCTTGAAGTCTTCAAATAGAGTGATGTGCAAGTCTACCCAAGGGATAAAGCTGGCGATCATGATGATGAAAGTCAAGATGAACAAGGCAAGAACATGTTTTTGTTTCTTGTTCAAGACAGATGGAGCATTTTCGTTATCAGTGACATTGAAGTGTTTAAGGTCTTCTTCACGTTGAGAGTAGACAAGTGATTTTGTGGGATCCTTTTGAATCTTTTCTGCATAGCGGTAGACAAAGTAAGTACTAATACCTGTCATAACAAACCAGAAGATGATACGAAGGATAACCCCGTCCATAGATGACACACCTGCGGTATCAGAAGCGATAACAGTAGCAAAGGGATTGAGAGTAGAGGCAAGACAGCCAACTTGAGAACCTAGTAGAATGATGGCAACGGCAGTAATGCTATCAAAACCAACAGCCATCATAACAGGAACAAGGAGTGGATAAAATGCCATGGTTTCTTCACCCATACCATAAGTTGTTCCTCCAAGTGCAAAGAGGGGCATGAGGATGAGGATCAGCATTTTTTCGCGTCCTTTGTATTTCTTAACAATAGAGGCAATACCAACATCTAATGTGCCTGTCGCATTGACGACACCTAGAAATCCTCCAACCATGAGGATGAAGAAGGCTACGTCAATAGCGGCTTTAGTTGGTTCGTGACCGAGCATCGCCCGGATTGGAGCCATTAGAATATCGTAAATCCCTTGGGGATTAGAGTCAACAGTTTGATAGGTACCTGCAATGAGGCCACCTGCTTCGTTCGTGTCATACTTACCTGCTGGAATGATCCAAGTCAAGATTGCCATGATAGCAATAATAATGATCAAAACAGTGTAAGATGAAGGCATTTGGAACCTTTTTTTTGTTTTTTCACTCATTTGTTTTTCCTCCTAAACTATGCCACAAAGTATAAAAACGAATGATGTTGGTTTACCTGAGTACTCCTAGTTAGAGCTTGTACTTGGGTTAAAATGGCTAGTCTTTAACAATAATTGTTCCGCTTTCGGACTCGATCAAGGCGCCTAGATTGCTGAGGGAAGTGATAACAGCCTTGCCTTCTGGGCGGTTGGTCACAAAATCGATAGCAGCTTCGACTTTGGGTAGCATGCTACCCGGTGCGAATTGTCCTTGTTTGATGTATTCTTTTAGTTGACTGATAGTAACGTGTTCAAGTTTTTCTTGGTCTGGTTTATTGTAGTTGACATAAACATAGTCTACGCCAGTAAGGACGATAAAGAGGTCAGCTTCGACGAGTTCTGCTAGTCGTTGAGACGCAAAGTCTTTGTCGATAACGGCTTCGACCCCACGTAAGTAACCGTTTTCATTTTTAACGACAGGGATACCTCCTCCACCTGCTGCGATGACAACTTGACCATTATCGAGCAAGGTGCGGATGCTGTTGATTTCTTTAATGTCGATTGGTTTTGGTGAAGCCACCACTTTACGCCAGCCACGACCGGCATCTTCTTTGAAGGTTGCTCCTGTTTTTTCGCTCTCAGCTTTGGCATCCTCTTCTGAGTAGAATGGACCGATTGGTTTGGTGGGATTGATAAAGGCAGGGTCTTCCTTGTCTACTATAACTTGGGTAACAACAGAAGCGACATTTTTATCAAGTCCTACATCGAGCAATGCGTTATCAAGAGCACATTGTAGCCAAAAACCGATACTACCCTCGGTCATGGCAACCAAAGAATCAAGGGGGAAGGCAGGGTTTTTTTCCGAATCTGCCATCAAGTGTTGAAGCAAGAGATTACCCACCTGAGGACCATTTCCGTGAGTGATGATCAGTTCATCTCCGTTTTGAATCAACTTAACCAGATGACGAGCTGTTTCTACCAGAGCAGCTTGTTGAGCTTGGGCAGATGGATCAGTGGAGAGGATGGCATTTCCGCCTAAAGCAACGACGATTTTTCTATGAGACATGAGCTCTCCTTTCTTTAATATGGTAAACCTGACAGAACTCCAAGAGCTACAGGCAGGTATGATAATAAAATATGAAGTACAGGTAGTATCTTTTCAAAAGACAAATTAGTCATTACTACGAACTAAAAGGGGCTAGACGCATAGCTGACGTTTATCAGAATGAGACTAGGAAGCAGGAAGATGACAAGAGTAAGGTGGCAAATTTGTCAAAGAGGATCCTTGCTTTCTTTCGCTAGAACTGATAAGCTATCATAGCTTTCGTCTCAACCCCTGTGTTGTGTATACGAGTAAGTTTTATACTTTAGGAATGTAGAGATTTCCAAGAGTAGCAGCCATAACAGCTTTGATAGTGTGCATGCGGTTTTCTGCTTGGTCAAAGTGGCGAGCATACTTGCTACGGAAGACTTCGTCTGTTACTTCCATTTCTTCTACGCCAAATTTTTCAGCAACATCTTTACCATAGACAGTGTGAGTGTCGTGGAATGCTGGTAAACAGTGCAAGAAGATCAAGTTTTCGTTGCCAGCTTTTTTCACTAAGTCCATATTGACTTGGTAAGGTTTCAAAAGTGCAACGCGTTCTGCGAATTTGTCTTCTTCACCCATAGATACCCAAACGTCTGTGTAAAGTACATCGGCACCTTTGACAGCTTCGTCTGCATCTTCGGTGATGAGGATGTGTGCACCACTTTCTTTAGCAAATCCTTCAGCCAATTCAACGATTTCTTTTTCTGGGAAGAGTTCTTTTGGTGAGAAGATGTGAACGTTAACACCAAGGATAGCACCTGTTACGAGCAAGCTATTGGCAACGTTGTTGCGTCCATCACCACAGTATACCAATGTCAAGCCTTCCAAGCGACCGAAGTTTTCTTGAACAGTCAAGTAGTCAGCGAGCATTTGAGTTGGGTGCCATTCGTCAGTTAGACCATTCCATACTGGAACACCTGAGAATTTTGCCAGTTCTTCAACCATACGTTGGCTGAAACCACGGAATTCAATCCCGTCAAACATGCGTCCCAAAACTTTTGCAGTATCTTCAGTAGATTCTTTTTTACCTAACTGAATGTCATTTGCTCCGAGGTATTCTGGATGAGCACCAAGGTCAATAGCTGCAGTTGTAAAGGCTGCACGTGTACGAGTAGAAGTTTTTTCAAACAGGAGGGCGATATTTTTACCAGCAAGGTAGTGGTGTTGGATATTGCGTTTTTTCAAATCCTTCAAGTGAGCTGAAAGACCGATAAGGTATTCTAACTCTGCGCGAGTAAAGTCTTTTTCTGCTAAGAAGCTGCGTCCTTGGAATACTGAATGTGTCATTCTATTATTTCCTCTTTCTATTTTTTTACATTTTTTATTGACAAATACTGAACAGCGATTATACTTCTTCACGTTCAAATGGCATAGACATACAACGAGGTCCACCACGGCCCCGAACCAATTCGCTTCCGCGAATCTTAATCAAGCGAAGCCCGTATTCTTCTAGGATCTTATTGGTAATGGTATTGCGGGCATAAACGACGACTACACCAGGTGCGATTGTCAAAGTGTTGGAGCCATCATTCCATTGTTCACGCGCAGCTGCTACGATATTGCCACCACCGCAACGGATCAAATGAACTTTTTCTACGCCGAGGTTCTTTGCAAGAAGTTCAGCTAAGTCACCTTTTTCTTCAACAATCTTGAGTTTTTCATCTTCATAAGTGACAGAGTACACACGAAGATCGCCTTCGATTTCTGGGTGAATTGTGAACTTGTCGTAGTCAACCATGGTGAAGACAGTATCCAAGTGCATGAATTTACGGTTGTTAGCAAATTCAAATGCCAATACTTTCTTGAAGCCAACATTTTTCTTGAAGATGTTCACCAAGAGTTTTTCAATTGAAGCTGCATCTGTACGTTGAGAGATACCTACTGCAAGAACGTCTTTAGAAAGAACGAGCTCATCTCCACCTTCAATACGTGTATCTTCTTCACGGTTGTAGACCAATTCTACTTTTCCACCATAGATTGGATGGTGTTTGAAAATATATTTACCATAAAGAGTTTCACGGTTACGAGTATCTGCATACATGTGGTTAAGCGATACGGCATTACCAATAGTTGCAAATGGGTCGCGAGTGAAGTAGAGGTTTGGCATTGGGTCGATTGCAAATGGATAGTCTGAGTCAACCAAGTCAGTTAAGCCTTTTGCTTCTTCAGGAATTTCTGGCAATTCAACTTTTTGAACCCCTGCCATAGTTTTTTCAACCAATTCTTGGTTGTCCTTGATACCGTGAAGCAATTCACGAATAGCCGCCTTGGTTTGACGACCACGGATGTTGGCTTCGTCTAAATATTCCTCGATAAATTGATCGCGGATTTCTGGGGAAGTCAATGATTCAGCAGCCAATTGCTCTAGGTAAAGGACCTCAATTCCTTCATCACGAAGAGCTTGAGCAAATGCGTCATGTTCTTTTTGAGCATCTTCCAAGAATGGAATGTCATCAAAAAGAAGCCTTTCGAGATAGTCCGGCAACAAGTTTTCCAACTCTTTGCCTGGACGGTGCAACATAACTTTTTTCAGTTTCCCAATTTCTGAGAATACCTGAATTGGATGTGAAGACATGTGTTTTCCTCCTTAAAAATTTCTACGGTGGCACCTTTTTGGTACCGCTTACATTTACGTTATATCATATTCTCAGAGGCGTGTCAATAGTAAAAAATGATTAAAAATTCGGACAAAACAAGGTTTTAGTAGTATTTTATGTTATTATACGATGGCAAAAGGAATTAGAGGAAATAAATGTATAAACTTCTACTAAAAAGAATATAATATTTTTTGAAAAAATTATGCTAAATTTCACATTTTAAGAAGAAATGTCCAGATTTTAATTCAGTTCTAACGAGGAATTGAGAGGAACAGTGATTGAAAGTCGCTTAGAAAATTATATGAAATCTATCTGAAAGCCTTTCTTTCGAATGGCATAAAATGTATATTGTACAAATTATAGAATCTTTTCCGAGTATTTAGGAAGACAGCCTTGTCTTATTGACGGTACCTAGATTTTTTGTTATAGTCAACGAGGTAAGAACTAGGAAGAAGGGTTTATTCACAAGTTGTGGATAAGTCTGGGGAGAGCAGGACATTCAGCTAATATCCTAGAGGGGTCTTGATAATAGTACCGGCAACTAGTAACTGGCCAGCTTTCTAGTAGAAATCCTAGTGCAGTGGGGATTTGAGCAGAGTTTGCTGAAGGTGATAGGTTCAAAGTCAAAGAGCTGGAGTCTAGAAAAACTAGTTTTTAGGCATGTTTTCTTATCCACAAGTTGTGGATAACTTTGTGAACAAGAGAAAGAGATGTGAGATGATGACGAAAATAAAACCACATGGACCATTGCCAAGTCAGGCCCAGCTAGCTTATTTAGAGGATGAACTAGCTGCCTTTATCCATTTTGGCCCCAATACCTTTTATGACCAAGAATGGGGAAGTGGGCAGGATCCCAAGCGTTTTAACCCGACTAAGTTGGATGCGCGTGAATGGGTTCGGGTACTCAAAGAAACGGGTTTTAAAAAACTGATTTTGGTGGTTAAGCACCACGATGGTTTTGTCCTCTACCCGACGGCCCATACAGATTATTCGGTCAAGGCTAGCCCTTGGAGGGATGGAAAGGGGGACTTGCTCCTTGAGGTTTCCAAAGCTGTAACTGAGTTTGACATGGACATGGGAGTGTATTTGTCTCCTTGGGATGCTCACAGCCCCCTCTATCACGTGGGCCAAGAAGCGGACTACAATGCCTACTATCTGGCTCAATTGAAGGAAATCTTGTCAAATCCTGCTTATGGCAATGCTGGGAAGTTTGCTGAGGTGTGGATGGATGGTGCTCGAGGCGAAGGGGCCCAAAAAGTCAACTATGAATTTGAGACTTGGTTTGAAACCATTCGTGACTTGCAGGGCGATTGTTTGATTTTCTCAACTGAAGGGACCAGTATTCGCTGGATTGGCAATGAACGAGGCTATGCAGGGGATCCCTTGTGGCAAAAAGTCAAGCCAGACCAGTTGGGGACAGAGGCGGAATTAGATTATCTACAGCACGGAGACCCCTTTGGGACGCTATTTTCAATCGGTGAGGCAGATGTTTCTCTTCGGCCGGGCTGGTTTTACCATGAGGATCAGGACCCTAAGTCTCTTGAGGAGTTGGTCGAAATCTACTTTCACTCGGTAGGGCGGGGAACCCCACTCTTGCTTAATATCCCACCGAATCAAGATGGCCTCTTTGACGAAAAGGATATCCAGCGTCTCTATGAATTTGCTACCTACCGTGACGAGCTATATAAAGAAGATTTGGCTTTGGGAGCTAAGGTATCTGGCCCTGCTCTATCACCAGACTATGCCGGTCATCATATGACAGATGGACTGGAGGCTAGTTCTTGGGCAAGTGATGCAGAGTTGCCAATCCAGTTAGAGATTGATTTAGGAACTCCCAAGACTTTTGATGTGATTGAGTTAAGAGAAGATTTGAAGCTGGGGCAACGCATCGCTGCTTTCCGTGTTCAGGTAGAGTTGGATGGTGTTTGGCAGGAGTTTGGATCCGGCTATACTGTTGGTTACAAACGCTTCTTACGAGGATCAGTCGTTAAGGCGCAGAAGATTCGTGTCATCATTACAGAGGCCCAGGCTTTGCCTTTGTTGACCAAGATTTCACTCTATAAAACACCTACCTTGTCGAGAAAAGAAGCTGTTCAGCAACTAGAGTTCTTAGAAAAAAGTCTAGCTGTGGCAAAGGGAGAAAATGTCCACTTTACAGTGAGGCGCAGAGAATCTAGCAGTCCTTTGGAAGCTAAGATTTCGATTCAACCAGGGACGGGTGTGCATGGTGTCGCCTATCGGGACGAGACTCAAGTCCTTGCGTTTCAAGTTGGTGAGAATAAAAAAAGGCTGACGCTGCCAACCTTGTATTTTGCAGGAGATAAAATCCTTGATTTTTATCTGAATTTAACGCTAGATGGGGAGCTGGTTGACCAGCTTCAGGTCCAAGTTTCATAAAAGAAGAACCTTTGCGTCATGCAAAGGTTCTTTTGGTTATGAGTGACTTGGCAACCAGCTGAGGGTGAAGGTCAGTTGCTCAGCTTTCAAGAGGTCTTGGTGTTGAATGCTAGATACTGGGGACTTGTCCAATCGGCATTCTTTGACAAAGTTGAAATGGCTGTAGTTTTGCTCGGCATGTATATCCAGCCATTTATTTTCCTTAGCCAGGTAGATACGGAGGTGGTCAAAGAGAGGAATTCCGAGATCGTAGCTGGGCTTGCCTGGACAGGTCGGATAAAAACCAAGAGCTGACCAGATGTACCAAGCAGAGAGACTACCATTGTCCTCATCGCCAGGATAGGCTTCCCAGCTTGGGTGAAAGGCTTTCTGACGCAGGGTTTTGATGAGAAGGGCAGTGTAGTCTGGGTAGTTGCTATAGCGGAAGAGATAAGGGATGTGAAAGCTAGGCTGGTTGGAAATGGCGAGTTGTCCAAAGGGAGAAGTAGCCATCTCGCTCATTTCATGAATCTCGTAACCATAGCCTGTCGTCTCAAAGAGAGGAGCGTCCTGACAGGTTTTCAAAAGATAGTTGCTAAAGGTTTCTTTTCCACCCATGAGTTGACGCAAACCTGGGATGTCGTGGAGGACGCCTAAAGTCGCTTGAATGGCAGAGCATTCGGCGTAGTCGCGTCCCCAACTGTATGGAGAGAAGTCAGGACGGAAGTTTCCTTGACAATTTCGCGCTCGCATGTAACCTGTTTCAGCGTCAAATAGATGCTGGTAATTTTGTGATGCTGTCCGATAAGTCTCAGCGATGTCATTCTGACCAAGCTTTTCGGCACAGCTAGCGATGCAAAAATCACTATAGGCATAGTCTAGGGTATGGCTGACACTTTCGTGGTGGTCGGTAGAGAGGTAGCCAAGCTCTTGGTATTGGGCTAGTCCGTGGCGACCATTGATGCCGAGAGGGTCGGACTTGGTGGCTGTTTCAAGCATGGCTTGAAGGAGTTCTTCTTCCAAGTCGGGAGCCATGTCCTTGCAGGCGCTATCCGCGATAATGCCATCTAGCAGGGTACCGGGCATCATGCCACGTTCATCTGGAGCTAGCCACTTTGGAAGGAATCCAGTATCGCGGTAGCTATTGAGGAAACCCTCTAAAAAGCGGTGATAGTGTTCTGGTATGATAAGGGCAAAGAGGGGAAATGTAGTTCGGAAGGTATCCCAGAAACCATTGTTGCTAAAGAGGACACCGTGCTTGACAGTACCAGTAGCCAGATCCATGTGGATGGCTTGCCCTGATTCATCAACCTCATAAAAAGTCTGCGGGAAGAGAAAGAGTCTGTAAAGGCAGTGGTCAAAGAAGGTTCGGTCAGCCTCTCCTGTCTCCAGCACATCAAAACGATGGAGGAGATTTTCCCAGTCCGCTTTCGCACTTGCTTTACAGCTATCAAAGTCCTTTTGAGGTATATTAAGCAGAGCTTGAGAAGGGGAGATGAAAGAAGCCGCTAGCCGAATCTCGGCATGACCATCTGCTAGGTCAATTCGCCAGTCTCCACCTTCTTGGCTGACAGCAAGAATATCCGTATTCATTTGCAGGGCAGTGAACATAGTTAGTAGATTTTTGTTAGTCTCAGTTTTACCTTCTTGTCTTAGGGCCAGAGTCCGCTTATCTACTTGCTTGACTGTCAAGTCATCTGCCACGTGAAGGTAGAGGGAGAGGGCTTTGCCTTGCTTTTGCTCTAGGCGAATAGAAGCGCCGTAGCAAGTCGGTGTCAGTTGGGCTTCAATCTGATAGCGCAGGGAGAAAATCTTCAGATAATGAGGTTGGAAAGAGGCTTTTTCGATATCATAAGAGGACTGGCGGTGAAAGAGACTGTCTCCCCCAAGCTGGCCTGTGACAGGTGTTAGGAGTAGCCAAGAATAGTCGCCAATCCAAGGGCTGGGCTGGTGGGTTAAGCGAATCCCCTGAAAGATGGGCAGATGCGGATCGAAAAACCAAGCTCCCTCCTGCTCACTGGTCTGGGGAACAAAATAATTCATCCCAAAAGGTACGCCTGTGTAGGGCAGGGTATTTCCTCGAGAAAAGGCATGTTTGCTGGCAGTACCAAAGCGGGTATCGATGGTTTCAAGTAGTGGTTTCATAGTCTTTCCTTTAGCTATTTTTCTACATTATATCAGAAAAAGGGGGCCTTTAGATATGGAGTTCAAAAGAAAGCAATTTTGTAGAGAAATGACTAACATTTGTGTATATATTTTCTAAGCTAAAAGCTTTATACTGAACATGAAACTTGTTTGAAAGAGGAAACTGCACGATGATTTATTCGAAAGAAATTGTTAGAGAATGGCTAGATGAAGTAGCGGAGCGGGCTAAGGACCATCCGGAGTGGGTGGAAGTCTTTGAGCGTTGCTACACAGACACCTTGGACAATACGGTTGAAATCCTAGAAGATGGTTCGACCTTTGTACTGACAGGGGATATTCCTGCTATGTGGCTTCGTGATTCGACTGCCCAACTCAGACCCTATCTTCATGTGGCTAAAAGAGATCCTCTCTTGCGTCAGACCATTGCAGGTTTGGTCAAGCGTCAGATGACCTTAGTGCTCAAGGATCCTTATGCCAACTCTTTTAACATTGAGGAGAACTGGAAGGGTCACCATGAGACAGACCACACAGACCTTAACGGCTGGATTTGGGAACGCAAGTATGAGGTGGACTCCCTTTGCTATCCTTTGCAGTTGGCTTATCTCCTTTGGAAAGAAACAGGGGAAACCAGTCAGTTTGATGATGCTTTTGTCGCAGCGACCAAGGAAATTCTTCATCTTTGGGCAGTGGAACAAGACCACAACAATTCACCTTATCGTTTTGTTCGGGATACAGACCGCAAGGAAGATACTCTGGTAAATGATGGATTTGGACCTGACTTTGCCCTGACAGGTATGACTTGGTCAGCCTTCCGCCCGAGTGATGACTGCTGTCAGTATAGCTATTTGATTCCATCCAATATGTTTGCGGTCGTTGTCTTGGGTTATGTGCAAGAAATCTTTGCAGAACTAGACCTAGCTGATAGCCAAAACATCATCTCAGACGCTAATCGTCTCCAGGCTGAAATCCAAGAAGGCATCGAAAATTACGCCTACACTACTAACAGCAAGGGTGAAAAGATTTATGCCTTTGAAGTGGATGGTCTAGGAAATGCTAGCATCATGGATGATCCAAACGTGCCAAGTCTACTGGCTGCTCCATATCTTGGATACTGTGCGATCGACGATGAGGTTTACCAAGAAACTCGTCGCACCATTCTGAGCCCTGAAAATCCATACTTCTACCAAGGAGCATACGCTAGCGGTCTCGGAAGTTCTCATACCTTCTATCGCTATATCTGGCCAATCGCCCTTTCTATCCAAGGCTTGACAACAAGAGATAAGGCGGAGAAGAAATTCTTGCTCGATCAGCTCGTTGCCTGTGATGGTGGGACAGGTGTCATGCATGAAAGCTTCCACGTAGATGATCCAACGCTCTACTCTCGCGAATGGTTCTCATGGGCCAACATGATGTTCTGTGAGTTGGTCTTGGATTACTTGGATATACGCTAATACTCTTCGAAAATCTCTTCAAACCACGTCAGCTTTACCTTGCCGTATAGATGTTACTGACTTCGTCAGCTCTATCTACAACCTCAAAGCAGTGCTTTGAGCAACCTGCGGCTAGCTTCCTAGTTTGCTCTTTGATTTTCATTGAGTATAAGGAGCATGCTTTCGCTCAACTGATTCTAGGAAAGAATCACACCTTTACATTTAAAACGTTAAAATTTAAATTTAGAATGAGGTTTTACTTCATGGAAAATGTTGTTGTACATATTATCTCACATAGTCACTGGGACCGTGAGTGGTACTTACCTTTTGAAAGCCACCGTATGCAGTTGGTGGAGTTGTTTGACAATCTTTTTGATCTCTTTGAAAATGACCCTGAGTTTAAGAGTTTCCACTTGGATGGACAAACCATTGTCCTGGATGACTATTTGGAAATTCGCCCTGAAAATCGCGACAAAGTCCAAGGTTACATTGACGAAGGCAAACTCAAAATTGGTCCCTTTTACATCTTGCAGGATGATTACTTGATTTCAAGTGAAGCCAACGTCCGCAATACCTTGATTGGTCAAGCAGAATGTGCAAAATGGGGCAAATCCACTCAGATTGGTTACTTCCCAGATACCTTTGGAAATATGGGACAAGCTCCTCAAATCCTTCAGAAATCAGGCATTCACGTGGCAGCCTTTGGGCGTGGTGTGAAGCCGATTGGATTTGACAACCAAGTTCTCGAAGATGAGCAGTTTACTTCCCAGTTTTCAGAAATGTACTGGCAGGGTGCGGACGGAAGCCGCGTCCTCGGTATCCTCTTTGCCAACTGGTACAGTAACGGGAATGAAATCCCAGTTGATAAGGACGAGGCCCTAACTTTCTGGAAACAAAAATTGTCAGACGTGCGTGACTACGCTTCGACCAACCAATGGTTGATGATGAACGGATGTGACCACCAGCCTGTACAGCGAAATCTGAGCGAAGCCATTCGTGTGGCCAATGAACTCTTCCCAGATGTGACTTTTGTTCATAGTTCATTTGATGACTATGTCCATGCAGTAGAAAGTGCTCTACCTGAGCAACTATCTACCGTTACGGGTGAGTTGACCAGTCAAGAAACAGACGGTTGGTATACACTTGCTAACACTTCTTCATCCCGTATTTACCTCAAACAAGCTTTCCAAGAAAATAGCAACCTCCTAGAACAAGTAGTGGAGCCATTGACTGTCATCACTGGTGGGCACAACCATAAGGACCAGTTGACCTATGCTTGGAAAGTCCTTCTACAAAATGCACCGCATGATAGTATCTGTGGCTGTAGCGTGGACGAGGTTCACCGTGAGATGGAGACACGTTTTGCCAAGGTCAGCCAAGTCGGAAACTTTGTTAAGACCAACCTTCTCAACGAATGGAAGGGTAAAATCGCAACCCACGAAGCCCAAAGCGACCATCTCTTTACCGTCATTAACACAGGCTTGCATGACAAGGTTGATACAGTCAGCACCGTGATTGATGTAGCGACTTGTGATTTCAAAGAATTGCACCCAACAGAAGGCTATAAGAAGATGGCAGCCTTGACCTTGCCAAGCTACCGTGTCGAAGACTTGGAAGGGCATGCTGTAGAAGCGAAAATCGAAGATCTGGGAGCTAATTTTGAGTATGATTTGCCAAAAGACAAGTTCCGTCAGGCTCGCATTGCTCGTCAAGTGCGCGTGACAGTACCTGTTCATCTAGCACCACTTTCTTGGACAACCTTCCAATTGCTCGAAGGAGAACAGGAACACCGTGACGGTATTTACCAAAATGGAGTGATTGATACGCCATTTGTAACGGTCAGTGTGGATGAAAATATCACAGTCTACGACAAGACAACTCATGAAGCGTATGAAGATGTTGTTCGCTTTGAAGACCGTGGTGACATCGGAAATGAGTACATCTATTTCCAACCAAAAGGAACAGAGCCTATTTACGCAGAGTTGACAGGTTATGAGGTCTTGGAAAATACAGCTCGTTTTGCCAAGATCTTGCTCAAGCATGAATTGACAATTCCAGTAAGTGCTGATGAAAAACTGGATGCGGAACAAAGAGGTATCATCGAGTTTATGACGCGTGAAGCTAGACGCTCAGATGAATGGACAAGCATTCTTCTTGAAACAGAGATGACCGTCTTTGTTGACAATCCACAGATCCGCTTCAAGACTCGCTTTACCAACACCGCTAAGGACCACCGTATTCGTCTCTTGGTCAAGACTCATAATACGCGTCCAAGCAATGATTCGGAAAGCATTTATGAGGTGGTGACACGACCAAATAAACCAGCGGCTTCATGGGAAAATCCTGAAAATCCTCAACACCAACAAGCCTTTGTCAGTCTGTATGATGAAAAAGGGGTGACAGTGGCCAATAAAGGATTGCACGAGTATGAAATCCTTGGAGATGACACCATTGCAGTGACCATTCTTCGTGCATCAGGTGAGCTAGGTGACTGGGGTTACTTCCCGACACCAGAAGCTCAGTGCTTGCGTGAGTTTGAAGTCGAGTTTGCTCTGGAATGCCATCAAGCCCAAGAACGCTTCTCAGCCTTCCGTCGTGCCAAAGCCTTCCAAACACCATTCACTAGTCTTCAAGTTGCTAAACAAGAAGGAAGTGTGGCAGCGACTGGCAGCCTCTTGAGCCATGCGGCGCTCAGCTTGCCACAAGTCTGCCCGACAGCCTTTAAGGTAGCTGAAAATGAAGAAGGATATGTACTTCGTTACTACAATATGAGTCAAGAAAATGTACGTATATCAGAACACCAGCAAACCATTTTGGACTTGCTTGAACGACCATATCCAGTTCATTCAGGACTATTAGCACCACAAGAAATTCGCACAGAATTGATCAAAAAAGAAGACATTTAACAGTTTTAAAGTGTTTGATAACTAATACTATGAGATAGAAAGGAGGGGCGAAAGAGTAAGGACTAACTGCTGATTCGCCCCTTTTTACGGTAAAGAACAATGACCATTGCAACCATTGATATCGGAGGGACTGGGATTAAGTTTGCCAGTCTGACTCCTGATGGAAAAATACTAGATAAGACAAGTACACCGACACCAGAAACCCTAGAAGATTTACTGGCATGGCTAGACCAACGCTTATCAGAACAGGATTACAGCGGGATTGCTATGAGCGTTCCAGGTGCGGTCAATCAAGAAACAGGTGTGATTGAGGGAATCAGTGCCGTGCCTTACATCCATGGCTTTTCTTGGTATGAGATGCTTGCTCATCATCAGCTACCTGTTCATCTGGAAAATGATGCCAACTGTGTTGGACTTAGTGAATTGCTAGTTCACCCAGAAATTGAAAATGCTGCCTGTGTCGTGATTGGGACAGGAATTGGCGGAGCTATGATAATCAATGGCAAACTTCACCGAGGTCGCCACGGCTTGGGAGGAGAGTTTGGCTACATGACAACCATTGCACCAGCAGAAAAGCTTAACAACTGGTCGCAACTAGCATCTACAGGGAACATGGTTCGATACGTGATTGAAAAATCTGGTCAGACTGACTGGGATGGTCGCAAGATTTACCAAGAGGCTGCAGCTGGAAATGCCCTTTGCCAAGAAGCTATCGAGCGCATGAATCGCAATCTGGCTCAAGGTTTGCTCAATATCCAGTATCTCATCGATCCAGATGTCATTAGTCTTGGAGGCTCTATCAGTCAAAATCCAGACTTCATCCAAGGTGTTAAAAAAGCCGTCGATGAATTTGTCGAAAGCTACGAAGAATACACGGTCGCACCTGTTATCCAAGCTTGCACCTATCATGCAGATGCCAATCTCTACGGTGCCCTTGTCAACTGGCTACAGGAGGAAAACCAATGGTAGTTTTTATAGGACTTAGTCCCAAACAAGCGCAAGCATTAGAGTTGCTTAAAAAGCACATTTCGCTAGCAGATGTAGAGGTAGCAGTCGCTCAGTCTGATCAAGCCTCTATCTCTATCAAGGGTGAAAGCGGACACTATCAACTAACCTATCGCAAACCTCACCAACTCTACCGTGCCTTGTCCTTGTTGGCAACAGCTCTGGCAGAAGATGATAAAGTGGATATTGAAGAACAAGCTGCTTACGAAGAGTTGGCCTATATGGCTGACTGTTCGCGCAATGCAGTTTTGAATGTCATATCTGCCAAGCAGATGATTGAGGTCTTGGCTCTCATGGGCTACTCAACCTTTGAGCTTTATATGGAAGACACCTACCAGATTGAGGGGCAGCCATACTTTGGTTACTTCCGTGGGGCTTATTCAGCTGAAGAGTTGCAGGAAATCGAAGCCTATGCCCAGCAGTTTGAGATGACCTTTGTGCCCTGTATCCAGACCTTGGCCCACTTGTCGGCCTTTGTCAAATGGGGTGTTAAGGAAGTGCAAGAGCTTCGTGATGTGGAGGACATTCTCCTTATTGGTGAAGAAAAGGTTTATGACCTGATTGATGGCATGTTTGCCACTCTGTCTAAACTGCAGACTCGCAAGGTCAATATCGGGATGGATGAGGCCCACTTGGTTGGCTTGGGACGCTATCTCATCTTGAACGGTGTTGTGGACCGTAGTCTTCTCATGTGCCAACACTTGGAGCGCGTATTAGATATTGCTGACAAGTATGGTTTCCACTGCCAAATGTGGAGCGATATGTTCTTTAAACTCATGTCAACAGATGGCCAGTACGATCGTGACGTGGAGATTCCAGAGGAAACTCGTGTCTACCTAGATCGTCTCAAAGACCGTGTAACCTTGGTTTACTGGGACTATTATCAGGATAGCGAGGAAAAATACAACCGCAATTTCCGCAACCATCACAAGATTAGCCAAGATATTGCCTTTGCAGGTGGGGCTTGGAAGTGGATTGGGTTTACGCCCAACAACCATTTCAGCCGTCTCATTGCTATGGAGGCCAATAAAGCTTGTCGTGCTAATGACATCAAAGAAGTCATCGTGACGGGTTGGGGAGATAATGGTGGTGAAACTGCCCAGTTTTCTATCCTACCAAGTCTGCAAATCTGGGCAGAACTCAGCTACCGCAATAACCTCGACCGTTTGTCTGCTCACTTCAAGACCAATACAGGTCTATCAGTTGAGGAATTTATGCAGATTGACCTTGCTAATCTCTTGCCAGACCTACCAGGCAATCTCAGCGGGATCAATCCCAACCGCTATGTCTTTTATCAGGATGTTCTCTGTCCGATTCTTGATCGACACATGACACCTGAACAGGACAAACCGCACTTTGCTCAGGCAGCTGAGACGCTTGCTGCTATCAAAGAAAAAGCAGGCATTTACGCTTATCTCTTTGAAACTCAGGCTCAGTTGAACCAGATTTTAAGTAGCAAAGTCGATGTTGGACGACGCATTCGTCAGGCCTACCAAGTAAACGACAAAGAAAGTCTAAAAGCAATCGCTAGACAAGAATTACCAGAACTCAGAAACGAGATTGAGAACTTCCATGCCCTATTTAGCAATCAATGGCTGAAAGAAAACAAGGTCTTTGGCTTGGATACAGTCGATATCCGTATGGGCGGACTCTTGCAACGTATCAAACGAGCAGAAAGCCGTATAGAGGCTTATCTGGCAGGTCAGATTGCCCACATCGAAGAATTAGAAGTCGAAATCCTTCCATTTACTGATTTTTATGGAGACAAGGACTTCGCAGCCACAACAGCCAACCAGTGGCATACCATTGCGACAGCATCGACGATTTATACGACTTAGGCATTTGTCACAAACAGATAAACATCTCCTTTTAAACACATGGAGATGTTTTTTGATTTGGAGATAGGGAAGGAGTATAATGAAGGTAGAAAGATAGTTTGGAGGTCTGACCATGAAAAAGCTACTACTAGTCCTAGCTACTAGCATGCTAGTCTTATCTGCCTGCCATAAAACGACAGAGGATGGAGCAACTAGTCCGTCAATACCAAGGGAGCAACAAACCAAGGAGACAACCAACTATTTTCACTATTTAGCAGATTCCTATCAAAAGGCTCTTTCGCACGAAAAAAATCATAAGGATACAACCGTCCAATCACCTATGGCTGCTACAGTTGCAGCCATGGAAGAACTTGAGTTATCTAATCCGACTGATCAAGCCTTGATTATGAAGAACTACTCGGATTTTCAGAAGCTAATCCAATACAATACCGAAAAGTGGGAGGAAGAGTTTGCAAGCTGGGCTTCTTCTATGGGGCAGTCCTATCATAGATTAGAGCATGCAAACTTTGATGAAAAAAATGAACTAATCAAAAAATTAGAAACTACAACAGTCTCTCAGAAAAGTGTCAAATGGAATGTTTTTGGAGTATCGAGTGACAATGCTTATGCCTACTTGATTTTGGATGCTTACTATGACAATCAGGACAAACATTTCTACCTATTTACACTGAAGGATGGGCAAGCACAGGTCTTGCATACCGATAAGACACTGGAAACTATCCCTACTGCAAATTTTGAAGAGACTGAGAATACAGACTTAGCGCAACGTTTTAAGGAATTTCTATTAAAAACAAGTGTAACCACAGAGAGCGAGCCAGATACAGATAATAGTTCTTTAATAGACAAGATAAAAACAACCATGGAATCCTATTCGGATAGTAAAGGTGAAAGATTTAAGTCAACTAACTTAGCAACATATGGTCACTACTATGGACTAGCAGTGCCAGACCAGATAATGCAATTTGGACAAGTAGATGGGGTGAATTATACTTTTAAATGGTATGTGTATAGTGCAGGTTCAGGTTCTGGGCGGTTTGAAATCCTAGCTTGCTATGTGAATGAAGCAGAGACAGAGGTGATTCTCTTTGGCTACAAGGATGGTAATCCTGCTCTTTTACATACCGAAGGAAGACCAGAGATTGATAAAAATGAATCAGGGGCTATCATAAATGCCCAGGTTCATTTTGTCGAGTTTCATCACCCAATATTAGAACAAGTTTTCAATTAGTAAAGAGGAAATACATTTATCGTATGCAGAGTGTTTCTCGTGAAACCTATTTCTTATAAAAAACTTCTCCACAAAAAATAATTTGTGGAGTTTTTTCTATAATTAGTAGTTTAACCTAGCCTTCAAATAGGAGTATACTAATAATGTAATCGTTATCAAACCTAAAAATTCGATGAAATCAGTTTTTAGGAATAAAAAGGGAGGAAATTATGAAAAAGTTTTCAAAGACCTTGAGAGATAACTGGATCTTTCTCTTGATGGTTTTACCAGGGGCACTCTGGTTGATTCTATTCTTTTACATTCCAGTATTTGGGAATGTGGTCGCCTTTAAAGACTACCATATGACCAGTAATGGTTTCATAGATAGTATTGTGAATAGTAAATGGGTCGGGTTAGATAATTTCAGATTCTTGTTTAGTTCAAAAGATGCCTTTATCATCACTCGAAATACCGTTCTCTACAATCTCGGCTTTATCTTTATCGGTTTGATTGTATCAGTAGGGATTGCCATTATCCTCAGCGAGCTTCGCTCTAAGAGAATGGTTAAGATTTTCCAAACGTCTATGTTGTTCCCTTACTTCCTGTCATGGGTTATCATTAGTTTCTTTACAGATGCCTTCCTAAACATTGACAAAGGGGTCTTCAACCATTTCCTAACATCCATTGGCATGAAGGAAGTCAACTTCTACGCTGACTTAGGCATTTGGCCATACCTTCTCCTTTTCCTAGGTATTTGGAAAGGATTTGGATATAGCAGTGTCATGTACTATGCGACAATCATGGGAATTGACCCAACCTACTACGAAGCAGCAACAGTGGACGGGGCTAGCAAGTGGCAACGTATTCGCAACGTAACCATTCCTCAGTTGACTCCACTTGTAACTGTATTGACCATCCTTGCAGTCGGAAATATCTTCCGTGCAGACTTTGGTCTCTTCTATCAAATCCCGCATAATGCTGGTCAGCTTTACAATGTAACCAACGTTTTGGATGTATATGTCTTTAATGGTTTGACTCAGACAGCAGATATCGGTATGGCTTCAGCAGCCGGACTTTACCAATCCGTTGTCGGTTTGATTCTGGTTATCCTATCAAACTTGCTTGCAAGACGAGTCGATCCAAACTCAGCTTTGTTCTAGAAAGGAGGAGAATATGGCAGAAAAGAAAATTAAAAAAGAAAAAATCGATAATGTCGGCATTCACTCCTTTAGTAAGAAGGCAGATATCTTCTTTAGTATCATCTCTGGTTTGATTGCTCTTTCTTGTATCTTGCCCTTTATCTTCGTTATCATCATTTCGGTGACAGATGAAAAGAGCATCCTCCAGTATGGATATAGCTTTTTCCCTTCGAAATTTGGTGTAGATGGATTCCAGTTCCTAGCTCAGTTTAAAGATAAGATCCTCCAAGCACTCTTTATCTCAGTTTTTGTAACCGTAGTCGGAACAGTGACCAACGTCTTCATTACAACCACTTATGCCTACGCCATCTCACGGACAACCTTTAAGTACCGCAGATTCTTTACGATCTTTGCCCTTCTCAGTATGTTGTTCAATGCTGGTTTGGTACCAGGCTATATCGTGGTGACTCGTTTGCTTCAACTTGGTGATACGGTTTGGGCCTTGATTGTTCCAATGCTTCTCTCACCATTCAACATCATCTTGATGCGTTCCTTCTTCAAGAAGACCATTCCAGAAGCCATTCTTGAATCTGCTCGTATTGATGGTGCCAGTGAAGCTCGGATCTTCTTCCAGATTTGTTTGCCATTGTCACTTCCAGGTATCGCAACCATTACGCTTTTGACAGCTCTTGGTTTCTGGAACGACTGGTTCAACGCCCTTCTTTACATCAAGAGTGATAACTTGTATCCATTGCAATATTTGCTTATGCAAATCCAGCAAAATATGGACTACATTGCAAAAGCAGTCGGCCTATCTGGCCAACTGGGAGTCGCTCTTCCAAAAGAAACAGGTCGTATGGCCATGGTTGTAGTTGCAACCCTTCCAATCGCGATTCTGTATCCATTCTTCCAACGCTACTTTGTAAAAGGTTTGACCATCGGTGGTGTGAAAGAATAGCACTTACTGAGAAACACCGTTTCTCCCTTCTCAACTTCATCATAGCGATTGAAGTTAAAAATTATTAAATCGTTTATAAGTTTAAAAATAAAAAAAGGAGTTTTTATCATGAAAAACTGGAAAAAATATGCTTTTGCATCTGCTAGCGTAGTCGCTTTGGCTGCTGGTCTCGCTGCTTGTGGAAACCTTACAGGTAATAACAAAAAAGCTGCGGACTCAGCTTCAGGTGAAAAAACTGTTATCAAAATGTACCAAATTGGTGACAAACCAGATAACTTGGATGAATTGCTAGAAAATGCTAACAAAATCATCGGTGAAAAAGTTGGTGCCAAATTGGATATCCAATACCTCGGA
This sequence comes from Streptococcus mitis, assembly GCF_003943905.1. GTDB lineage: Bacteria > Bacillota > Bacilli > Lactobacillales > Streptococcaceae > Streptococcus > Streptococcus mitis_BC. The sequence continues at coordinate 121,540 of NZ_RJNS01000002.1, forward strand.
TGGGGTGACTATGATAAGAAAATGTCTGTTATCACATCATCTGGTGAAAACTATGATATCGCATTTGCATCTAACTATGTCGTAAATGCTCAAAAAGGTGCCTATGCTGACTTAACAGAATTGTATAAAAAAGAAGGAGCAGAGCTTTACAAAGCACTTGACCCAGCTTACATCAAAGGGAACACTGTAAACGGTAAGATCTATGCAGTACCAGTTGCAGCTAACGTTGCATCATCTCAAAACTTTGCCTTCAACGGAACACTTCTTGCTAAATACGGTATCGATATTTCAGGTGTCACTTCATACGAAACACTTGAGCCAGTCTTGAAACAAATCAAAGAAAAAGCTCCAGATGTAGTACCATTTGCGGTTACGAAGAACTTTATCCCATCTGATAACTTTGACTACCCAGTACCAAATGGACTTCCATTTGTTATTGACCTTGAAGGAGACACTACTAAGATCGTAAACCGTTACGAAGTACCTCGTTTCAAAGAACACTTGAAGACTCTTCACAAATTCTATGAAGAAGGATACATTCCAAAAGACGTAGCAACAAGCGACACTTCATTTGACCTTCAACAAGATACTTGGTTCGTTCGTGAAGAAACAGTAGGACCAGCTGACTACGGTAACAGCTTGCTTTCACGTGTTGCGAACAAAGATATCCAAATCAAACCAATCACTAACTTTATTAAGAAAAACCAAACAACACAAGTTGCCAACTTTGTTATCTCAAACAACTCTAAGAACAAAGAAAAATCAATGGAAGTGTTGAACCTCTTGAACACGAACCCAGAACTCTTGAACGGTCTTGTTTACGGTCCAGAAGGCAAGAACTGGGAAAAAATTGAAGGTAAAGAAAACCGTGTACGCGTCCTTGATGGCTACAAAGGAAATACTCACATGGGTGGATGGAACACTGGTAACAACTGGATTCTTTACATCAACGAAAACGTTACAGACCAACAAATTGCAGATTCTAAGAAACAATTGGCAGAAGCTAAAGAATCTCCAGCACTTGGATTTATCTTTAACACTGACAGTGTGAAATCTGAAATTTCAGCAATTTCTAACACAATGCAACAATTCGATACAGCTATCAACACTGGTACTGTAGATCCAGATAAAGCAATCCCAGAATTAATGGAAAAATTGAAATCTGAAGGTGCCTACGAAAAAGTATTGAACGAAATGCAAAAACAATACGACGAATTCTTGAAAAACAAAAAATCATAAGCTCGATTGATTTCGTGTATTCATTCCTAATTCCTAAAAATGTGATCACTGCCTTCCTTAGTTCTCTAGGGGAGGTAGTGATTTTTAGGATGCAAAAAAAGAAAATAGTAGTTCTAAGAGTTTCGACGATGTGATACACATGTATCTACAGGAGGTCTGTCATGAAAAAGTATCGTCTTCTTTTTAAAATGAGTGGTGTCTTCTCTTACCTATTTTTCGTATTTGGTCTTTCTCAGCTGACGCTTATTGTCCAAAACTATTGGCAATTTTCTTCTCAGATAGGAAATTTCTTCTGGATTCGAAATATCTTGAGTTTGCTATTTAGCGGAGTCATGATTTGGATTTTGGTTAAGACAGGCCATGGTTATCTCTTTCGCATTCCAAGAAAAAAATGGCTTTGGTATTCAATCCTAACAGCCCTAGTAGCGGTAGCTCATATATTTTTTAATATTCAAACAGCTAGACACGTTCAGTCAACTGCTGAAGGTTGGGCCGTATTGATCGGTTATAGTGGGACTAACTTTGCCGAGCTAGGTCTCTATATAACCTTATTCTTTCTGGGGCCATTGATGGAAGAGTTGCTCTATAGAGGATTACTTCAACACGCCTTCTTTAAAGATTCGAGATTTGGTCTTGATTTGATCCTTCCGTCCATTTTATTTGCTCTCCCTCATTTTTCAAATTTTCCTAGTCTATTAGATATCTTCTTCTTTGCAACACTTGGAATCATCTTTGCTGGTTTGACCCATTATACCAAGAGCATTTATCCTTCCTATGCGGTGCATGTTATCAATAATATTGTAGCGACCTTGCCATTTTTGCTGACTTTTTTACATAGGGTGTTTGGGTAAAACACTGGCGCGAGTTAGGAATTATAGTTTTTCAATTTATAAGCGAATTTCAGGAGGAAAATGAGAATGACACCATTAAAATGGTTTGCCGGAGGTAGAGAAAGGTGTTGTGAAGCGATGACTATCATAGATCATCTATTGGAAGATATGAAGGATGCGCCTCAACTTTCTCCCTTGAAAAATCAATTAGTTATTTATAAAAGACGATTAAAGGATGATGGAACTTCTACTCCATTTATTCTGAGCCAAATGAACGTTGACATCTCACGTGTATTGATTGACAATAAGCTGATTTTGTCAGAAAGTCAAGCTAAGCAAGTCAAAAAATTGAGAGAATTATCTGTTATTCGCTATGGTTACTGATGAAGTGCAGTGGCAGGTCTCTCTATACAATTTCCGGTCAAATAAATTGCATTCGTTTTCCCAAGTGGGTATACTAGTATAGTTGAATGAAAAATTCTGAAAATTTAAGAATAGAAAAGAGAACAAATCTTATGGCAAAAGATATTCGTGTCTTACTTTACTACCTTTATACTCCAATTGAAAACGCAGAGCAATTTGCGGCGGATCATCTGGCTTTCTGTAAATCCATCGGTCTCAAAGGCCGTATCCTAGTCGCTGACGAGGGAATTAACGGGACTGTTTCAGGTGACTACGAAACAACTCAAAAATACATGGACTACGTTCACAGCCTCCCAGGCATGGAAGACCTCTGGTTCAAGATTGACGAAGAAAGTGAACAAGCCTTCAAGAAGATGTTTGTTCGCTACAAGAAAGAAATTGTCCACCTTGGTTTGGAAGACAACGACTTTGACAACGACATCAACCCACTTGAAACAACAGGTGCTTACTTGTCTCCAAAAGAGTTCAAAGAAGCCCTTCTTGACGAAGATACAGTGGTTCTTGACACACGTAACGATTACGAGTACGACCTAGGACATTTCCGCGGTGCTATCCGCCCAGACATCCGCAACTTCCGTGAGTTGCCACAATGGGTCCGTGACAACAAGGAAAAATTCATGGACAAGCGTGTCGTGGTTTACTGTACAGGTGGCGTTCGCTGTGAGAAATTCTCAGGCTGGATGGTTCGTGAAGGCTACAAAGATGTCGGCCAATTGCACGGAGGAATCGCAACCTATGGTAAAGACCCAGAAGTTCAAGGCGAGCTTTGGGATGGGAAAATGTACGTCTTTGACGAGCGTATTGCCGTAGATGTTAATCATGTCAACCCAACCATCGTAGGGAAAGACTGGTTTGATGGAACACCATGTGAACGCTATGTTAACTGTGGAAATCCCTTCTGTAACCGTCGTATCCTAACATCAGAAGAAAATGAAGACAAGTACCTTCGTGGATGCTCACACGAGTGTCGTGTTCACCCACGCAACCGCTATGTTTCAGAAAATGAATTGACACAAGCAGAAGTAATCGAGCGCCTAGCAGCTATCGGTGAAAGCTTGGATCAAGTCGCTACTGTATAACATCAAACAGTCCTTAGGGGCTGTTTTTCTATGCTTTATATCTAAAAAACTAAAGTTTGTTTCTGTATCTTTCAGGAAAATAGATTATACTATATGTAAACGATTTCAAAGGAGGCCAGTTATGGCGAAAACATTTTTTATCCCAAATAAAGAAAGTATTCTAGGACAACAGGAGGTCTTGACTGCCAAGTCCATCTTGGCCTTGGTGGAGGGCTTGGAGTCACACAGTTATGATGCGGTCTATCTCCGTCAGCCCCTCAATCGTCTCGAGTATATCGAGTGTGGGATTGTAGGCCAGTCGCAATTTCTCTTCAAGGTGAACTATGCGGATAGTCGAAAAGGCTACCAAGTGGTGATTTCAGACTTCCTTACCAGAGCGGACTGGGAGATTGTAGAAGCTCTCCTCCAGGCCTTATCTGGCAAGTTGGGGCAAGTGGTAGAAGGGTTAGAAGGATTTGATTTTGAAGCTTATTTCCGACAAATAGTTCAGAATTATCTAGCTGACAAAGCAGCTCGTCTAGTCTATTGCCAAGGGCTCTTGTCCCCTATCTATCTCAACAAGGAATACCTCGAGAGCTTTTTGGCTGAGGATGGATTGGCACGTTTTGAAGAGCTAGTCAAGAAGGTTCAAGGCTCTGATGCCTACCTTGCCAGTGTGAAATTTTACCCAGATGCTCAAGGCAAGGTGCACGGTATCTATCACCTAGCCCAGGGAGTCAAGACGATTTTGCCAAAGGAACCCTTTGTACCAGCTCCTTATACCGAGCAGCTAGCAGGCAAGGAACTTGTTTGGGAGATTGACCTAGTGGCGATTTCTGGTGATGGTTCAAAAGCCGAAGACTACGAATCCATCGCTCGCTTGGATTATGAAAAATTCCTAGAGTCACTACCAACAGCATTTTACCAGCAATTAGATGCCAATCAACTAGAAGTACAAGCCATTTTGGGAAAAGATTTTGAGGAATTGGCAAGCATCGAGTAGCCCTTGTTCAAAAAAGAGTAAGCATAAAAATCCCTGTCATTAATAAATGGCAGGGATTTTGGTTAAAAGAAAGTCAGGATGCGAAGGTAGTCTACTGTCAGCGCGAGCTCTGCAATGAAGAAGGGTAAGAGAATAGCGCCATCAAGTAAGACAGCTAGCAAGAAACGATAAAATGGGTCAAGACTATTGGTCTTACTTGGCTTGCTAATCACAAAGAGATTTCCAAGGGCAAAGATGGCCATGCTTAGAAGAGTGAGGATGCCAGCAAATCGTAAGCCACCAAAGAGTGCAAAGAAACTTGCTAGAGCTGTTAGGACAAGTGGGATAGCAAAGAGTCGGCTGTAACGATTGCAAGCTTCTTGGAATGTGAAGTCGTTCTCCTGGTCCAGCACACGTCGAACAGTAAAGCCTCCCAAAATGATAGAAAAGTAAAATAGAGCGCTAGCGACCAAGATGGAGAGTCCAGCAAAGAGATTTAAAGGAGGGAGCTGGTTAGGTAAACTATTGGCAATAGAGGCCATATAGCCGTAGTAGAGGTGCTTGATATGATAGATACTAAAGAAAAGGCTAATCGAAGACAGCAAGGTGAGCAGGCCAAAGACACTGTAACGATGCTTTTGGTCCGTAGTCTTGCTAGCAGTTGGTTCTTGGATAGCATCCAGCAGCCAAGTCCAAAACAGTGCGATTTCTTCTTTGAACCGGGCAGTTTTACGAGGGTCAATATCTGGGATATAGGGGCTTTCTAAAGCCTTGCTGAGGATGCTTTTTTCTTTTGTAGGGTTCTCTTGGTTGCCTTTCTCTTCAGCTTTCTCTTCTCCCTCTTCCTCGGTTTGGGCTTCTTCTATCGTTTCGGGAGCTTCCTCCTCATGCTTTTCCGACTCCTTAGATAAGATAGGAGTTTCTTGGATTGCTTGTGGTTCGGTCTCCACAGTTTCCGAAGTCTCTGGTTGGTCGAGTTGGATTTCCGATTTCGTCTGAGCTGATTTCTTCTCAAGATCGGCGCTTTCAAACCATTCTTGTGTCATGGTGGGACCTCCTTTTTTATGGTCGTTTTCTATCTTTAGACTAGCAGATGAAAGCGTTTTTGTCAATGGTTTCTAGATGGAGAAGAGTGCTCTTCTTTAGGTAGGTAGATATCCTGGTTGGCTTTTGCAATGAGCAGGTCCTTGACATCTGCTTTGTCTGTCCTGTATGGGTTGGCAAGTTCATTCTCTTTTTGTCCACGATGTTCTTCTTTGGGTTGACGATAGATACCACCATGCTGAGAAGAAAGATCTAGATTGATACGGTCAGTCTCTTTCTGGGAGAGAATGAGTTTTAGAGTGGAATGGGCTTCTAGCTCAACCTTGCCGTGGACCTTGATATTCTCAGCATAGATGTGTTCCCCTTCCGTCTTGACCTGGCTATCTGTCAATTCGGTATCAAAGATATTGATGATATGAGGTGTCGTTAGTGTGCTGTTCTTGATAGAACTTTCAGTTAGTCTTAAGAGGTAGCCTTTTGTTTTGATTGTCGCATTTTCAAGATTGGCTTGACGAATAGTGGTCTGTCCACGATTGGCTGAGACATTGATAGCTTTCAGAGTTCTTCCTTTCGGTAGGGAGAGAACGACTTCGTCAAAACGGTGAGAATAACTGCTGGCAATACGAAGAAGGCCTTCGATTCCTGAGCCGAGAAAACGATGTTGGGAGGTTTGTTTGTCAGTGACGGTCAGTGTTTTGTCACTCATGCCAGTAGTCAGATCGTGACGACCAGACACTGAAGGATGATAGGTGATATGGATCTTGTCATCTAGAGACTCTGTGATGGTTAGGCTATGTTCTTCAAGGGTTAAATCAAGTTTTTCCACTTCGTTTCCAAAGGTCACTTCTTCGATACGATTGTCATAGACGGGGTCTTTTGACATGGCAAGCAAACTTTGAATACCATTGGACTGGGCGCCGATAACTATCATGATAAAACCAAGAATAGTAGCAACCACACCAAAGATGAGAAATCCTTTCGTCAATTTACGCATGTCTGTCACCTCTCTTTCCTTTTTTAAGAATCCATTGTACCAAGCGGACGATTAGGAGGCCAAAGAAACGAGCTACATAGGAGATACCCAGTAGAACAAGAGAAGAAGCACCGATAGAAAGCAAACCGGCCCCAAAAATCAAGATAAAGGCAGATTTGGCTTCGACCAGGACGCTAAAGCTCTCTATGATAAAGAGTCCACCCAGCAGGATACCCGTCACCGAAACGGTGAAAAAGGCTAGAATGACGGAGACAGCCGCGATAAAAATACCGATGATTGCCATGAGAATGCCGATCCCGACCGGAATTCCGATAGGGGCTGCTAGTAAGGCAAGTAGGGCAATGTGTAGCAGTTGACGGTCATTCTTTTGAGCAGGGGCTTCATTAACTTTTTTATCGAGGAGGTTAGAGAGGACATCATGAGCTGCTTCTTTTGGTGTTCCCAGACTAGCAATGAGTTCTTCTTCGCCCTCTGGACCTGCATCGTCAAATAGTTCCTTAAAGTAGTCCATGGCTTCGATGCGGTCAGCTTCAGGTAGTTTATGGAGATAGGTTTCTAACTGAGTCAGATAGTCAGTTCTTGTCATGGCGGATACTCCCTTCTATGATGCCGTTGACGGTGTCGGTATAGAGCGTCCACTCTTCCTTTAGAGTAACGAGCTGCTCTACGCCCCGATTGGTCAAGGAGTAGTATTTGCGCATACGCCCCTGAAACTCTCTAGAGTAGGTGGTCAGAAAGCCACTGGCTTCCAATTTTTTGAGAATGGGATAGAGCGTAGATTCTTTGATATTGGCGATGAGCTTAATGGTTTGGCTAATCTCATAACCATAAGAATCCCCCTGCTCCAGTACAGCCAAGATGAGAAACTCGATCAAGGCAGAGGATGTTGGGAAGTACATGGGAAACCTCCTTTATATTATATAAAAATTTTATATATACTCTTTTCAAATATATTGTATCTCAAGTTGAAAGCCCTGTCAAGAAATATGTGTAAAAATTTTACATATAAAAAACTCCTAGTAAAAACTAGAAGTTTAGAGGATCTTATCCGCGCGATCCACCATAAAGAGTGAGACGGTCATGATGATATCGATGGCTAGAAGGGCAAGGACAGCTGGAATCCAAGATTGGAAAAGATCAAAACTGTAACCAAAAAAGGCAGGTCCAAAAGCAGCTAAGATGTAGCCCCCTGTTTGGGCTAGTCCTGATAGCTGAGCTGTCTTTTCAGGAGAACTGGTTTTAAGAGAAAAGCAAACCATGAGGTAGGGGAAGAGGGCACTGCAGGCCGTTCCAATCAAGAGATGGACGACTAACCAGTAGAGGAAATTATTGGCTGGATACAAGAGCATGGCAATTCCCATCATACCAGCGATAGAGATAATTGCCAGCATGATTCGACGATGACCATCTGACAGACGAGTGGTCAGACTTGGAACAGTCATTGAAAAAGGAATGCTGATCAGTGAGAAAATAGAAGCGAGGAGAGCCGCATCACTATTAGAAATACCAGCACTAACAGCCATAGTTGGCAACCAGGTCATACTTGTATAAAAGAGCAAGGACTGAAGTCCGCCAAAGATAATGATAGCCCAGACAGATTTACTTTTTAGAATATTTTCTTTTGATTTCTTTTCTTGCTGCCTTTCCAAATAGTGGTTGTGGCGATGATTTGGCAACCAGACTAGCAGAGTGACCAGACAGAGAAAGCTGAGAACGAGGATGAGGCCCTTCNAAGAACTAGCTTGGGTGATAGGAACCGAAAGATAAGAAGCGATGGCCGTTGAAACCCCCATGGCAGTGACATAGAGAGTTGTTAGGAAACTAATCTTTTGAGGCTGATTTGCCTGGATCATACTTGGGAGGAGTACATTGAAAATGGCGATGCTCGCTCCGATGATCAGAGTTCCTAGATAGAGAAGGGGAAGATTGAAAATCCGAATGACAGAGCCAACAGTTAAGAGGAGGAGACAGTAAGTGAAGAGGTGTTCTAGTCCAATCTTTTGCGCCAAGCGACTTGCAAAAGCAGAGAAAAAAGCAAACATCAAGAGAGGGAGACTGGTTAAAATTCCAAGAGAACTAACCTCAACTCCTAGTCCCTGAGCAATATCTCCTAAAATAGTTGGTAGAGCAGTAAAAGGAGAGCGTAAAACGGTCCCGATTAAGACAATTCCAAGAACAAAAAAGAGTGATTGTTTTTTCATAAAAACCTCGAAAAGCTGATTTTAATAACAGCTTATTTTAAGGTTTTTTTCTTACAATGTCAAGGAGAGGACTGCTAAGAAAGCTGGAACGATTTAACTGAAAATAGAGTGAAAGAGGACAGATTTCTTTACCAGAATTTTTCTTGATTTGAGATAAAAATAGGAAACTAGGAAATTTTGTGATAAAATAGTGGAAGGAAATCTATAAATTGGAGAAAAACTGTGTCTGAAAAGCAAAAAATCAGCGTCTTGATGTCGGTCTATATAAAGGAAAATCCGACGTTTTTAAGAGATGCTATCAAGAGTATTCAAAACCAGACCTTAAAACCGAGTGAGCTTGTTCTCGTAGAGGACGGGCCGCTCACGCCCGAACTCTATCAGGTGCTAGATGAAGTGGAAGCGCAGTCAGAGATTCCAGTTAAGCGTTGCCCCTTAGAAGAAAATCAAGGTTTAGGTTTGGCTCTTCGATACGGTGTTTTACAGTGTCAGTACGATATCATCGCTCGCATGGATACAGATGATATAGCGGTAGCTGACCGTTTTGAAAAGCAAGTCCAACTAATGGAACGGGAAAATCTGGATCTCTTAGGTGGACATATTGCAGAATTTATTGACAATCCTGACGAGATTGTTTCTTACCGTCGTGTCCCAACTCAGCACGCAGACATTGTGGCTTACCAAAGGATGAGAAGTGCCTTTAACCACATGACAGTGATGTTCAAGAAGGACATGGTCCTCAAGGCGGGCAACTATGAAGATGGCCTTTACATGGAGGATGACCTCCTTTGGCTCAATATGATTGCTGCAGGTGCCAAGACTGGGAACCTGGATCAAATCCTGTGTAAGGTTCGTGTCGGTGCAGGGATGTTTGAGCGTCGAGGTGGCTTGCGTTACCTTAAACTCTATCGTCAAGCTCGTCAGCGCATGCTTGAAAGAGGGCAAATTTCCTACAGGGAATATGCGAAAAGCATTGCCATTCAGGCGGTCGTCGCACTTTGTCCAGGTTTTGTACGTCAGTTTATTTTTGTAAAATTACTAAGAAAAAATAAATAGGCTTGTAAAAGATAAAATAGCCAAAAGATGTTATAATGACAGTATATTTATTTGCATTCTTTTAAGAAAGAGTAAATTCCTATGAATAAAAAACTAACAGATTATGTGATTGATCTGGTTGAAATTTTAAATAAACAGCAAAAACAGGTGTTCTGGGGTGTATTTGATATTATTAGTATGGTGGTTTCCATCATCGTATCTTATATCTTGTTTTATGGCCTTATAAATCCTGCGCCTGTGGACTATGTTATCTATACTGGTTTGGCTTTCCTCTTCTATCAAATCATGATTGGATTTTGGGGGCTCAATGCGAGTATTAGTCGCTATAGTAAAATCACAGATTTCTTAAAAATCTTTTTTGGCGTAACCGTCAGCAGCATTGTCTCTTACGGACTTTGCTACGCCTTTCTTCCTCTATTTTCTATCCGGTTCATCGTGCTCTTTATCTTGTTGAGTACCTTCCTCATCTTGCTTCCTCGTATTACTTGGCAGTTGATTTATTCCAAACGCAAGCAGGGTAGTGGGGATGGCGAGCACCGTCGTACCTTCTTGATTGGCGCTGGTGATGGTGGTGCCCTCTTTATGAATAGCTACCAACACCCAACTAGTGACCTCGAGTTAGTGGGGATTTTGGACAACGATGAAAAGAAAAAAGGGCAAAAACTAGGTGGAATCCCAGTTTTGGGCTCCTATGATAATCTGCCTGAATTGGCCAAACGTCACCAAATCGAGCGTGTCATCGTAGCCATCCCTTCGCTTGATCCGTCAGAGTACGAACGTATCCTACAGATGTGTAATAAACTCGGTATCAAATGTTACAAGATGCCCAAGGTTGAGACAGTTGTTCAAGGGCTTCATCAACCAGGTAGTGGTTTCCAGAAGATTGACATCACAGACCTTTTGGGTCGTCAGGAAATTCGTCTCGACGAATCCCGTCTTGGTGCAGAGCTTACAGGCAAGACCATCTTGGTGACAGGAGCCGGCGGTTCGATTGGTTCGGAGATTTGTCGTCAGGTCAGCCGCTTTAATCCTGAACGCGTGATTTTGCTGGGGCATGGCGAAAATTCCATCTACCTCGTTTATCATGAATTGATCCGTACATTCCAAGGGATTGATTATGTTCCTGTTATTGCAGATATTCAGGACTATGACCGTCTTCTACAAGTGTTTGAACAGTACAAACCAGCCATTGTCTACCATGCTGCCGCTCACAAACACGTTCCGATGATGGAACGCAATCCAAAAGAAGCCTTCAAGAACAATATCCTAGGAACCTATAATGTTGCCAAGGCTGTTGATGCAGCCAAAGTACCTAAGATGGTTATGATTTCGACTGACAAGGCGGTCAATCCACCGAATGTTATGGGTGCAACCAAGCGCGTGGCAGAGTTGATTGTCACTGGCTTTAACCAACGTAGCAAATCAACCTACTGCGCAGTTCGTTTTGGGAATGTTCTCGGTAGTCGTGGTAGCGTGATTCCTGTCTTTGAACGCCAGATTGCTGAAGGTGGTCCTGTAACAGTGACAGACTTCCGTATGACACGTTACTTCATGACTATTCCAGAGGCTAGCCGTCTAGTAATCCATGCTGGCGCTTATGCCAAGGACGGAGAAGTCTTTATCCTCGATATGGGCAAACCAGTCAAGATATATGACTTAGCCAAGAAAATGGTGCTTCTAAGCGGGCACACAGAAAGTGAAATTCCAATCGTTGAAGTCGGTATCCGACCAGGTGAAAAACTCTATGAGGAACTCTTGGTTTCGACCGAATTGGTTGATAACCAAGTCATGGACAAGATTTTCGTTGGTAAGGTAAATGTCATGCCACTAGAAGCCATCAATCAGAAAATTGAGGAGTTCCGTTCACTCAGTGGAGATGAGCTTAAAGAAGCGATCATTTCCTTTGCAAATGAAACAACTCATATTGAGTAAGAGTGACTCATACAATTAATCATAAATCAAAGACCAAGGTTTTGTATAGACAGAACCTTGGTCTTTTTACTCTGTAGTTTGAAGCTATTAGCTTGTTATAGCTGACTGATGATATCATCAATGGTATGAGCAATCCAGTCGGGTTGATAGCTGAGTAAATCAGCCTCTTCTCCAAATCCCCAAGTAACAGCGAACTTTTTAATGCCAGTTTCTTGGGCTCCGATCATATCAAACTTGGTGTCTCCGATGATGAGGACTTGGTCTGCAGGGAGTTGGTGCGTTTGCAAAGCATAACGGATAACATCCGCCTTGTGTGGCGTTTCAGGACTAGAACCGTAAATGCCATCAAAGAAATGATGGATTCCCAGATTTTTAGTCATATCATGAGCAGTAGGGGTATTCTTTGTAGTGGTGATATAGAGAGGATAGTTTTGCGAGAGTTCTTGAAGCAATTCCGTCATTCGGGGGAAGAGTTGGGCTTCGTGGATTCCTTTTTTCTTGTAGCAAGAACGGTATATCTGCACAGCCTCCGAGATTTGCTCCTTGGGAAGACACGTTGCAAAACTAGTTTCAAGCGGTGGACCCATGAAACCACGAATGGTTTTAGCATCAGGAGTCGGAACTCCCAGTTGTTCAAAGGTATGAGTAAAGGAATTGTGGATCCCGATGGAACTGTCAACCAGAGTTCCGTCTAGATCGAAAAAGATGGCTGAGATTGATGACATAGTTTCTCCTATTAGATAAGGTTATTCTCCGAAGATTTCTTTTTGTAGGCGACGACCAGTTGGGGTGGCTGCGAGTCCACCTTCAGCCGTTTCTCGGAAGGCAGTTGGAAGGCTGGATCCGACTTGGTACATGGCATCGATAACTTCATCGACAGGGATCTTAGATTCGATACCTGCCAAGGCCATATCTGCCGCTATAAAGGCAAAGCTAGCTCCCATGGCATTTCGTTTGACACAAGGAACTTCGACCAAACCAGCGACGGGGTCGCAGATGAGGCCTAGCATATTTTTAATGACAAAGGCAATGGCTTGGCTAGCCTGATAGGGCGTTCCACCTGCAGCCAAGGTCAAGGCTGCGGCACTCATAGCAGAGGCAGAGCCAACCTCGGCCTGGCAGCCACCTTCAGCACCTGAGATAGAAGCATTGTTTGCGATGACTAGTCCAAAGGCACCAGCAGTAAAGAGGAAATCCAGCTGTTCTTCGTGGGTAAGGTCTAATTTTTGGATAGCAGCAGTGAGAACGGCTGGCAGACAGCCAGCACTTCCTGCGGTTGGAGTAGCGCAGACCAAGCCCATTTTAGCGTTGTGTTCGTTGACCGCGATGGCATTTCGGGCTGCTGATAGGATGGTAAAGTCTGACAAGGCCTTGCCACTTTTGAGATGGCGATCTAGCTTAGCCGCATCTCCACCCGTTAGGCCACTGCGGGATTTGTTTTCACTAAGGCCAAGCTCGACAGAGGCTTTCATGACTTCTAGATTGCGTTCCATGAGGAGGAGAACTTCATCTCGGCATCGGCCGGTCAGTTCATATTCTGTCGCAATCATGAGCTCTGCGACATTTCCTTGGAAATCTAGATCCGCCTGCTCGACCAATTCTTTGATAGAATAAAACATGTTTCCTCCTACTTAAAGAAATTGACATTGTGGAGATGAGGGATTTTTCGGATTTCTTCAATCGCCTCTTCGCAACTTCGACTATCGACTTCGATAATCATGATGGCTTTTTCTCCAGCTTTTTCCCGAGTCACATTCATCTGAGCGATGTTGATATCGAAACGAGAGAGGGCTTCTGTAACATGGGCAATCATCCCCGGAATATCTTGGTGCACAATGATGATGGTCGGGGTATTCATGTTGAGAGAAACGGCAAAGCCATTGAGTTCCGTGACCTGGATATTTCCCCCACCGATAGAAATACCTGTCACACTGATGGACTTGTGTTCATTCTTCACAGTAATTTTAGTGGTGTTAGGGTGAGGAGCGTTGCTGTCTTTCTGAATGGTCCAGACAATCTTGATACCACGTTTATGGGCAATCTCGAGACTATTTGGAATGTCAGGATCATCTGTATCCATGCCTAAAATACCAGCGACGAGAGCAAGGTCCGTTCCATGACCACGGTAGGTTTTGGCAAATGAATTAAATAGTTGGAATTCCACCTCTGTCGGTCTATCCCCAAAGATGGAAGAGACGATTTTTCCGATACGAACAGCACCAGCAGTATGGCTACTGGATGGACCAATCATGACAGGGCCGATAATATCAAAGACAGATTGAAAACGAAGTGAGTGCATCTGTTTCCCCTTACAAAGATTCTTGTTTCTATTATATCAAAGAATGAAGTTCTGTGCTTATTTCCCTTATAAAACTGAAAAAATGGATAAAAATAGTATAAAATCTTGTCTTTTATGACAAAAATATCAATGTTTCAGTAAATATAAAATATTTTTGTAATATTTCTACACGAAACCGTCAAGAAACGGTAATATTCAAACGGTATGATAGAAGCATAGTAAAAAGGAGAATTTTTAGAAATGACATTAACAACTAAACAAATTAAATTAACTCTTGCAGGAGCAGCAACTTTTCTTGCTTTCCTTGCACCATCACTTGCTTTTGCGGATGAAACAGTCACTTATACAGTGAAACCAGGTGACACTCTTTCAGAGATCGCTGAGAAGTACAATACTACTGTTGAAAAATTGGCAGAAAAAAATAAGATAGAGGATATTCATCTGATCTTTGTGGACCAAGTTTTGGTCATCGAGGGGACAGCTCCAGCTGCGACAACTTATGAAGCACCAGCTGCAACAGGAGAAACAATCGAAGAGGCTACGACTTACGAAGAAATAACTGAAACAACAACTTACGAAGCGCCAGCTGCTACAACAAGCACTTCTTATGAAGAAGAAAGCTACACAGCTTCAACTGTAAGTGGTTCTGAAGCAGAAGCCAAAGAATGGATCGCTCAAAAAGAATCAGGTGGTAGCTACACAGCTACAAACGGACGTTACATCGGACGTTACCAATTGACAGATTCATACTTGAACGGTGACTACTCAGCTGAAAACCAAGAACGTGTAGCAGATGCCTACGTTGCAGGACGTTACGGTTCATGGGCAGCTGCCAAGAACTTCTGGCTTAACAACGGTTGGTATTAAGAACTAACTAACAGAAACAGAATAAGAAGTAAAAGTCGAGGAATTTCCTCGACTTTTTTATATTTCCTTCGGTTGATGATAGGTCTCTACTTCTTTTTTGAGATGAGATAGCATGGAGGTCTCATCGGTTAGCTTCAGAAGGGAGAAACCTTTTTGGATAAGTTTAGAATCATCCGTACAAATCCCAATACGGACATAGCAGATAGCAAGCCTATCGTAGTTTTTCTTGTTCTTGGCATCCTCCAGTAAAGTGTAGCAGATTTGTTGGCACATGTTTTTATCTTGATTGTATAAGTAAATGGTGGAGAGGTTGAGTAGGATTGCCATTCGCAAGTCATATAAATGTTGATAGTTTTTATAGATTTCCAGGCGTTGCAAGATTTTTCCAGTGATAAGATGGATATGTTCTATAGGAAAGGTAAAGAGAATGGTATTGAGGATTTTTAAGTCATTCTCGTACCAAGTGTCCTGCTTTTCTATTTTCTTCCACAGCTTCTTTACAGTATTGTTAACTTCGGTTGACAGCTTTTTAGTCCCATTTTGGCGGATATAGATAACAATTTCTAGCATATCTCGTATCTCTTTGATAGGGAGATCGTGGTGGATCTTGAGGTAGTCTTGACATTTTTGAAATAGTTTTTCGAGTTCACTAGTCCCTAGGATTGAGCTCATATTGAGATAGGTTTG
Organism: Streptococcus mitis; assembly: GCF_003943905.1. Classification (GTDB taxonomy): domain Bacteria; phylum Bacillota; class Bacilli; order Lactobacillales; family Streptococcaceae; genus Streptococcus; species Streptococcus mitis_BC. Next base: position 137,149 of record NZ_RJNS01000002.1, read on the forward strand.
CATAATTTCTGTGCGTTGACTTGGTTGATAAAGTTGGCAGATATAGTCAAACTCTTCAAAGGTCATATTGACTTGCCAGAGAAGAAATTCCATATTCTCATATTTAGGAGTTGTCTTACCACTTTCTATTTTTGATAGGCTGGTTCTTGAGAGAATACCCCCACAGACCTCCTCCTGAGTCAGTCCTTTTGACTCACGTATTTCTTTATAGACCTTTCCAAAATCGTAGCGCATGATTTCCTCCTTATTTGTGAAAAAAGTTAACAATAAATTGAAATTGATTAAAAATATTGTATCATAGTAGTATAAAAAGTAAAAAAGAAATCTAAAATAAATCTGTGAAAAAGGTTGACATAGTTTAAAAATGGAACCAAAGATAAGAGGAAAAAGGATGAGTAGTGTAGATAAAATTCGTAAAATACACATTATCGTATGTTGGATGTATATATTTTTATCATTCAAGGGGATTATAAATGACACGGAGTATTTTTTGCTTATTTTTTTAGCTTTTATCTACTCAATAGTATCACTGCCTCTATATTCTGTGAAAAATAAAATAGTATCTATCTGTCTAGCCATAAATTCGGTTCTGTTAATGAGTTTCCCAATTTTAATCAATAAATTTTTCCCAGAAAGTTTTTTCACTTATATCGTATTAATAAGTGTTTTTATCCTAGAGTTAGCAATCTTTCATTTAATTGGTAAAGATTTTGATACTAAATTGACTAACGAATATAAAAAAATTAGTCAGTTCAAAAGCAAGGTGTCTCAATCTCCTCGGATAAAATACTTAGAGATTTCTAGTTTCATATTAACCATATTTCCATTTATTCTTCATGGTACAGTTGATAATCATGTACTGACTCTTATCTTTTTGATAAAAATTTGTGTAGATACTACGATAAAATTTTTATTCATCAGATTATTTGACACAAGTACTTTAATGAAGAGGAGAATATTTTTTCTTTTCGCATTGGATGTTATAGTTTACTTGTTTTTAGGATATCTTTTAGTGATTCAAAAAGCAGGCTATTTGTTTTCAGTTTTACTTCTTTTCTCTAATTTTTCAGTTCCATTTATCAAAGAAAAGGAATACGAATTATTTAAAAATAGTAATTAATAGAAACATAGGTTAAGTCTTAGAATAGCTTAAAATCAGATATGATAAAGGGAAATAGTCTTATCTAGGGAACTAAGTGCTATAAACACAGTCGACGATCACTTATTAGGAATACATTTTAATTAGGCTTAATAAGAATGGAGAAATCCTATGGAGAACGTATGACTCTTAAGCTTCAAATACCTTAGTTCTCGTGATTTTTGAGCTATTCTAGCTTTAGAATCCTTCAGAACGTAAAATTTTAAGCAGTCAAAGACCTAGAATACTCATAAAACATTTATTTTATAGCAATTCTAAGTTTAGAATTGCATGGATATATATGTATTTGAGCTGTTCGATAGTTTGGACAGCTCTATTCTGAGAAATCTGAGCTATCAATGCTTTAGAATAGTATTTCGCCAATGGTTTTTATTGAAGGATTGCTTATTTTATGCTACTCTAAAATAAAACTGATTTAATGGAGCAAATGGAGAATCGTTACATGAAATATTTTTTTGCAGGAATTGGTGAGATAAGATTTATTAGTTATCTATTGTCTCTATGTGTAGGACTAGCCCCTCTTTTTCATATCTATGTTATAGGTTCTGAAATGAGTTTTGTGAACATAGTATTATCTATTTTGGGAATTATATTTGTTTGTATTTTAACTATTGCTCGATTTTATAGGAAGTTTTTCTATAAAGAATAGTTTGGATTTGAAAAGTGTCCAGATTGAAGAAAAAGTCCATTTTGGACAATTTTCTTCAATCTTTTTCTTTTACTAGAGAAAGTAGAAAACTCTTAAAAATAGCATTATATCAGCATTCCTAAGAGTTTCTACTATATAATAGCCAACCTTCAAAAGAGCAATTTTGCAACTCTGATAGGGTTTGTTTACGTTCTGAGAGTCCTTTAGGACTCTTTTTTGTTTTGCTAGAACAAAAAGTGTAAATATCTTTTCAGGAATACTCTTTTTGTATGAATTCAATGCAATGTTTTGAATTGTTTTAAAACTCAAATAATAAGCTTTTTTCTTGAATAAAATGAGATAAAATACAGTTTTCTCTTGACAAACGAGGGCGAGAAGTGTATTATTTATACAATTTAAAAGTATAAAAATAAGAGGAGGTTTTCTATGAATAAAGTAAAGAAGGTGCTGATGACGATGTTTGGTTTGCTTATGTTCCCCTTACTGTTTGCTTGTAGTAACAGTCAGTCCCAAGGTGTTGAAGCCATTAAAGCTAAAGGAAAATTGGTGGTGGCCCTAAATCCAGAGTTTGCTCCATTTGAATACCAGAAATTAGTCGATGGGAAAAATCAGATTGTAGGTTCAGATGTTGAGCTAGCCAAAGCCATCGCAAAGGAACTAGGTGTGGAAGTGGAGTTCTCTCCAATGAGTTTTGACAATGTACTGGCTAGTCTTGATTCAGGTAAAGCCGATCTTGCCATATCAGGCGTTTCTAAAACGGAGGAGAGAAGTCGAGTTTACGATTTTTCAATTCCCTACTACACTTCGAAAAATAAGGTGATCGTAAGAAAATCTGAATTAACGAATTACCAATCGGTCAAGGATTTGGCCCAGAAAAAGGTTGGAGCGCAGAAAGGTTCGATACAGGAGACTTTGGTCAAAGAATCCTTGCAGAATTCTTCTCTCGTTTCACTTCCTAAAAATGGAAATTTGATAACAGATTTGAAATCTGGGCAACTGGACGCGGTTATCTTTGAGGAGCCAGTGGCGAAAGGATATGTAGAGAATAATCCAGACCTAGCCATCGCTGAGTTTGATGTTGACAATGACAAAGAAGATTCCTACGCTGTTGCGATGAAAAAAGACAGTAAGGAATTAAAAGAAGCGGTTGACAAAACCATCCAGAAGTTGAAGGATTCTGGGGAGTTGGACAAATTGATTGACGATGCTTTTAAAGCCTCTATCGAAAAATAGAAAGAAGGATGAGAAATGAGTAAGGAAAAAGTTATTTTAGCCTATTCAGGTGGATTGGATACATCAGTTGCGATTACATGGTTAAAAAAAGACTACGATGTGATTGCTGTTTGTATGGATGTGGGTGAAGGAAAAAATTTGGAGTTCATACACGATAAAGCTCTCAAGGTTGGGGCTGTTGAGTCTTATGTCATTGATGTTAAGGACGAATTTGCAAATGACTATGTATTAGTGGCCCTTCAGGCTCATGCCTACTATGAACAAAAGTATCCCTTGGTATCCGCTCTGAGTCGCCCTCTTATTTCAAAAAAACTCGTTGAAATAGCTCATCAGACGGGGGCAACCACAATTGCCCATGGTTGTACAGGTAAGGGAAACGACCAAGTTCGGTTTGAAGTCTCTATTGCGGCTTTGGATCCCAATTTAAAGGTAGTTGCGCCTGTTCGTGAGTGGAAATGGTCTCGTGAAGAAGAAATCCAATATGCCAAAGAAAACGGCGTTCCAGTTCCTGCTGACCTTGACAATCCTTACTCTGTCGATCAAAATCTTTGGGGACGTGCAAATGAATGTGGTGTCTTGGAAAACCCTTGGAACCAAGCGCCAGAAGAAGCATTTGGAATCACATCTTCTCCAGAAGAGGCACCAGACAGTCCAGAATTTATTGACATTGAGTTTAGCTGCGGGGTGCCCATCTCCCTCAATGGGGAGAAGATGAAAGTGGCGGATTTGATTCAAAAGCTAAATGAAATTGCGGGCAAACACGGTGTCGGACGGATTGACCATGTGGAAAATCGCCTAGTCGGTATTAAGTCAAGAGAGATTTATGAGTGCCCAGGTGCTGTGACTTTATTGGCAGCCCATAAGGAGATTGAAGACTTGACTCTTGTGAGAGAAGTGGCTCATTTCAAACCCATTATCGAAAATGAGTTGTCCAATCTCATCTATAATGCCTTGTGGTTTAACCCAGCAACTCAGGCTTTGATTGCCTATATCAAGGAGACACAGAAAGTTGTCAATGGAACTGCAAAAGTTAAACTCTATAAGGGGAACGCCCGGGTAGTAGCTCGGAAATCTCCAAATTCTCTTTACGATGAAAATTTGGCGACTTATACTAGTGCGGATACCTTTGACCAAGATGCGGCTGTTGGATTTATCAAGCTTTGGGGGCTTCCGACTAAGGTTTATTCAGAAGTTCAGAAAAATGTTGAGTAGTGACGCGATAGAAAGGGACGACAGGATATGCCGAAAAATACAAAATTATGGGGTGGTCGATTTGAAGGCACTGTGGAAGATTGGGTAGAACAGTTCGGTGCGAGTATTTCCTTTGACCACCAGCTGGCAAAATTTGATTTGATGGGTTCCCTAGCTCATGTTCAAATGCTAGTACAGACTGGTATTTTAAGCTTGGAAGAGGCAGAGCAGATCCAAGATGGTCTGAAAGCTTTGTTGCGAGATTTAGAGGCAGGAGAGCTTCATTTTGATATTGCAAATGAAGATATTCATATGAATATGGAAGTGTTGCTGACAGAGAAAATCGGTCCTCTGGCTGGGAAATTGCACACGGCTCGTTCTCGGAATGACCAAGTCGCAACGGATATGCACTTATATCTAAAGGAGCAACTTGGGCATGTCTTGGATAAGTTGGCGAATCTGAACAGTGTTTTGCTGGGTTTGGCTGAAAAACATGTGGAAACCATCATGCCAGGCTATACCCATTTACAACACGCCCAACCGATTAGTTTTGCCCATCATCTCATGGCTTATTACAATATGTTTCAGAGGGATAGCGAACGCTTTGCATTTAACTTGAAACATACGGACCTATCTCCCCTGGGTGCGGCTGCCTTGGCGGGGACAACTTTTCCAATCGATCGTCAATTATCGAGTGATTTATTGGGTTTCCAACAACCCTATACCAATTCATTGGATGCCGTGAGTGACCGTGATTTTATCTTAGAATTTCTATCAAATGCCAGCATTTTGATGATGCATATGAGTCGTTTTTGTGAAGAAATCATCAATTGGTGCAGTTTTGAGTATCAGTACATTAGCTTGTCTGATAGCTTTTCAACAGGTTCGTCTATCATGCCCCAGAAGAAAAATCCTGATATGGCCGAATTGATTCGAGGGAAGACAGGACGGGTTTACGGGCACTTACTTGGACTATTGACCGTCATGAAATCTTTGCCTCTGGCTTACAATAAGGATTTACAAGAGGACAAGGAAGGCATGTTTGATACAGTAGAAACGATTTTAAATTCTCTGGATGTGTTGGCAGGTATGCTATCGAGCATGCAGGTTAATAAGGCCAAAATGCAGCAATCTACAGAGAATGATTTTTCGAATGCGACCGAGCTGGCAGATTATTTGGCAGAAAAAGGCCTCCCCTTTAGAGAAGCGCATGAAATAGTAGGGAAATTGGTTCTAGACTCTATCAAGCATGGTAAAAATATCCAAGATTGGGATTTGGAGGAGTTGCAAGTCTACCATCCCTTGATTGAAGAGGATATTTATATCTACTTGCGTCCAGAAACCGCTGTTCAGAGACGAAATTCCTTAGGAGGAACCGGCTTTGAGCAAGTGAAATACCAGATAGAACAAGCGAAAAAAGAACTTAAAGGGGGAAATTGATTCGTTTGCAAAGTATGAAAGAGAGGCTGAGATGATTTATCAGCCTCTTTCTTGTCTTCTCCAACCAAGCATGTTATAATGAATACTGCTCAAACGACCTTCAATCGTGAAGCACACACGACCTTCAATCGTGAATAAACGAATAGATGGGAGATTTACCATGAGTGATAACTCTAAAACACGTGTTGTCGTGGGGATGAGTGGTGGTGTTGATTCGTCGGTGACGGCTCTCTTGCTCAAGGAGCAGGGCTACGATGTGATCGGTATCTTCATGAAGAACTGGGACGACACAGATGAAAACGGCGTCTGTACGGCGACCGAAGATTACAAGGATGTGGCTGCAGTGGCAGACCAGATCGGCATTCCCTACTACTCTGTCAATTTTGAAAAAGAGTACTGGGACCGCGTTTTTGAGTATTTCCTAGCGGAATACCGTGCAGGACGCACGCCAAATCCAGATGTTATGTGCAATAAGGAAATCAAGTTCAAGGCCTTTTTGGACTATGCTATGACCTTGGGTGCAGACTATGTAGCGACTGGGCATTATGCTCGAGTGGCGCGTGATGAGGACGGGACAGTTCACATGCTTCGTGGCGTGGACAATGGCAAGGATCAGACCTATTTCCTCAGCCAACTTTCGCAAGAACAACTCCAAAAAACCATGTTCCCATTGGGGCATTTGGAAAAGCCTGAAGTTCGCAGACTCGCAGAAGAAGCAGGCCTTGCGACTGCTAAGAAGAAAGACTCGACAGGGATTTGCTTTATCGGAGAAAAGAACTTTAAAAACTTCCTCAGCAACTACCTGCCAGCCCAGCCAGGTCGCATGATGACTGTGGATGGTCGCGATATGGGCGAGCATGCCGGCCTCATGTACTATACGATTGGTCAGCGTGGTGGTCTCGGTATCGGTGGGCAACACGGTGGTGACAATGCTCCTTGGTTCGTTGTCGGAAAAGACCTAAGCAAGAACATCCTCTATGTCGGCCAAGGTTTTTATCATGATTCGCTCATGTCAACCAGCTTAGAGGCCAGTCAAGTCCACTTTACTCGTGAGATGCCAGAGGAATTTACGCTAGAATGTACGGCTAAATTCCGCTATCGTCAGCCTGATTCTAAGGTGACAGTACATGTCAAAGGAGATAAGGCAGAGGTCATCTTTGCAGAGCCACAGCGCGCTATCACACCAGGACAGGCAGTTGTCTTTTACGACGGTGATGAGTGTCTAGGTGGTGGATTGATTGACAATGCTTATCGAGATGGACAAGTTTGTCAGTACATTTAGATTGACAAATTTTCTCAATTTGCTACAATAATAAAAGCAATAGAAGTGATGGTCAAAGCTCATGGATGTTGCAGGCTTTTTTGTCCTGCACTCCTTACGAGTTTTGACTGTTTTTGTGTGATTTCATGGGGGAAATTAAATGTATATCAATAACTTAAGTTACGAATTGTATAAATTTGTGTTAAAATTTTTGAAATTGCAGAAGTCTAGCTATACAAAAAAAGGAAAAATGTTAATTTTTTTTGCAAGCGCAGCACTTGTTTTTTATCTGATTTTTGTAGCAACAATTCTATTTAAAAATATTTTGGGTATTAAGATTTCAGCAGCTCTTATGTTTGTATCAGTATGTGTGACTATCTACTGCATTTCTCTTTTTAATAAAGAACAACAGAAGATCAATCATATGAAAGTACAATTGCAAAAATATAGATGTTTTAAACAGAAGTTTCATGAAGAGTACAGGATAGAGGTAGAGGGAAGCTTATTACAGAAGACAATTGACGAACTATCAAAGAGTATTGAATTAGAAATAGAAAGAAGTAAATATACATTTGATAAAATATTGTCAATTATGACACTAACACCTATTTTAGCAGTGTTTTTAAGTTTTGGGAAAGTTCCTGATAGCAATCAATATGATCCTTCCTTTATAGTTATAGCTATAGCAATTGTTTTTATAACAGTAGTAGGAATTCATTTTTTTACCAAAAGTATTTATTTTCCTCAATTTAAGGAAGTTGAGAAGAAACAGAGAGTTTTATCCTTTTTAACAGGATGTTTGTTAGAACTTAAAATAAATGATGATAGTTTAGAAGATATTGAAAAAAATGAAGAGGATGAAGTGGAAATTTTAGATTCTGAAAATAGAAACTTAGATTGTAATATACGAATATTATTTGGTGTGTTTTCTTATTACAATAGTTATGTAAATGAGGAACATAAGCTATCAATAAGTTTTTTGTGGGGTATGTTGAAAATAGATTTCACAAAAACAAAAACTCAAAGAGAATGTAATATTAAGTTTTTATGGAAACTGATTGATATTTGTAGAAAAAGTGAGTGGAATAGGAGAGAAAATGACTTATAATTTTACGGAAGAATACGATATTATTGTAATCGGTGCGGGACATGCTGGAGTCGAGGCTTCCTTGGCTGCCAGCCGTATGGGCTGTAAGGTCTTGCTTGCGACCATCAACATCGAAATGCTGGCTTTCATGCCTTGTAACCCTTCTATCGGTGGTTCTGCCAAGGGGATTGTCGTGCGTGAAGTCGATGCCCTCGGTGGCGAGATGGCCAAAACCATTGACAAGACTTACATCCAGATGAAGATGCTCAACACAGGGAAGGGGCCAGCTGTCCGTGCCCTTCGTGCGCAGGCTGATAAGGAACTTTACTCTAAGGAAATGCGCAAGACAGTTGAAAATCAAGAGAATCTGGCCCTTCGTCAAACCATGATTGATGAGATTTTGGTGGAAGATGGTAAGGTTGTCGGTGTGCGTACAGCGACCCATCAAGAATATGCTGCTAAGGCTGTTATCGTGACGACAGGAACTGCCCTCCGTGGGGAAATTATCATCGGAGATCTCAAGTATTCGTCAGGTCCTAACCACAGCCTAGCTTCGATTAACCTCGCTGACAACCTCAAGGAACTGGGCCTCGAAATCGGTCGTTTCAAGACAGGAACCCCTCCACGCGTCAAGGCTTCCTCTATCAACTACGATGTGACAGAGATTCAGCCAGGAGACGAAGCGCCTAATCACTTCTCCTACACTTCACGGGATGAGGACTATGTCAAAGATCAGGTGCCGTGTTGGTTGACCTATACCAACGGTACCAGTCATGAGATTATCCAAAACAACCTCCACCGTGCGCCTATGTTTACAGGTGTGGTCAAGGGAGTGGGACCTCGCTACTGTCCGTCAATTGAAGACAAGATTGTGCGCTTTGCGGACAAGGAACGCCACCAACTTTTCCTTGAGCCAGAAGGGCGCAATACAGAGGAAGTTTATGTTCAAGGCCTATCAACCAGTCTGCCTGAGGATGTCCAACGTGACTTGGTTCATTCCATCAAAGGGTTGGAAAATGCAGAGATGATGCGAACAGGTTATGCCATTGAGTACGATATGGTCTTGCCTCACCAGTTGCGTGCGACTCTGGAAACCAAGAAAATCTCAGGCCTCTTTACTGCTGGTCAGACAAATGGAACGTCAGGTTACGAAGAAGCTGCTGGGCAAGGGATTATCGCAGGTATCAATGCAGCTCTGAAAATCCAAGGCAAGCCAGAGTTGATTTTGAAACGAAGCGATGGTTACATCGGGGTGATGATTGACGACTTGGTGACCAAGGGCACCATTGAACCTTACCGTCTCTTGACCAGTCGTGCTGAATACCGTCTCATCCTCCGTCATGACAATGCCGATATGCGTTTGACAGAGATGGGGCGCGAGATTGGCCTCGTTGATGATGAACGCTGGGCTCGTTTTGAAATCAAGAAAAATCAATTTGACAATGAGATGAAACGCCTAGATAGTATCAAACTCAAGCCAGTCAAGGAAACCAATGCCAAGGTTGAGGAGATGGGCTTCAAGCCGTTGACAGATGCAGTGACAGCCAAAGAATTTCTCCGTCGACCAGAAGTTTCTTACCAGGATGTGGTAGCCTTCATCGGACCAGCTGCTGAGAACTTGGATGACAAGATTATCGAATTGATTGAAACAGAAATCAAGTACGAAGGCTATATTTCCAAAGCTATGGACCAGGTTGCCAAGATGAAACGCATGGAAGAAAAACGCATTCCAGCTAACATCGACTGGGATGATATTGACTCGATTGCGACAGAAGCTCGCCAGAAGTTCAAACTCATCAATCCAGAAACCATCGGCCAAGCTAGCCGTATTTCAGGAGTAAACCCAGCAGATATTTCTATTTTGATGGTGTATCTTGAAGGTAAAAACCGTAGTATTTCTAAAACTCTTCAAAAATCAAAATGATACGTCGTCGGCTTCGGCTCACCTAACTTAAGTTATGCTTTCGCCTAGCCTTCTAGTCTGATTTCGATTTTTATTGAGTTTTAATCTCAAAAGAAAGCATAGAGAAAAACAGCTCCGAAGACGGGGCTGTTTTGTTGGTTTATTCTTCTTCATCTGGTGTGAGGATCATCGGGATGATAATCGGTTCACGTTCTGTATTTTCATAGAGGAAGGGGCGAATAGCGTTGACGATGGCACCATTGACAGATTGCACGCTAGCGTCCTTGTTCTTCAGTGCGATACGAATAGCATTGAAGAGGATGCGCTGGCTTTGGCGAATCAAGTCTCCAGACTCTCGCATGTAGACAAAGCCTCGGCTGAGGATATCAGGCCCAGACAAGATCATTTTAGACTTGAAGTCAACAGTTGCGACTGCTAGAACGACACCGTCTTCAGATAGATCACGACGATCTTTGAGGACAGCTGCGCCGATTTCACCGATACGATTTCCATCGACATAGATGTCTTGGGCATTGAAGTGACCTGCGATACGAGCAGAATTAGCAGTAAGAGCAAGCACATCGCCATTGCTCATGATAAAGATATTGTCCTTCTCAACACCAGTATCCACTGCGAGTCCAGCGTGGACTTTCTGCATGCGGTATTCACCGTGGACAGGCATGAAGTATTTGGGCTTGATCAAGCGGAGCATGAGTTTTTGCTCTTGCTGACCACCATGTCCAGAGGTGTGGATATTGTTAATCTTACCGTGGATGACTTCGACACCAGCTTCTGAGATAATGTTAATCAGCTTGTTGACGCTAGTGGTGTTTCCAGGGATAGGACTTGAAGAGAAGATAACAGTATCGCCGGGTTGGAGTTGCACCTGACGGTGGGTTCCGTTAGCGATACGAGAGAGGGCTGCCATCGGCTCGCCTTGACTACCTGTACAGAGGATCAGAACCTCACCTGCAGGATAGTCTTTGATTTCATTTGGCTCGATAAAGGTTCCCTTAGGAGCTTTGATGTAGCCAAGCTCGATACCGTTGACAATGGCCTTTTCCATCGAACGTCCAAAGACAGCAATCTTGCGTCCAGTCTTAACTGCAGCATCCGTTGCTTGCTGGAGACGGAAGATATTTGAGGCAAAGGATGCAAAGATGATGCGTCCTTCGATGCCTTGGATGATCTTCATGATGGACTGACCAACGACTTTTTCAGAGTTGGTAAAGGTCGGTACTTCCGCATTTGTCGAGTCAGAGAGGAGACAGAGAACGCCTTCTTCACCAAGAGCTGCCATCCGGTGCAAGTCCGCAGGTTCCCCAACTGGAGTAAAGTCAAACTTAAAGTCACCCGTACAGACGATTTTCCCTTGAGGGGTATGAATGACAATCCCTAAAGGCTCTGGAATGGAGTGAGTGGTTCTAAAGAAAGTTGCCTTGAGATTTTTAAAGGTCAACTCAGTGTTGTGGTTGATTTCGTAAAGTTTGGCGTTGCGCAAGAGGCCGTGTTCTTCGAGCTTTCCACGGATCAAAGCCAAGGCAAGTGGCCCAGCGTAGATAGGGACATTTGCTTGCTTGAGCAGGAAAGGAATCCCACCGATGTGGTCCTCATGTCCGTGTGTAATCAAAACAGCCTTGACGCGGTCGATATTGTCCACGATGTAAGAGTAATCAGGGATAACGTAGTCGATACCCAGCAAGTCATCTTCTGGGAATTTAATCCCAGCATCGACGATGATAATCTCGTCTTGGTATTCAATTCCGTATGTGTTTTTCCCGATTTCTCCCAGACCACCGATGGCAAAAACGCCGACTTCTTCAGGTTTAAGAGTGTAGACCATATTAGAACTCCGTAATCTCGAAAGCGCCAGTTTCTTTTTCGTAATCTAGCAATTTGTCAGACAAGAGTTCGATGAATTCGATGTTGTACTCTGGGCGGTTTTCTTCGACAAGTTGGCGAGCAGCGATACGGCCCTCAAGTTCTGAGCTGGCATCGATGTCTAGGTAAAGTGAGCGTGTTGTTTCACGACGTGGGCTACGTTCTTTTGTTTCTTGATAAAAAACTTTGTAAATCATATAGTTCCTTTCTATTTACAGGTCAGCTTATTCCAAACTTTTAGTAGAGATTTGCTTGATTTCATTCCATTTTGTGTCTAGATTGACCTTGATTCGTTACAATTATTTCAATTATACCACAAAATGAAAAATTAGTAAAAGACGGGAAATGAGAAAGTCGTGAGGGTAAGAAGGAGCAAAAAGACAGGTAGGATTTGGTCGGAGAGCGCTTAGGTGTTATAATGGAAAGAGAAAGGGAAGTTTATGGATGGGAATATTCCCTATAGCTTTTAAAACAAGGAGGATTAAGAATGTTTAGTTTGTTTGAATTTGCGATTGGGGTTCGCCTCTTGATGTTTATAGTTTTTGTAGCCTGTGTATACGGTGGAAATCTTATTTTTACGTATCTAGAACACCGCAAAACAAAATTCCTTTGGAAGCTTGCTTTTGTGACACTCTATTCAATTTTTCTCCTTCTTGTCACCTATGTTGTCTGGCTCGTTTTTCACTTTGGTTTAAATGTTTGAGCTCAATTATTCATCTAAATATACAGAAAAACCACCTCGTCTTGATAGATGGGGCGGATTTTTCTATTTTCAGGTGATATCCTTATGTTTTCGATGATGATTTCTCGCATCGAAAATCGAGTTGAAACATAAAAAGAAAACAATACAAACCGATAAATCAATTGGCAAGGGGATTCTGATTATGTTTAAATCATTGAAAATGCTGAGCAAACTGTAAGAGACGAAGAGAATAAAATTTACCCTTCTAAAAATGTGTCTTTTATCTAGCATGACTTATCTAAACTTCTTACGAAGAACCTTTCAATTGCCTTGTTCACTTTTCTATTCGGAAAAGATAGGAAAAATGTAACTTTTTTTTTGAATTTTTTGTGCCTTCCTCTTTGTCTCAGTGGTAAGGCTTTTTGTTTCAAAGCAAAGAAAATTCCCATGCCGCTGGCTTTTGTAGTATAATAGTAAACAGACAAAAAGATAGGAATGTGTTATGAAAGTATTAGCTTTTGATACGTCCAGCAAGGCTCTTTCTCTCGCTATTTTAGAGGACAAGCAAGTTCTTGCCGAGACTATGATCAATATCAAGAAAAATCACAGTATTACTCTCATGCCTGCTATCGATTTTTTGATGGCAAGTTTGGATTGGACCCCCAAGAACTTGGATCGAATCGTGGTGGCGGAAGGGCCAGGTAGTTATACTGGCTTGCGAATTGCGGTAGCAACTGCCAAGACACTGGCTCATACTCTGAACATCGAGTTGGTTGGCATGTCTAGTCTCTTGGCTCTGGTGCCGCGCCAACAGGAAGGCTTGCTTGTTCCCTTGATGGATGCACGTCGTAACAATGTGTATGCAGGGTTTTATGAAAATGCTCAGCCTGTGTTTCCAGAAGCGCACTTGTCTTTTGCGGAAGTACTAGAGAAGGTCAAGGATGCTGAACAGGTGACCTTTGTCGGAGAAGTTGGAGCCTTTGTGGAGCAGATTCAAGAACAGCTACCACAAGCTATCTACCAAGAAACCCTGCCAAATGCAGCTAATCTAGCTCTTTTGGCCTGGGATAAGGAAGCAGGCTCCTTACACGACTTTGTGCCGAATTACCTCAAGCGTGTTGAAGCTGAGGAAAACTGGCTCAAGAACCACACCGAGTCTGGCGAGTCTTACATTAAACGCTTATGATTGAAATCAAACGAATTCAAGGACAGCCTGAACTAGCTCAAGCCATCTATGCTGTCATGGCAGCTGTTTACCCAGTCAGCCCTTGGACGCTGGAACAAATCCAATCAGACCTGTCCAAAGACCAGACTTGGTATGCTGTGGCTTTGGACGGTTCAGAAGTGATTGGTTTTCTAGCTGTTCAGGAGAATCTATTTGAGGCAGAAGTCCTGCAAATTGCTGTCAAAGGAGCCTATCAGGGTCAGGGAATTGCGTCAGTCTTGTTTGCAACATTGCCGACAGATAAGGAGATTTTCCTCGAAGTCAGAAAGTCAAATGGACGAGCGCAAGCATTTTACAAGAAAGAAAAGATGGCGGTCATCGCTGAGCGAAAGGCCTACTACCATGACCCAGTCGAGGACGCCATCATCATGAAGAGAGAAGTAGATGAAGAATAGATATATTTTAGCATTTGAGACATCCTGTGATGAGACCAGTGTCGCCGTACTGAAAAATGACGATGAGCTCTTGTCCAATGTCATTGCGAGTCAAATTGAGAGTCACAAACGTTTTGGGGGCGTAGTGCCAGAAGTGGCCAGTCGTCACCATGTCGAGGTTATTACAGCCTGCATCGAGGAGGCATTAGCAGAAGCAGGGATTACCGAAGAGGATGTAACAGCTGTTGCGGTCACCTACGGACCAGGATTGGTCGGAGCACTGCTAGTTGGTTTGTCAGCTGCCAAGGCCTTTGCTTGGGCGCATGGTCTGCCACTTATCCCCGTCAACCACATGGCGGGCCACCTCATGGCAGCTCAAAGTGTCGAGCCTTTGGAGTTTCCCTTGCTAGCTCTCTTGGTCAGCGGTGGGCACACGGAGTTGGTCTATGTTTCTGAGGCTGGGGATTATAAGATTGTTGGGGAAACGCGGGACGATGCGGTTGGTGAGGCCTATGATAAGGTAGGCCGTGTCATGGGATTGACCTATCCAGCAGGTCGCGAAATTGACGAGCTGGCTCATCGGGGGCAGGATATTTATGATTTCCCTCGTGCCATGATCAAGGAAGACAATCTGGAGTTTTCCTTCTCAGGTCTCAAGTCTGCCTTTATCAATCTTCACCACAATGCTGAGCAAAAGGGAGAAAGCTTGTCCAAGGAAGACCTGTCAGCATCTTTCCAAGCAGCAGTCATGGATATTCTCATGGTAAAAACCAAGAAAGCTTTAGATAAATACCCTGTTAAAACCCTTGTTGTCGCAGGTGGTGTGGCGGCCAATAAAGGTCTTAGAGAACGCTTGGCAGCCGAAATCACTGATGTCAAGGTCATTATTCCACCCCTACGCCTCTGCGGAGACAATGCAGGTATGATTGCCTATGCCAGCGTCAGCGAGTGGAATAAAGAAAACTTTGCAGACTTGGACCTTAATGCCAAACCGAGTCTCGCCTTTGATACCATAGAATAAAGAGTCAGCTTGAGGCTGGCTTTTTAACTCCGGAAAATGTCAGAATATTTTGACATAAATGTAAAAATGATGATATAATATGTAAAAATTAGGAGGTGGTCAGATGATTGAGAGAATGGAATTGGGAGAATTTTACAAGGAATTACGTTTGGCGAGAAAACTCAAGCAATCAGATGTGGCTTGTGAGGGTCTGACAGCATCCCAGCTATCCAAGTTTGAACTGGGCCAGTCTATGCTGTCTGCAGATAAGCTGATTCTAGCTATCCAAGGGATAAATGTGACCTTCGATGAGTTTGGACACAAGCTTAATAACTATCAAGAATCCCCGCATATGCGAATCGGTCGAAAGGTTGTGGATCGTTTTGCCCATCAAGATATGGCTGGCTTAGAGCAACTATTAGAGGAAGTCGAGCAGGAACAGATGGCACAGACTTATCGTCGTTTGAATGCTATTGTGATCAAAGATGCTATCCATTCCTTAGATAAAAGGTATCCGTTAGAAGAGGAGGATAGCGAGTTTTTGACCACCTATCTCTATGCTATCGAGTCTTGGACCTGGTTTGAACTCTATCTTTTTTGCAATACCATGCCTTTCTTAAGTAATCAAGATCTGATTTTTTTATCCACCTCTTTACTTGAAAAATCCAAGGAATTTAAAGAGTTGGTACACAATCAATTGTATATGAAAAGTGGTTATCTTAATATCATCTCAGAGCTCATGGAGCGCAAACTTTTTTCCTATATCCCAATCTTCGAAGCCGAGTTGGAGAGTATGCTCCGGCCATATGATGTTTTTGAGAAAGTATCATTGCAGTTTTTAAAGAAGATGAGTATTTTCCTTCAAACTAAGGGAAGCAATCAAAAAGAGATTGAACACTTTATCCAATCTCTGCAAGTATTAGAAAATCCCCAATTAACAGCTCTTTTTGAATTGCGTTTTCAGCAATTCAAAGAGCTTATAGATTAATCCACTATCGCAAATGAGAGATTTCTATGAGAAAAAATGTCAAATATGCGATTTACTAAAATGCGGTGGTTTCCGTGTTATACTATCCTTATTTCATAGTATAGGAGAAAATAGGATGAAAAAGATAATCTCACGCTACTACTTGTTTATAGCTATTCTACTTGTCATTGCTGACCAGTTCTTGATTCGTCTGGTCTTACACAGCGACCTTGTTGCTGGTCTATCTGACTTTGCCTATTATTTGTCGGATATGCTGTTGAATTTTCTTGTGGTTCTGCTTGCTATTATTGTTATGATTTGGTCAGGGAAATGGCAGAAAATCAACAGTAGAAAATTTAAAGGGGTTTATCTTTTCTATTCCTTCCTAGCTCTTCTTGCTTTTGTTATTTGGAATTTCGTCACATTTTATCTTTTCCCATCTACCAAAAATGAAATTGCTTATCAACTGGATGTTCCTACTTTTACGGGAGCAACGGCATTTTTGATGTATGTTTTCTATCCTGTGATTGCAGGTCCCATTTTTGAAGAGATGATTTATCGTGGGTTGGTGATGACCGCTCTGGAAAAAGGGAAGAAGTGGGGACTGGATGTGCTCGGTTCGGCTGCTTTGTTTGGAATCTTGCACATTAGTAACCACGGTTGGGTTTTGACGGACTTTTTCGTATATATGGGTGGCGGTCTCATATTTGCAGTCTTATTTAGAGTGACAAAGTCCATTTATTGGCCTATTGGGCTGCACATAGTCTACAATGGCATTGGTCAGATTCTCCCCTTGTTGTTTTAGAATTTTTCAAGAATCCTAATTAGACAAAGAAAATACTAGCTGTAACATAAAAAATTCCTGAGTAAGTTCTAATAGAGTCAGTTTGTAGTGCTGGACCAAGCCCTTACGGAGTACGGAGCTTTTGATTGGATGAAAGGACTCTGGGCAGGTTTGGCTGAAAGAAGACGTAAATAAAACTTAAAAGGATCAACTATGAAAGGGAAAGAAACGAAATTTTATCTAGGGACCATTTTGGTGCTTGTGTCCTATTACTTGATTTTTAATCTTGTAGCAAAATTAGACTCAGTGAACCAATTATCCGACTTTGGATTTTATGGGATTCAAATTTTATTGATAGTAATTGAGGGAATTGCTGCTACTGCACTTCTTGTAAAGAGTCAACGTTGGAAAGAGTACGGTCGATTCGAGTTTCGTTGGTCCTATCTGGGTATCTTCTTTCTTTCCTTTATATTGATGTTTTTGTGGGTAAATACAACGACTCGGATCTTTCCCAGCATGCAAAATGGGAGTGCAATAGTGAAAGAAGCAGCTAATTTGACAGGAATTAGTTACTTTATAACGCGCATTTTATACGGTAGTCTCATTGCTCCTATAGTTGAAGAGTTGGTTTTTCGGGGGCTTCTGATGACATCCCTAACTAAATTTAAAAAATACTATGTTGACATAATTGTCTCCTCGACTCTATTCAGTCTTATCCATGTTTTGCAATATGGATGGGTGATAACAGACTTCATCATTTATGCAGGAGCAGGTCTGCTACTCTGTATGCTCTTTCGTTATACACGTTCAATTTATTGGTCAATGGCACTCCACATCTTGTGGAATAGCTTTTTAATTATCGTCAGCTTATTGATGTTTGGGTATTAGGCTTGGCAGAATTTTTTACATCACATAGATAAGGCTGGCTTCCCAGTCTTTTTCTTATTATGACGGTTTGTTACTGACTCTTGCTAAATTTAAAACAAAAAGAAGCATTTTTAAAATCCAATCACGGAATTCGATTCTATCAAAGTTTGTCAGTCTGAGAGTTTTTTAGTATAGTAGGTATATGAGAAACAAAATAATAAACAGTTTGCTTGCTCTAGGAGCTCTTTTCCTGATTTTAACAGCTTGCCAGAATTTTAAACAGACACAACTGGTCTTGTTTGAAACACTTTCATTCAATATGCCCCTTAAATCCTTTGAAGAAGTATTTGGAGAGGCTAGTGAAGTGGTGGAGGAAACAGAGATAGCCTATCGGGACACTTGGCGTGCAGAAGATCCCTATTTCTATAAAACGGGACGTCTTTTCTATGATTACGAAAATATTGCTTTGAATGGTTATACAGGTCGAGCAAGATTCACATTTTCAAAATCACATCGCTTGGAAGAAGCGACAGTTCATATTCCTGTAGCTTCAAAAGGGGAGCAATATGTAGTGCTCAACAATCTATCCCAGACTATAAAAAAAGAACTTGAAGCTCTTCCAGATTACCAGTCTATGACCACTGATCCGGTAGGACTATACGATGACGGCTATCGCTATAAAGTCAAGTTGAAAGGACAAAGGAGAGAATTCTGGATCGATGTTTATCCGACAGAAGATGAAGATGCTAAAGAAATTGAAGATAAAAAGTATACTATTCGGGTGGATCAGTTTAGTATGCATTAATAACACTCATGGGATTTCAGCATTTTTTACTAGCTCCAAGTTTCAAACTCTAAACTTTTTTCTCTTCTATGAATGTGTTATAATAGTTCTCGCTGTGGCTGTGACCTTGAACAGCCTCAAACGAAGAAAATAAGAGGAGAGAGATGAAAGAAAAAGGATTTTGGGAAGGTGTTCAGGCTGCTATGCCGACTGCCCTTGGGTATGTCAGTATCGGACTGGCATGTGGGATTATTGGTGCACCCTATGTAACACCTGTTGAGATGGGTTTGATGAGCCTCTTTGTTTATGCTGGGAGTGCCCAGTTTGCCATGCTGGCACTGATTGCTGTACAGGCACCTGTGGCAGCCATTGCTATGACGGTCTTTTTGATCAATTTACGCCTCTTTTTGCTGAGTCTGCATGCGTCGACTTATTTCCGTCATACCAGTCTCTGGCAAAATATCGGCATGTCCAGTCTCCTGACAGATGAAACCTATGGGGTTTTGATGGGAGAATTAGCCCATACAGACAAGGTCAATCCTATGTGGATGCACGGGAACAATCTCAATAGTTATGTAGCCTGGTTTATTGGGACAGTGGCGGGGACGGCTTTAGGTGGCCTTCTTCCAAATCCTGAAGTCTTTGGCTTGGACTTTGCCCTTGTTGGGATGTTTATCGGGATTTTTACTTCACAATTTCAGATTATGCAAAGACGGGTTCCTGTACGGAATCTGCTACTAATCCTAGCCGTTGTTGCGGTGTCCTTCTTTTTGCTCTTGACAGTAGTGTCTCAGTCGCTAGCTGTTTTGTTTGCGACCTTGCTAGGTTGTACCATGGGGGTGGTCTTAGATGGTCAGTAAATATCTTTTGTTAGCCGTTATCTTTTCAGGCCTAGTGACTTGGATTCCCCGTATGATTCCCTTCATCTTGGTTAAGTACAAGGGCTTGCCAGCTATCGTCGAGCGGTTTTTGAAGTTTTTGCCTGTTTCCATTATCTTTGCCTTGATCCTTTCAAGCGTAGTGACTGGCAAAGTTGGCAGTCTCCCTCAAATCAAATGGCTGGACTTTTTAGCAGTCTTTCCAACGGCTTGGGTAGCCTTTCGCTACCGCAATCTAGTAGGTACGGTTCTTTTTGGGGTAGTCTTGATTGCAGTCTTGCGTCTGGTCTTTTAAATCAGCCATAAAAAAAACCTATCACCGAGATAGATATCATATAATGGCAAAAAAAAATATTTTCTGTTAAGATAGTAAAGTATTCTATTTTGGAGGAAATGACATGAAAAAAATCGTTAAATACTCATCTCTTGCTGCTCTAGGACTTGTGGCTGCAGGTGTGTTAGCAGCTTGCTCAGGTGGTGCGAAAAAAGAGGGAGAAGCAGCTAGCAAGAAAGAAATTATCGTTGCAACTAATGCTACACCAAAACCATTCAACTATGAAGAAAATGGCGAATTGACTGGTTACGAAATTGAAGTGGTTCGCGCTATCTTTAAAGACTCTGACAAGTATGATGTCAAGTTTGAGAAGACAGAGTGGTCAGGAGTCTTTGCAGGACTTGATGCTGACCGTTACAATATGGCTGTTAGCAACATCAGCTACACTAAAGAACGTGCTGAAAAATACCTTTATGCAGCTCCAACTGCTAAAAACCCTAACGTTCTTGTAGTGAAAAAAGATGACCCTAGCATCAAATCGCTTGATGATATCGGTGGAAAATCAACAGAAGTTGTTCAAGGGACAACTTCTGCTAAACAGCTAGAAGACTACAACAAACAACATTCAGATAATCCAACTGTCCTAAAGTATACTAAAGCGGACTTCCAACAAATCATGGGACGCTTGAGCGATGGCCAGTTTGACTACAAGATTTTTGATAAAATCGGTGTTGAAACAGTCATCAAGGACCAAGGTTTGGACAACTTGAAAGTCATTGAACTTCCAAGCGACCAACAACCTTACGTTTACCCACTTCTTGCTAAAGGTCAAGATGAGTTGAAAACATTTGTAGACAAACGTATCCAAGAACTCTACAAAGACGGAACTCTTGAAAAGTTGTCTAAACAGTTCTTCGGAGACACTTATCTCCCAGCAGAAGCTGATATTAAATAAGTTTGTAAATCATCCATTCTCTCGTAGGTGGATGATTTTGCAACTTCTAGACTTATAGTTTCAAACTATATGTCTGCCTATCTAATAACAATTTGCGAAATCAAATAAAGTATGAGATACTATTACGGTATTATTTTTAAAGGAGAAAGAATCATGAAAATTAAAAAATGGTTAGGCGTAGCAGCTATTGCTACAGTAGCAGGCCTTACACTTGCAGCTTGCGGAAATTCAGACAAGAAAGCAGACAATACAACTACAGTTAAAATTGCGACTGTTAACCGTAGTGGCTCAGAAGAAGCACGTTGGGACAAAGTCCAAGAATTAGTTGAAAAAGACGGCATTAAATTGGAATTCACAGAGTTTACAGATTACTCACAACCAAACAAGGCAACTGCTGATGGTGAAGTAGACTTGAACGCTTTCCAACACTACAACTTCTTGAACAACTGGAACAAAGAAAACGGGAAAGACCTTACAGCGATTGCAGATACGTACATCTCACCAATCCGCCTTTACTCAGGTAAAAATGGTGAAGAAAACAAGTACACCAAAGTGGAAGAAATCCCAGATAAGGGTGAAATCGCTGTACCAAACGATGCAACAAACGAAAGCCGTGCGCTTTACTTGCTTCAATCAGCTGGTTTGATCAAATTGGATGTTTCTGGAACTGCTCTTGCAACAGTTGCTAACATCACAGAAAATCCAAAGAACTTGAAGATTACTGAATTGGACGCTAGCCAAACAGCTCGTTCATTGTCATCAGTTGATGCTGCTGTTGTAAACAATACCTTCGTTACAGAAGCAAAATTGGACTACAAGAAAGCACTCTTCAAAGAGCAAGCTGATGAAAACTCAAAACAATGGTACAACATCATCGTTGCGAAAAAAGATTGGGAAACATCACCTAAGGCTGATGCCATCAAGAAAATTATCGCAGCTTACCACACTGATGAAGTGAAAAAAGTTATCGAAGAGACATCAGACGGTTTGGACCAACCAGTTTGGTAATAAGACACAGGGAGGTGGGAGAGAGTTTCCACCTCTTGCTTTTGTATAGAGCATGAATTGTAAAGAAGACTATAGGTTCATAGAAAGGTAGAGAGAATATGGTTTTTCCTAGCGAACAAGAACAGATTGAAAAATTTGAAAGGGATCATGTAGCCCAGCATTATTTTGAGGTTTTGCGTACCTTGATTTCTAAGAAATCAGTCTTTGCCCAGCAGGTTGGACTGAAGGAAGTTGCCAACTATCTGGGTGAGATTTTCAAGCGTGTAGGGGCTGAAGTGGAGATTGATGAGACTTATACGGCTCCCTTTGTCATGGCGCATTTCAAGAGTTCGCGTCCGGATGCCAAGACCTTGATTTTCTATAACCACTATGACACCGTGCCAGCGGATGGGGATCAGGTCTGGACAGAGGATTCCTTTACGCTTTCGGTCCGCAATGGTTTCATGTATGGGCGTGGGGTTGATGATGATAAGGGTCATATCACAGCTCGTTTGAGTGCTTTGAGAAAATATATGCAGCATCATGATGACCTGCCTGTCAATATCAGTTTTATCATGGAAGGAGCGGAGGAATCGGCTTCAACAGACCTAGATAAGTATCTGGAAAAACATGCGGACAAACTCCGTGGGGCGGACTTGCTAGTCTGGGAACAAGGGACCAAGAACGCCTTGGAACAGCTTGAAATCTCTGGCGGAAACAAGGGAATTGTAACCTTTGATGCCAAGGTAAAAAGTGCTGATGTGGATATCCACTCGAGTTATGGTGGTGTCGTGGAGTCAGCGCCGTGGTATCTTATCCAGGCTCTAAGTAGTCTGCGAGCTGCTGATGGATGTATCTTGGTAGAAGGCTTGTACGAGGATGTTCAAGGGCCAAATGAACGAGAACTAGCCTTGGTAGATACCTATGCCCAACGCAATCCTGAGGAAATTAGTCGCATTTATGGTTTGGAATTGCCTCTCTTACAAGAGGATCGTGCAGCCTTTCTAAAACGGTTCTTTTTCGAGCCGGCCCTTAATATCGAAGGGATTCAGTCAGGTTATCAAGGGCAAGGGGTTAAAACGATTTTGCCAGCAGAAGCCAGTGCTAAGTTAGAGGTTCGTTTGGTTCCTGGCCTAGAACCGCATGATGTTCTGGAAAAAATTCGGAAACAGCTAGACAAAAATGGCTTTGATAAGGTAGAATTATACTATACCTTGGGAGAGATGAGCTATCGAAGCGATATGAGCGCGCCAGCTATTCTCAATGTGATCGAGTTGGCTAAGAAATTCTATCCACAGGGCGTTTCAGTTTTGCCGACAACAGCGGGGACAGGCCCCATGCATACGGTCTTTGATGCCCTAGAGGTACCAATGGTGGCCTTCGGTCTAGGAAATGCCAATAGCCGAGACCATGGTGGAGATGAAAACGTGCGAATCGCCGATTACTACACCCATATTGAATTAGTAGAGGAGCTGATTAGAAGCTATGAGTAGAGATATTATCAAGTTAGATCAGATTGATGTGACTTTTCACCAAAAGAAGAGAACCATCACAGCGGTCAAGGATGTGACCATTCACATCCAAGAAGGGGATATCTACGGAATCGTTGGATATTCTGGAGCAGGGAAATCAACCCTTGTACGGGTGATTAACCTCTTGCAAAAGCCATCTGCTGGGAAAATTACCATTGATAACGACGTCATTTTTGATGGCAAGGTGACCTTGACAGCAGAGCAGTTGCGTCGTAAGCGTCAAGACATTGGGATGATTTTCCAGCATTTCAACCTGATGAGTCAAAAGACAGCAGAGGAAAATGTGGCCTTTGCCCTTAAACACTCTGGACTCAGCAAGGAAGAAAAGAAAGCTAAAGTAGCTAAGTTGTTAGACTTGGTTGGCTTGGCGGATCGTGCTGAAAACTACCCTTCACAACTATCAGGAGGGCAAAAACAGCGTGTGGCCATTGCGCGTGCCTTGGCAAATGATCCGAAAATTTTGATTTCAGATGAGTCAACGTCTGCCCTTGACCCTAAGACAACCAAGCAGATTTTGGCTTTGTTGCAAGATTTGAACCAAAAATTAGGCTTGACTGTTGTTTTGATTACGCATGAAATGCAGATTGTCAAAGATATTGCCAACCGTGTGGCAGTTATGCAGGATGGCCGTTTGATTGAAGAGGGCAGTGTCCTTGAAATCTTCTCAGATCCTAAACAGCCTTTGACCCAGGACTTTATCTCAACTGCGACAGGTATTGATGAAGCCATGGTCAAGATAGAGAAGCAAGAAATCGTAGAGCATTTATCTGAGAACAGTATCTTAGTGCAGCTCAAGTATGCAGGTGCTTCGACAGACGAACCACTTTTGAATGAATTGTACAAGCGTTACCAAGTAACGGCTAATATCCTCTATGGAAATATCGAAATTCTCGATGGGACTCCTGTTGGAGAATTGGTTGTGGTCTTGTCAGGTGAAAAAGCAGCACTAGCAGGTGCTCAAGATGCCATCCGTCAGGCTGGTGTGCAGTTAAAAGTATTGAAGGGAGGACAGTAAGATGACAGAGTTGATTCAAACTTATTTACCAAATGTCTATAAGATGGGCTGGGCTGGTCAGGCAGGCTGGGGAACGGCTATCTACCTAACTCTTTATATGACAGTTTTTTCCTTCATCATCGGAGGGTTCTTGGGGCTGGTAGCAGGTCTCTTCCTTGTCTTGACAGCGCCAGGCGGTGTCTTGGAAAATAAGGTTATCTTTTGGATTTTAGACAAGATCACCTCCATTTTCCGTGCGGTTCCTTTCATCATCCTCTTGGCAATCATGTCGCCACTTTCTCACTTGATTGTCAAGACTAGTATCGGTCCAAATGCAGCCCTTGTGCCACTTTCTTTTGCGGTCTTTGCCTTCTTTGCCCGTCAGGTGCAGGTGGTCTTGGCTGAACTGGATGGCGGTGTCATTGAGGCGGCTCAAGCGAGCGGAGCGACCTTCTGGGACATCGTGGGTGTTTACCTATCAGAAGGTCTGCCAGATTTGATTCGTGTGACGACAGTGACCTTGATTTCCCTTGTTGGGGAAACAGCTATGGCGGGAGCAGTTGGTGCTGGTGGTATCGGTAACGTGGCCATTGCCTATGGCTTCAACCGTTACAATCACGATGTGACTATCTTAGCAACCATCATTATCATCTTGATTATCTTTACGATCCAGTTCTTGGGAGATTTCTTGACCAAGAAATTAAGTCATAAATAAATGGAAGGAGCCCAACGGGACTCCTTTTTGTTTTCTCACCGAAATGCAAGAAGAGTAAAGCTTCTTTTTAGAAATATGCTATAATAAAGAAAGGTTCCTCAATTAGCAAATCAGAAAGTTTGCTGTCGAAGGGATGATAATGTAAAGGAGTTTGGCTGGTATGAATTATTTCGAGGGGAATGATTTCTTCCTTCTCTTGTTTGTAGTTTTACTGATTGGTTTTGTGGTAAACTTTTTTGAAAAACGTAAGGACTACTATATTTTGACGCTCTCCCTCTTATTTGCAGGAGCTATCTATGGTAAGAGTCGAGCGATGATGGTCTATTTGCTCGCCTTTATTGTTTACCAGTATTTTCTGGTTTTTCTAGCACAGAGGATAGAGGCAAAGCGGCTGAAACCACTGGTTTTCCTTTCCATTCTTCCTTTGGTAATCAATAAAGTCTTTGCCCTGACTTCTCTGCATTTGTTGGCCTTTATTGGAATTTCTTACATGTCCTTTAAGACCATTCAGATCATGCTAGAAATATCGGATGGCTTGATCAAAGAAAAAATCAGTGTAAAAGATTATCTACAGTTTTTGCTCTTTTTCCCAACAGTTAGTGCTGGTCCAATTGATCGGAGTAGGAGATTTTTAAAAGAGATAAACGAGGTCATGCCCCGAAAAGAGTATCTAGAGTTAGCAGGGGACGGTGTGTATCGTATCGTTCTAGGCCTTCTTTACAAGGTTGTTTTATCAACCTATGTTTACCAGATGTTACTCGCTCTAAATAATACTGGCACAGTCGTTTATTCAATCAAGTATATGTACCTCTATACCTTGTATCTGTTCTTTGACTTTGCAGGCTATAGTCTAATGGCCGTTGGAAGTAGCAACATTCTAGGTATTCAGACACCGATGAACTTTAACAAACCTTTCTTGAGTGTTGATATCAAGGATTTCTGGACCAGATGGCATATCACCTTGTCGACCTGGCTGAGAGATTTTGTATTTTCAAGAGTATTGATGCAGGTTATCAGGAAAAAATGGTTCAAAAATAGACTACACAATGCAACCTATGCCTATATGGTCAATATGTTGGTCATGGGTTTTTGGCATGGTCTTAGCGTTAGCTACATTGTTTATGGTTTTTACCATGGTGTCTTGATGGCTGGATTTGAAGTGTATCAAAAGAAAAGCAATTTTTATAAGAAAAATAAAAACAAAAACTGGTATAAGCTACTAAGTTGGTTTGTGACCATGCATTTGGTTTTGATTGGTTTCTTTATCTTTTCAGGTGAACCCTATAAAATCTTACTGACGATTTTAAAGAGATAAGAGATTGAAAAGAAATCGGCTAGATCGAAGGGATAGGATAAAACGAGATGATTAAATTAAAAGCATTTTTACTATCGCTTGTGCTCGTAATTGCGACGCTTGCCCTTTTAAATGTGACGTATGTCAAGAAGATTGATGATTATTATAAAGTCAAGGATAACAGTATTCGTTATAGCACCTCGTATGAAAAGTATAAAAGTAGAGATATTCTAACAAGCAATATCACCCCCAATACACTGGTTCTAATGGGTTCCTCAGAGTTGGTCGCAACGATAAATGAAGATTATCATCCAAATAAAATTTTTAACTACAACGATTTTAATATCATGCAGATTGGGACCAGTTATTCTCAAAACATCATTCAGGCTTCTACTTTAGCTTCTATTGAAGGATCTATGAGTAAGCGAAAAGTAGCTATAGTAGAGTCGGTTCAGTGGTTTGAAAAAGATGGGACCCATCAAGATGCCTTTTTGAACAAGGCTTCTCAGGAACATATTTTCCACATGCTAGATAATGACAAGATTAGTAAGGAAACGAAAGAAAAACTAATCAATCGCATTATCGAGATTACCAAAGGAAACAAGCAACAAAACGACATCTACAAAAAATATAAAAGTTATTTCATAGATGGAAAAGGAACCATTGTTGATAAAAAACTATTAGAGTTCGATAAGGCGATGTATTCCTTTAAGCTCAAACAGACTTTTTATCAAAAACATGCCAAATCAGATTATCCTTCACTAGGAGACAAAACCCCAGACTATGATTGGCAGAAGATGACGGATCAGTTTGTAGAAGAGGTCAAAAAGAAAACAGACAATAATGACTATGCTGTTGATAATAACTACTACAATACTTACTTAAAAGACCGCTATGCATCACTGAAAGATTCTAATAAAGATTTGAGTTACCTAGAGTCACCAGAGTATTCAGATATGGAACTTTTCTTGACAGTTGCTAAGGAATTGGGCATTGAAGTTGAGGTTATTATTTTCCCAGTAAACGGGAAATGGAACGACTACACTGGTGTCTCAAGAGAAATGCGAGAAAAAACTTATAAAAAAATAGAAGATGTCGCAAAAAGCCATGGTGCAACGGTACTAAACTATGGAAACAGAGAGTATGATGATTACTTTTTATTTGACGTGATGCACGTTGGAGTGAAAGGATGGATGGAAGTTGAAAAAGAACTTTACAAATTTGCAAACCAAGCTAACTAACACACAGCGTTTAATCTTGTGGACACTATTTTTCTATACGGTTATCTTAAGCATCGTGATTTACTGTTTTGTGACCGATTTTTCGAATATTCAAGAATTTATCTATAGTGAATTCTAAGATTGTATACAAAAAGGCCCTGGAACTAGGCATTGCTAGTCTTCAGGGCTTTTACGTTACATTTTATCGGTGATTTTTTGACTTAGAAATTGCCCAACCACAGCCCCAATCAAGGCACCTAGGAGGATGCTTGAAACAAAGAGAAGGATTTTGTCCAACTCTGGAGCGACCATGATACGGTCAATGTATTCTTGGGATTTCCCACGCGCAAGTAAGGTTGCCACGTAAGCTTTGGGACGGATCCACATGAGGAAGATAGGGCCACTTGTGCTAAAAGCAAAGACGAGGAAGGAGAGGGTGTTTTTGATTCGATCTCTGTAGTTTCCGAGACGAGCGATGGCATCTGCTGCAAGACCACAGGCGATAGCTGGTAGAAAAGCGCCAGCGCCGTGTTTACTAGCTAGAAAAAAGAGAGCCATAAAGAGTCCGAGAGTGGTAATCGCTCCAAAACGAGGAACCTTTGCCAAAAGAAGCATATAGACACTGCCACCGACAAGGGCAGAAAAGGCAGGCGCGTAGAACATATTGCCCGTTGAATCCACCAAGTGTCCAAGTAATACTCCGATTCCTAGACAGAGGAAGTAGAGGACGACGGCTAAGAGGGTAGTTAAGATATTTTTCTTCATGAGAATCTCCTTATATAAAACTGTCAAAATCAATTGTATCACGCTTTTAGAGGATTGTAAATGGGAGCTCTATGTTTTTGAAAACGTTTGAAATATGATATAATAGTTACATAGTTGTTTTAAGGAGGATATCATGGGAAAGTTTCTAGAATTCGTCTTTAATCGTTTCTTTTTAGGAATGATTGCGACGGCTTTTTTCTGGTTATTGACACTAGCAGGAGGTGTGGTCTTTGGTTTGGCACCAGCTAGTGCAACTCTTATGAGTTTATATGCGGAGCACGGTTATACTTATCGAGCTTATAGTTTGAAAGAAGCTTGGGAATTGTATAAGAGTAACTTTGTCAAGAGCAACCTAGCTTTCTATAGTTTTGTACTTGTAGATCTAGTCTTAGTCTATGGTTTGTACCTTTTGATTCAATTGCCTCACCAGACTATTTTTCATCTCTTGGCGACCTTTCTCAATATCCTTGTTGTTGCCTTTGTTTTTTTGGCTTATACCGTTTCATTGAAACTCCAAGTCCACTATGAGCTCTCTTATCGAAATACTGTAAAGCTCGCTCTTATCGGGATTTTTATGAATTTGCCGGCAATTGCCAAGGTTTTATTTGGTACGGTCATGCTTGTAGGAATTGGTTACTATATGCCTGCCCTCCTCTTTTTCGTAGGAATTGGTGTATGGCATTTCTTTATCAGTGATATGTTGGAACCTGTATATGAAAGTATCCATGAAAAATTGGCGACAAAATAAAATGAAGCCGTTCTGGCTCCACTCGCTCTTGCGTATCTATACCTTGGTGATGATTGTCATCATTGCAAGTTTTGCGGTCATGCTCTCCTATGCTGACTGGAGTTCCCGTGAAAAAGAAGCCCAGCGAGTAGCTCAACGTGTAACGACTCGAACAGTGAGTGAGATTGAATATTACCACAGGGAGTCGACTCAGCTAGCGCAGGAACTGGTTGAAAATCGAGCACGGATTGAAGGGATTTACAAGTATTTTAGTCTGAGTACATCGGATTATTTTTACTGGCTGTTGCAACGTAAAGCGTCTCCCTATGTCTCAGTATCCTTGTATGAAAACATTGATGATTTGTATGTAAGAAATGACTTTGTGACAGGTGTTGCAATTGTTTTGCAAGACTATAAGGAAGTCTACGTTTCTACTAGAGAGAAACGTAGCGGGGAGAAAATTCTTGCTGAGGATTTCAAACCAGCAGCCAATAGTTTTGCCATACCAGTACTTGATCCTAACTCCGATCAGTCTCTAGGTGTTATTTACGTTTCTTTATCACAGGATGTACTTTACCAAGCAATTGATAATACTCGCGGTCTGATTCCTGTGGCTGTGACGATCACCTCCCCTTTTGATACTGAATTGTTTCATATAGGGGAAAATGTAGTAGCTGAACGGGAAAATTGGATTGTTGGTTTGACATCACATGGCTATCAAGTCCAATCAGCAGTTCCCAAGGATTTTGTTCTTACTGGGACTTTAACTAGTTCCGCTGTTATTGTTGGTTTGAGTGTTCTCTTTATTATTATTTTATATGTGACCTTGAGGCAGACCTTCTCCAATTACCAAAGGCAGGTTGTGGACTTGGTGGAGTCTATCGAGGTTATTGCTCAAGGAGAAGAGGGACTTCGGATCGATACTTCTGAAAAAGATCAGGAATTGCTTCTCATTGCAGAAACCACCAATGATATGTTGGATTGCTTGGAAAAAAATATCCACGATATCTATCAGCTAGAGCTCAGCCAAAAGGATGCCAATATGCGAGCCCTACAGGCTCAAATCAATCCTCACTTTATGTACAATACTCTGGAGTTTTTACGGATGTATGCCGTCATGGAAAGCCAAGATGAACTGGCGGATATTATCTATGAATTTAGCAGTTTACTACGCAATAATATCTCCGATGAGCGGGAAACGACGCTGAAGCAAGAATTAGAATTTTGTCGCAAATACAGCTATCTCTGTATGGTGCGTTATCCAAAGTCAGTTGCCTATGGTTTTAAGATTGCACCCGAATTAGAAAATATGAGGATTCCCAAGTTTACGCTCCAACCATTGGTAGAAAACTACTTTGCCCACGGTATTGACCACCGCCGAACAGACAATGTGATCAGTATTAAGGTTTTGAAGGGTGAGGGATTTGTTGAAATCTTAGTAGTAGACAATGGTCGCGGGATGACTGCTGAGAAACTAGCTAGCTTGCAAGAAAAACTAACTCAGAGAAGTTTTGAGCACGAGGCAAGCTATAGCGGAGAGCGACAATCAATTGGAATAGTCAATGTACACGAACGCTTTGTCCTCTATTTTGGGGATCGCTACCAAATCAGTGTCGAGTCAGCTGAGCAAGAAGGTGTTCGTTACCGTATTACTATTCAAAATGAATAGAAAGGAAGGGAAATGTATAAAGTTTTATTAGTAGACGACGAGTATATGGTGACAGAGGGGCTCAAGCGATTAATCCCCTTTGAAAAATGGGATATGCAAGTCGTCGCAACAGCCAATCATGCTGATGATGCTTTAGACTATGTCAAGGAAAATCCAGTAGATGTGATCATTTCCGATGTCAATATGCCAGATAAGACAGGGCTTGAGATGATTAAGGAAATGAAGGAGCTGCTTCCAGATACCTATTATATCTTGCTGTCAGGTTATCAGGAGTTTGAGTACGTCAAAAAAGCCATGAATCTTAGTGTCGTGGATTATCTGGTGAAGCCAGTGGATAAGGTGGAGTTGAGTCATCTATTAGAAAAAATTGCGCGACAGCTTCAAGAAAAGGTGGAGCAAAGTCAGACCCTAAGTCAAGAATTGGATGAGACAGGATTTACTAACTACCTGTCAGGTAAAGACAGCTGGTGGATTGGTCTATCCAAGGAAAAGCAGGGCTCTTTTACCATTCCTTACTATGTTTTGGGACAAGACTGGCAGATTTTTATCTCTGATCAACCACTAGATGGAATCGTAGTGACGCCTTTTGTAGCGCCCTACCAACAAGCCTTTGAAAAATGGAAGATCAACGCAGAAAAAGCCCTCTTTTACGGTTCTGTCAATCTAGAAAAATCCGAGAGTCTATTTGCTTATTACGAACCGATTTATCGCGTGATTATCCAAGGAAATATCAATCAAATCATCGAGGAATTAACCCTACTGGAGAAGGTTGTCTTAGAGAACACACCGCGCGTGGCTATCACCAAACAGCTCTTCACCCAGTTTGTCATGGATGTCTTCCACTTGTTTGAGCACTTAAAAGCGGATGATATGACCGAGATTGTCAAAGCTATCCATGCCATTAACACCTTTGAAGAATTGGTTGCCTATATCAAAGAAACCTTGACCAAGTTCTTTGGCCAGTACCGCATGAATGAAAATGTGGTGAGTGTTCTGGAGGTGATTGGGCGTGATTATCAGAAAGAGCTCTCGCTTAAGGATATCAGCAAAGATCTCTTTATCAATCCTGTCTACCTCGGTCAGTTAATCAAGCGAGAAACCAACTCAACCTTTGCTGAACTGCTCAACAAACAGCGGATCAAGGCGGCGCAACAGCTCTTGCTTTCAACCAATGATAGTATTGAAGATGTTTGCTATGCTGTTGGTTACAGTAATGTTGGATATTTCTACAAGGTCTTCCGTAAATTGTGCGGAAAATCACCAAAAGCTTACCGCAAACAAGTCGAAAGTTCCCTGTAAAACTTGTATTTACGTGCAAAAAATGCTATAATGTCCAAAATACCTTAAGGAGGAAAAATTATGAAAAAGAAACCTATTTATCTTTGGGTTTTATTAGTCCTATCAGCATTGATTTCAGCTATGTCTTTGTTTGGAATACTAAGTCCAGTACCTAGTAAAGAAGCACTAGGTGCCAGTCAAGCACAAGTACAAGGCATTAGCGCTCAGCAGCTGGAGGATACGATTAATTATCTACATAAGACAGCTGAATTATCGCATTCGACTGTTAACATCGTTTTGATTATTTTATCTGCGATTTTAGTAGTCGCAGGTATTGTGCTCTTGGTTCGTAATCATTTGCAATATGCAAATTATGCTTACATTGCTTATGTTTTGCTTGCCATTGTTGGTTCGATTTATACTTATATGGGTATGCAAGATGCTGTACAAGCCATCCGTGATGAAACTTTGCGACTAGGAACAGAAGTCCTTGGAAAGGGAACAACGATTTTATTTGTTGTTATCAATGTCCTCTTCCTTGCCATTGTTTTTTACAAGATGTGGCGTCAACAAAAAGATTTGTCTGAGGAAGTCGAAACAGAAGAGCTCGCATAAGAGTTGACAAAAGGGAACTATCAAGTTACAATCTTGTTAGTTCTTTTTATATCGTAAACATAAAAATCGAGGTTAACATGAAAAAAATATCCTTAGTGTATATCAGTTTGAGTGGGAATACAGAGAGTTTTGTAACCCGACTTAAGGACTATCTCTTGTCCCAGTACGAAGGGATTGAGGTCCAAAAAATCCATATCAAGGATCTGGTCAAGGAAGGTCAAGAATTCTTTGAAATGGAACATCCCTATATCGCTTTCTTGCCGACCTACCTAGAAGGTGGGAATGGTGTCGATAACGGCGATGTCGAGATTTTAACAACTCCAGTGGGTGATTTTATCGCCTATGGGGACAATGCTAGTAAGTGTTTTGGGGTAGTGGGATCTGGTAATCGCAATTTTAACAATCAATACTGCTTAACAGCCAAGCAGTATAGTCAGCGCTTTGGCTTCCCGGTCCTAGCAGACTTTGAAATGCGTGGCATGCTGGGAGATATAAAAAAAGTCGCAGCGATTATTGCGGACTTATATGGATTGGATTCAGAAAGTTAGAATCGTTCAAGTAGGCAGTTGGATTTTCTCAACTGCCTTTTGAATGCAAAAAAAAGCACCCAGACGAGGGTGCTGCTTTGTGAACTATCCTGCTTTTCCGATGGCAAGTGCATAGATAAAGAAGATAGCGAAGCCAAAGAGGAAAATCAATCCTGCGATAGCGAGGAGTTTCAACCAAGAAGGAAGATTTTTATTTTCACCTGTGACCAACACATAGTTCAAAAGGGCAAAGAATGGTGTTGTAAGAAAAGATCCAATCATAGCAAAGCGGAGCATGGTTGAAACTTGACCAGCAAAGAACTTGATGATGATGATACCGATGATAGCGGTAATGGTCATCCAGATGTTCAAGGACTTCTTATCGTCCATTTTTTGCTTTGCCAAGAGTTGAAGGGAGGCTTGATTGACACGTGAATAGCCATCGATGACAGTAATCACTGTCCCAAAGATACAGAGGAAAGCGATGAAGGTAATCAAATATCGAGACCATTCGCCAAGGACAGAGGCGTACATGCTCACAAATTGGGAGATGTATTTGGCAGAAGCAGCTTCAACTGCTTGACCTGTAGGATACTGAATAAGTGCTCCAAGAGCTACAAAGAATACGGCTAAGATGGCTGTTCCGATGTAGCCGACGTTAAAGTCGAAAAGGGCGTCTTCGGTATTAAAGTTAACGGTTTTTTTCTTTTCGGCTGACCAGAGTGAGTTGATAGCTGAGATTTCAATAGGGGCAGGCATCCATCCTAAGAGGGAAACGATAAAAGGGAGTGCCGCCATTTGCCAAGGTGTCTTTTCGACAAAATCAGAGCTATATTCTGGATGCTTAATTGCTGCAATGATAACTGCAAGAACAGTTGCAATGGTCAAAGCAGACATGATCCATTTTGCCATACCATCCAATAGTTTGTAGCCACCAAAGAGTAGCATGGCCCAAATGACTGCAACAAGGATAAGGGACCATTGAGTGATGCTAAGACCAATCATTGGAAAAGCGCTAGCGATGATAGCTGAGCAAAGGATAGCGACTCCAGCTGTATTAACCATGGCAGAGAAGACGTTGAGAATAAAGAAAATCCAGAGATAGAGTTTTCCTTTTTCGGCATAACCTTCCACCAAGGTTTTACCAGTGTCGGCAGTATATTCGGCACCAAAACGGAAAAATGGATATTTAAAAACATTGGCCAAGATAACCAAGAGGAGTAGTGACCACCCATAAGAACCACCAGCTTGAGTAGAGGATACGATATGAGAACCTCCAACAGCAGCAGAAGCCATTAGGATTCCTGGTCCCATTGCTTTTAGCTTGCTTGTCCAGGTAGACTGGTGTGATGAAGTAACTTGTGACATAAAAACCTCCTGTTTTTGAATTTTCAGAATAATCTGAATAGATAGCTACTATTCTACAAGAAACTTATGAAAAATGCAAGAGAATTTTTGAAAAATTTAGAAAATTTCAGAAAAATCATATGAAAGATATGATTATCACAAAGAAATGGTATTGATGGGAGTAAAAAATCCGAGAAAAAAGCTTCTCGGATTCCCTTATTTCAGTTGCTCAGTGATTTCCTTAGAAAGCAGGAGTCCCAAACGGTAACCTTTATTGATGTAGTCAATCACATCATTGATATTTTCCGTTGTTTGGATCCTTTCGCGTATGTCTGTTTTGAAAGCTTCGTCCCTCAGAAGCTGTTCCTGAAGGAGTTGTTGAAGTTTTTCTTTTTCGTACTTATTGATGAGAAAAAGAACGACAAGACTGATAAGAACTAAGATATAAGCATACTGGCTCATAAAATTTCTCCTGGTTTGATAAAAAAGTTGATGACATAAGAAAAGCGAAAGAAATTTTCGCTTTTCAACTAAGTGATTTAAAGATTGCGACATGAACCAAATCAAATCGATTTTATTTGGTTTGGTGAATTAGTAAAGCGTTTAGGCAATTCGTACTGGTTACGACGTTCTGGGACATAAATCGATAATATTTATGTCCCAGAACTAGTGAAGCGCCTAGCCAAATCAACATAGTTACGACGTCATGGCCTCTAAATCGATTATATTTAGGGGTCATGACTAGTGAAGCAGTTAGCTAGTTCGCATATAAGCGGCTAGCGTCTAACAATTAGGAACTTTAGTTCCAATTGTTAGTACTGAATCACATCTTCTCTGGTGCTTCTACTCCGAGCAAACGAAGGGCTTCTTTGAGAACAACAGCTGTTGCGTAGCTGAGGGCTAGGCGACTGTCGCGCTCTGGACTTTCATCCAAGATACGAGTGTGGGCATAGTATTTATTGAAGGCTTGAGCCAAGCTGATTGCATACTTGGCAATGAGCGATGGATCATAGTTAACAGATGCGCGTTTGATGACACGGGCAAAGTCTTGGAGAAGTTTGATAATTTCCCAGCTTTCAGCATCACTTAGACTGTAATTTGCTTGAGCATTTGGTTGGAAGTCTGCTTTTCTAAGTAGAGACTGAATACGAGCGTAAGCGTATTGGATGTATGGACCAGTTTCTCCTTCAAAGGAAACCATAGCTTCGAGGTCAAAGTCGTAACCATTTCGGCGGTCCGTTTTGAGGTCGTAGAATTTAACAGCTCCCACTCCGACAGCTTGGGCAACCTGTTCCTTGTTTTCGAGGTCAGGATTTTTCGCTTCGATTTGTGCTTTGGCACGGCTGATAGCTTCCTGAAGGGTAGGTTCGAGCAGGATGATATTTCCTTTACGAGTAGAGAGCTTTTGACGATTCTTGGTTACCAAACCGAAGTCTACGTGAATCATATCATCGCTCCAGTCAAATCCCATTTTTTTCAAGACGGCTTTTAACTGTTTAAAGTGGTTAGACTGCTCTTGACCAACTGCGTAGACATTTTTAACAAAGTTGTAAGTACGTGCACGGTAGATAGCTGTTGCAATGTCACGTGTGATGTAGAGGGTTGCACCGTCAGATTTCTTAATCATAGCGGGTGGAAGTTCAACATCATCGAGGTTGACAATGCTAGCGCCGCGTGATTCTTCTAGCAAACCTTTTTCTTCAAGGATTTGCACGGCTTCGTCCATCTTGTCATTATAGAAGGCTTCCCCGTTTAAGCTGTCAAATTCAACGTTCAACAGTTTGTAGATACGGTTGAACTCAACCAAACTTTCATCACGGAACCATTGCCAAAGTTGAGTTGCTTCTGGATCGCCATCTTCCAATTTTTTAAACCAGAGACGTCCTTCATCATCAAGAGCTGGATTATTTTCGATTTCAGCATTGATGCGAACGTACAATTTCAACAATTCGTCAATTGGATTAGCTTCTACGGCTTCCTTACTTCCCCATTTTTTATAAGCAACCATGAGAAGACCAAACTGTTTACCCCAGTCTCCAAGGTGGTTGATTTTAATAGTGTTGTAGCCCATTTTCTTAAAGATATTAGAAAGAGCATCTCCGATAACAGTTGAGCGTAAGTGACCTACTGAGAAAGGTTTTGCGATGTTTGGACTTGATAGGTCAATCGTGATATTTTGCTCTTTGCCTTCCGTTTGTTGAGCGTAGTCAGATCCTTTTTCGATGATCTCTTTGATAACTGCTTCAGAAATGGCAGCTTTATCAAGGAAGAAGTTGACGTAAGGACCAGTTGCAACAACTTTTTCAAAGGCTTGGCTGTTGATTTTTTCAGCGATTTCAGCAGCAATCATTTGAGGGGCTTTGCGTTCGACTTTTGCAAGTGAGAAAGCAGGAAAAGCGATATCTCCCATGTCAGAGTTTTTTGGTTGTTCTAGTAAATTTAAAATAGCCTCTTGATCTAGGCTATCGATGACGCTAGCCAATTCACTAGCAATCAGTTTTTTTGTGCTCATAAGTAGGCTCCTTTTGGACTTTTATTCTATTTTATCATAAATTTAGTGAAAGAAGAAAGATTTTTTTGAATTATTCAGTTTTTTTGGTATAATTATATCTAAAAATAAACCCGTAATCGGTTATAAATATTCATGTAAGAGGTTGATATGAGAAAAAAAGAACGACACCAGTTGATTAAAAAGATGATCACTGAGGAAAAACTAGCTACACAAAAGGATATCCAAGATCGCCTAGAAGTTCGGAATGTCTTTGTGACGCAAACGACCTTGTCTCGCGACCTGCGCGAGATCGGCTTAATCAAGGTTAAGAAAAATGGTATGGTATATTATGTGCTAGCGAATGAAACAGAAAAGATTGATTTGGTAGAATTTTTGTCGCATCATCTAGAAGGGGTTGCGAGAGCAGAGTTTACTTTGGTACTTCATACCAAGCTGGGAGAAGCGGCTGTCTTAGCAAATATTGTTGATGAAAATAAGGACGAGGCGATTTTAGGAACAGTTGCGGGAGCCAATACCTTACTGGTTATTTGTCGAGACCAGCATGTTGCCAAGCTCATGGAAGAGCGTTTGCTAGATTTGATGAAGGATGAATAGGGTTTTGGGACTTGTTCCCAAGCCTTATTTTTGACAAGGAGAGAGCCAATATGACGACAGAAAAACTATCACCTGGTATGCAGCAGTATGTGGATATTAAAAAGCAATATCCAGATGCTTTTTTGCTCTTTCGGATGGGTGATTTTTATGAGCTGTTTTACGAAGATGCGGTCAATGCGGCGCAGATTTTAGAGATTTCACTGACCAGTCGTAATAAAAATGCAGAAAATCCGATACCCATGGCGGGTGTCCCCTATCATTCTGCCCAGCAATATATTGATGTTTTGATTGAACAGGGTTATAAAGTTGCTATAGCCGAACAGATGGAAGATCCCAAACAAGCGGTTGGTGTTGTCAAGCGAGAGGTGGTCCAGGTCATCACACCTGGAACGGTCGTTGATAGCAGTAAGCCGGATAGTCAGAATAATTTCTTGGTTGCCATAGATCGTGATGGCAATCAGTTTGGTCTGGCCTATATGGATCTGGTGACCGGTGACTTTTATGTGACAGGTTTATTGGATTTCACGCTGGTTTGTGGGGAAATCCGTAACCTCAAGGCTCGTGAAGTGGTGCTGGGTTATGATTTGTCTGAGGAAGAAGAACAAATCCTCAGCCGTCAGATGAATCTGGTACTTTCCTATGAGAAAGAAGGCTTTGAGGACGTCCATTTACTGGATCCACGACTGGCAGCTGTGGAGCAAGCGGCAGCTAGTAAGCTGCTCCAGTATATTCATCGGACCCAGATGCGGGAATTGAACCATCTCAAACCAGTTATCCGCTATGAAATCAAAGATTTCTTACAGATGGACTATGCGACAAAGGCTAGTCTGGATTTGGTTGAGAATGCCCGTTCAGGCAAGAAACAGGGCAGTCTTTTCTGGCTTTTGGATGAAACCAAAACAGCTATGGGCATGCGCCTTTTGCGCTCTTGGATTCATCGTCCCTTGATTGATAAGGAGCGAATCATCCAACGTCAAGAGGTGGTGCAGGTCTTTCTTGACCACTTCTTTGAGCGCAGTGATTTGACAGACAGTCTCAAAGGCGTTTATGACATCGAACGTTTGGCTAGTCGGGTTTCTTTTGGCAAGACCAATCCCAAGGATCTCTTGCAGTTGGCGACTACCTTATCCAGTGTGCCACGGATTCGAGCGATTTTAGAGACAATGGAGCAACCTGCTCTGGCCTATCTTATCGAACAATTGGATGGAATCCCTGAGTTGGAGAATTTGATTAGCGCAGCGATTGCTCCTGAAGCTCCTCACGTGATTACGGAAGGTGGCATTATCCGTACGGGATTTGATGAGACCTTAGACAAGTACCGTCGTGTGCTCAGAGAAGGGACTGGCTGGATTGCTGAGATTGAGGCTAAGGAGAGAGAAAGCTCTGGCATCAGCACGCTTAAGATTGACTACAATAAAAAGGATGGCTACTATTTCCATGTGACCAATTCGCAACTGGGGAATGTGCCGGTCCACTTTTTCCGAAAGGCGACGCTGAAAAACTCAGAACGCTTTGGTACTGAGGAATTAGCCCGTATCGAGGGGGATATGTTGGAGGCGCGTGAGAAGTCAGCCAACCTAGAGTATGAAATCTTTATGCGCATCCGTGAGGAAGTCAGCAAGTATATACAGCGTTTGCAGGCTCTAGCCCAAGGAATTGCAACGGTTGATGTCTTGCAAAGTCTCGCAGTTGTGGCTGAAACTCAGCATCTGATCCGACCTGAGTTTGGCGACGATTCACAAATCGATATCCAGAAAGGGCGCCATGCTGTCGTTGAAAAGGTCATGGGAGCCCAGACCTACATTCCAAACAGTATCCAGATGGCAGAAGATACCAGCATTCAACTGATTACAGGGCCCAACATGAGCGGGAAATCTACTTACATGCGTCAGCTAGCCATGACGGCGGTTATGGCTCAGCTGGGTTCCTATGTGCCGGCAAAGAGCGCCCATTTGCCGATTTTTGATGCTATTTTTACCCGTATCGGAGCAGCAGATGACTTGGTTTCAGGTCAATCAACCTTCATGGTGGAGATGATGGAGGCCAATAATGCCATTTCTCATGCAACCAAGGATTCCTTGATTCTCTTTGATGAATTGGGACGTGGAACTGCAACTTATGACGGGATGGCTCTTGCCCAGTCCATCATCGAATACATTCATGAACATATCGGAGCCAAAACCCTCTTTGCGACCCACTACCATGAGTTGACCAGTCTGGAGTCTAGCTTGGAACAATTGGTCAATGTCCACGTGGCAACCTTGGAGCAGGATGGGCAGGTCACCTTCCTTCACAAGATCGAACCAGGACCAGCTGACAAATCCTATGGTATCCACGTTGCTAAGATTGCTGGCTTACCAGCAGAACTTTTAGCAAGAGCGGATAAGATTTTGACCCAACTGGAGAATCAAGGGAAGGAAAGTCCTGCTCCGATGAGACAAACAAGTGCTGTCACAGAACAGATGTCACTCTTTGATGCGCCTGAAGAACATCCTATCCTAGCAGAATTAGCTAAACTGGATATTTACAACATGACACCTATGCAGGCTATGAATGTCTTAGTCGAGTTCAAACAAAAGTTATAAAAAGAGCCCACTCACATTTTTGTGAGTGGATTTTTCTCTATTACTTTTTATGGACCAAAAGTTGATTGATGTAGTCCACTTTTTTAGCTTCTCTTTTATAGAGAATAGTCCAGATGATAAGGTAGACAATCGCAAACTCTGGAATGAGCTGGAGATAGAAGGTCCAGTGGAAGGGAAACCAACCAGCCAGAGTTGCCAGTGGGATAAATCCAGCCAGCATGAGGAAGAAATGGGAAAGTGTGGCACGGAGCAAGCTCCAGTCACGGCTGAATAATCGCTTGCCAAAGCTAAAGAGAACGCCGATAGCTGACCAGATAAGTGTGCAGTAGAGCAAAACCAGGGCGCCGTGAACCTGATGTTGAGTCATCACTTGGCCGATGAGAGAGTCGGAACTTAATGGGGAGTAGGTACTTGGTGCATAAATGAGTGAAAAGATGATAGAGAGGATGAGGCCGATGAGGACGCCAGCAGCTGCGTCGTGAAATACTTGTTTTTTCATAGTTCTAATTTCTCCTTGATGGTTTTTAGGTAACGGCGTGAAGAGTAGGTGAAGCTTTCGTTTTTTAAGAAAATTTCAACCAGACCGTTGGGCGTGAGCTTGAGATGAGAGATGGAGTCGATATTGACGATTTCAGATTGGGAAATTTGGATAAAAGTTGTCGGCAGAATTTCAAGAACCTGATAGAGTCGCAAATCAATGCTGTAGGTCTGAGATGCAGTTTCTGCTAGAACCTTGCGATTCTCGATATAGAAGCGTTGTATCTTACAAATCTTAACTAGATAGACCTGATCTTCAATCTTTCCTTTGATTGTTTCTTTTTGGTCAAGATTTTCAGCGAATTCGATGACTTTCTGGACTTTCTCGGTTGATTTAGGTGCTTGGACAATCAGCTTTTCTTCCTTGTACGTCTCCTTAATCTGTAGTTCTACTTTCATAAATTTCCCTCCTTTTCAGTTATACAAGGTTGTGATCACTTCCTGTACAACCTTTATTAAACACTATTTTATTTTCAAAAACAAGAGCTTTTGTCTATGTGGAGGGATTTGGAGTCTATGTGGTATTTGCTTTTTCTGGTAGCATCTGAAATATGGTATAATAGCACTAATCAATTTCTAGGAAAATAGATACAGAAAGGAGCTGAAAGATGTCTCATATTATTGAATTGCCAGAGGTGCTGGCAAACCAGATCGCGGCAGGAGAGGTTATCGAACGTCCTGCCAGTGTGGTTAAAGAGTTGGTAGAAAATGCCATTGACGCTGGTTCTAGCCAGATTATCATTGAGATTGAGGAAGCTGGTC
This sequence comes from Streptococcus mitis, assembly GCF_003943905.1. Classification (GTDB taxonomy): domain Bacteria; phylum Bacillota; class Bacilli; order Lactobacillales; family Streptococcaceae; genus Streptococcus; species Streptococcus mitis_BC. Next base: position 178,403 of record NZ_RJNS01000002.1, read on the forward strand.
TCAAGAAAATTCAAATCACTGATAATGGTCATGGAATTGTCCACGATGAGGTGGAATTGGCTCTGCGTCGTCATGCGACCAGTAAGATAAAAAACCAAGCAGATCTCTTTCGGATTCGGACGCTTGGTTTTCGTGGTGAAGCCCTGCCTTCTATTGCTTCTGTCAGTGTTCTGACTCTGTTGACGGCGGTGGATGGTGCGAGTCATGGGACCAAGCTCGTTGCGCGTGGGGGTGAAGTTGAGGAAGTCATCCCAGCGACTAGTCCTGTAGGAACCAAGGTTTGTGTGGAGGACCTCTTTTTCAACACACCAGCCCGTCTCAAGTATATGAAGAGCCAGCAAGCGGAGTTGTCTCATATCATTGATATTGTCAACCGTCTGGGATTAGCTCATCCCGAGATTTCTTTTAGTTTAATCAGTGATGGCAAGGAAATGACGCGGACAGCAGGGACTGGTCAACTGCGTCAAGCCATCGCAGGAATTTATGGTTTGGCAAGTGCTAAGAAGATGATTGCCATTGAGAACTCTGACCTAGATTTCGAAATTTCAGGATTTGTGTCATTGCCTGAGTTGACCCGAGCCAACCGCAACTATATCAGCCTCTTCATCAATGGGCGTTATATCAAGAACTTTCTGCTCAATCGTGCCATTTTAGATGGTTATGGAAGCAAGCTTATGGTGGGGCGTTTTCCACTGGCAGTCATTCATATCCATATCGATCCTTACCTAGCAGATGTCAATGTGCATCCAACCAAGCAAGAGGTTCGGATTTCTAAGGAAAGAGAACTAATGGCGCTGGTTTCGGAAGCTATTTCTAACAGTCTCAAAGAGCAAGCCTTGATCCCTGATGCCTTGGAAAATCTTGCCAAATCTACTGTGCGCAATCGTCAAAAGGTAGAGCAGACCATCCTCCCACTAAAAGAAAATACGCTTTACTATGAAAAAACAGAACTCTCAAGACCCAGTCAAGCTGAGGTGGCTGATCATCAGGTTGAATTAACTGAGGAAGGGAAAGATTTAACCTTGTTTGCCAAGGAAACCTTGGACCAGCTGACTAGACCAGCAAAACTGCATTTTGCAGAGAGAAAGCCTGTTAACTACGACCAACTAGACCATCCAGAGTTAGATCTTGCTAGCCTCGATAAGGCTTATGACAAGCTGGAGAGAGAAGAATCTTCAAGCTTCCCAGAGTTGGAATTTTTCGGGCAAATGCATGGGACTTATCTCTTTGCCCAAGGGCGAGATGGGCTCTATATTATAGACCAACACGCGGCTCAGGAACGGGTCAAGTACGAGGAATACCGTGAGAGCATTGGTAATGTTGACCAGAGCCAACAGCAACTCTTAGTGCCCTACATCTTTGAATTTCCTGCAGATGATGCCCTGCGTCTCAAGGAAAGAATGGCACTTTTGGAGGAAGTGGGCGTCTTTCTAGCAGAGTATGGAGAAAATCAATTTATCCTACGTGAGCATCCTATTTGGATGGCAGAAGAAGAAATCGAGTCTGGCATCTATGAAATGTGTGACATGCTCCTTTTGACCAAGGAAGTTTCTATCAAGAAATATCGAGCAGAGCTGGCTATCATGATGTCCTGCAAGCGGTCTATCAAGGCAAACCATCGCATCGATGACCACTCAGCCAGACAACTCCTCTATCAGCTCTCTCAATGCGACAATCCTTATAACTGTCCTCATGGACGTCCCGTTTTGGTGCATTTTACCAAGTCGGATATGGAAAAGATGTTCCGACGTATTCAGGAAAATCATACTAGTCTCCGTGAGTTAGGGAAATATTAAGAACACAAAAAGCCTTTGTTCCTTTTGAACAAGGATTTTTAGCTTTTCTAAGGAGGTACTTTGACTGAACATGGGAAACTTGACACGAGGTTTACACTTGCTTGACAAGACCAGTCCTATAAAAGTACTGAGAAATATGAATCAATTGACTCAAGGTTTCGCAGAGTCGTCTTGGTTTGAAGGATTCTCAAGACCAATCACCCTATCAAGATAACGTTGTTTGGTTTTGAGAGCCTTGTTGATAGCAATTGCAGACGCAATCAAGAGTACGAAGGTTAGCCAAATCCAGGCGGTGAATTCGACTGGAAAACTAGAACCGGCTAAAAAGAGATAGATAGCCAGAGCCAAGACGAAAATATAAATCACTTGCCAGAGACCATAGGATTTAACCTCTTTATAGTATTTGTCCTTATCTTCCTCCAAAATCACTGCCGTGGAATCTTTTTCAGAGTTTTCATCCAGTAGCAGATAGTCAGTTGTTACTTGGAAAATCTTGCTTAATTCAATGATTTTTTCGATTTCTGGAAGGACTTGTCCAGACTCCCATTTTGAGATGCTTTGCCGAGAAACATTAATTTTTTCTGCTAGCTTTTCCTGGGACCAACCTTTTTCCTTGCGGAGCTCAAATAGTTTTTCTGCGAGTTTCATCATTTTATCCTCCTTTTTCTACCTCTATCCTAACAATTTTTACTTATAATGAGAATACAATCTCCTGTACTATTTGTCAACCAGAGGTTGCACCTTTTGTTGCAGTCTGTCTTGGGGAAATATGGTATACTAGATAGGCAAAATAATGGAGAAAAACTATGTACGAATATCTAAAAGGAATCATTACCAAAATCACTGCTAAATACATTGTCCTAGAGACAAATGGTATCGGTTATATCTTGCATGTAGCCAATCCCTATGCTTACTCAGGTCAGGTTAATCAAGAGACCCAAATTTATGTGCACCAAGTTGTCCGTGAGGACGTGCATCTGCTCTACGGTTTTCGATCAGAAGATGAGAAAAAACTCTTTCTTAGTCTGATTTCGGTTTCTGGGATTGGTCCTGTGTCAGCTCTTGCTATCATCGCTGCCGATGACAATGCTGGCTTGGTTCAGGCGATCGAGACTAAGAACATCACCTACTTGACCAAATTCCCTAAAATTGGCAAGAAAACAGCCCAGCAGATGGTGCTGGACTTGGAAGGCAAGGTAGTCGTGGCTAGTGATGACCTTCCTGCCAAAGTCGCAGTACAAGCGAGTGCTGAAAACCAAGAATTGGAAGAAGCTATGGAAGCCATGTTGGCACTGGGATACAAGGCGACCGAGCTTAAGAAAATCAAGAAATTCTTTGAAGGAACGACGGATACAGCAGAGAACTATATCAAGTCGGCCCTTAAGATGTTGGTCAAATAGGAGATTTTTATGACAAAACGCTGTGCTTGGGTTAAAATGAACAACCCATTATATGTGGCCTATCATGATGAAGAGTGGGGCCAACCCCTTCATGATGACCGTGCTCTTTTTGAGTTGCTTTGTTTGGAAACTTACCAGTCGGGTCTATCTTGGGAAACGGTACTAAACAAACGCCAAGGATTCCGAGAAGCATTTCATGGCTATCAAATTCAAGCGGTCGCGGAAATGACAGATGGGGAGTTGGAAGCCTTGTTAGAGAATCCAGCCATCATCCGAAATCGTGCCAAGCTCTTTGCGACGCGTGCCAACGCCCAAGCATTTTTGCAAGTCCAGAAAACCTACGGCTCTTTTGACGCTTATCTCTGGTCCTTTGTTAATGGGCAAACCATCATCAATGATGTTCCTGACTATCACCTAGCACCTGCTAAAACATCCTTGTCTGAAAAGTTATCTCAAGATCTCAAAAAACGAGGTTTCAAGTTCACAGGCCCGGTCGCAGTTTTAGCTTTTCTACAAGCAGCAGGCCTGGTTGATGACCACGAGAATGATTGTGAGTGGAAAAACGGAAATTAGTGAGTGCAGGCGTCTAATTATCTGAGAATATAGAAAAAAGCTGAGAAATTCCTCTCAGCTTTTTGATTATATGCTAGTAATTTTTATAGTGCAGTAAGAAATGTCAGTCCACCTAAGACAACGCCAGCTGAGTTTGGAATAATTAGTATCCAATCCTTCTTAGGTTCTTTTGTCCATCCGTAAATAACCCAAATTAAACAAGATACTGCTGCGGATAAAGGCTGGAATGGTTGAGCTTTGTTGCCTTGTAAATTGGCAAAAATTTGTGGGATGTAGGCGATAAATACAATAATTCCAATAAAGGCCCCGATTGAACCGACAATTCGATTAATTTTTTGTTTTGTCATATATACCTCCTTTAAAAAGATATCATAGAAATAAGCAAAATGCAATAAATTCAGACACAAATTGTAACGAAAATCAATACCAAAGCACAAAAATAGAGAAATTGTTTATTTTTTGTTATGGTCAAAGCGAATGACTTGCTCCTGTGCATCTACATAGGCGTGAACGCCAAAGGGCACAATGGCTCTTGGTGTCGCGTGGCCGACATTTAGATTACAAACAATCGGGATATTGCTGTCAATGATATCCAATAGTGCCTCTTTATAGTCGTCATAGAAGGTTTCATCCATAGGTTTTCCGACCAAGAGTCCACTGATGACCTCAAATACCCCAGTTTCTTTCAAAGCCCGTAACATCTTTTTGAAGTCATCAGGCTCAGGCTTCTCTTCGCTTGTTTCTAGCAAGAGAATCTTTCCTTCCCAGTCGGATAAGTCAGGGAAGAGTTTGTACTTCTGGCAGAGCTCCGTGCTGTCTGCGTATTGAGAGTTGTCAAAGATATCATAGAGAGATTCAAGGCAACCACCGAGAATTTCTCCCTCAAACTGAGCACTTCCTTGCAACAAGTCAAAACCTGTATTTACATGACTGATACGAGCTGTTCCCAGGGCCTTGGGACTAAAATCAGTTCGTTCCTCATACCAAAGGTCGCTAGGGCGGATTTCTGAGATTCTTCCTGTCTTGATCAATTCTTTAAAGTAGTGAAAGCTATAGGGCAACATCTCCTTGTCCAATTCACAAATGTCTGCTAGAAAGGATTGCCCATAAAAAGTCTTGACCCCTAGTTTGTGCAACATAAGGTGGTTCATAGTGGTATCCGAGAAGCCAAGAAAAATCTTTGGTTTGATAACCTTTTGAAGCTGGTCGTTTTCAAAAAGATAAGGTAGCAAACGATAGGTATCATCCCCACCGATGGCGCATAGGATCATGTCGATGCTATCATCCGAAAAGGCCTGCATCAAATCCTCTGCACGTGCCTCTGGATGGTTTTTGATAAAGTCTAACCCTTTTAGCGAATGGGGCAAAAAGATAGGATTGAGTTCTAAATCCTTGAGACGTTGGAGACCCAAGTCGACTTCGTGTTTGACAAAATCCTCTCCGATAACACCGCTAGACAAACTAACAATACCAATAGTAGAAACCATATCTCATCCTCCTAGAAATAGATTGATACTCTTCGAAAATCAAATTCAAACCACGTCAGCTTTGCCTTGCCGTACTCAAGTACAGCCTGTGGCTAGCTTCCTAGTTTGCTCTTTGATTTTCATTGAGTATGAGCCTATTCTATCACAAAAGATGAGAGAAAACTACAAGAATGAGACTCAGAAGTGCTATTGAATCTCAAGAAAGCAAGTGAAAAAGCAACCGCCTATGCAGTTGCTTTTCGTTTTTCTAATCTCGCTGGATATGAGTTACTTGGTCAACTCTTGATTATAGGAGAGGGCTAAATCAATCCAGTAAGGCAGTTCTTTTTGACCTTCGATATCTAGGTCTATATAGCCATGATAAGGTCGCCCTCTCATCAATGTAGTATGAGCTCCTGTTCGGGGTAGAACTTGCTTTTCCATTTCTTTGCCAATTCTCACCATAACCAGCTCGTCCTTTCTGGAACTGACTGTAAGGACCATTTTCCCACGAATCATAAAGGCCAGGCCACCAAACAGTTTCTTTTCTTCTAACTCTTCTTCGAAAATTTGGGGAGGAAGTTTGAGTGCTAGAATTTTTCGAATCTGCTGAGCTAAAGATTGACTATATGCCATAGCTGTTCACTTTTCTTAATAACGTGATGGGCCCGCGCTTGCACTTCGGATGTTGAAACGTTTCTTGAGATAGAAGCGAAGGGCGAGAAGGGCAGCTCCCAGGATAGCCAAAGGCAATGGAGCAAGGACAGGATTGAGGTTGGCTGGTAGGAAGCTTGTTGCAAAGAAGACAACCAACCAAAGGACCATAGAGGTCAGGATAACGAGGATTGATTTCCAGAATGGAGGACGTTGGCTACGATCTGTGTCTGGTCCATAATACTGGTAGACAAAGTAGTACATCAAATAGAAGGCAAGTCCTCCTACAAGTCCAACCAATAAGAGGGTAATCAACCCATAGCCAATAGCCTGATCTGTAGAGAAGAAGGTAGTCAGAGCGCTAACCAATGCAAAGAGACTGGTGATAAAAAGGGCTGAGTCCATAATCATGAGTTTTGGATCGTCATTTTCTTTTGGATGCTCTTTTTCATATTGCTCCTTGACAGTAAAACTGTGAGCCCAATGGGTTGGAGCTCCGTAGAGGGAACGCGCCGTTGTACCTTTGGCTTGCTCTTCAAGGATTTTAGGAATGACTTCCTCAAAGACAGCTTTGATTTCAGCATCAGTTTTACCATCTTTGAGAAATTGTTGGGTAGCGATGTGGATAAACTCTTGGTTTTTCTTAGTTAGTTTTTGTAAATCAATCTGAGACATAGGGATTCCTCTTAGAACCATTTTTTATGGATGAGATAGAGAGTGAGCGAGACACTCATAGCAAAGGCGATAAAGACGATTAACCAGAAGGCGTGTGGCTCGCCGTTTAGAGGGATTTCATTATCCTTGAAGTTCATCCCATAGGCTGAGAAGATCATGGTTGGGACAGACATGACAATGGTCACGAGAGCCAGAGTTTTCATGATGTTGTTCTGGTTGTTGGAAATGATGGAGGCAAAGGTCTCTGTCATAGAGTGAAGGACGTTTCCATAGATATCTGCCATCTCGATGGCCTGTTGGGTTTCAATCAGGGTATCTTCGAGCAGGTCTTGGTCCTCTAGGTATTTCTTGATATTGCTAGTTGCGCTGGTCAATTTCTTAATCACGCGCTCATTTGTCTTAAGTGAGGCCTTGAAATAGACGATGGTCTTTTCCAATTCCATGAGCTCGATCAGTTCTTCATTTCGAGTGGATTTGTGAAGTTGACTTTCGATTTGTTCACTCTTACGGTCGATCGAACGAAGGGCAGTCAGGTAAAGCTCTGCGTTGCGATAGAGAATCTGGAAGATAAAACGTGAACGCATGAAGGTGTAAAAGTTACGCAGTCTACGGTTGATAAAGACATCGAGAACGGGGAGGGATTCCAAGCAGGTGGTGATAATGGTTTCCTCGGTGATGATAATCCCCAACGGAATCGTAACGTAGTAGGTACGATTGTTTCTTTCCTCTGTGATGGGAACGTCCACGATGATCAAAGTGTACTCATCTTCGATGGTGATACGGGACATTTCTTCCGCATCGAGCGGTGCTCGAAGGTCGGTGATGTCGATATCGAAGGCGTTGGCGATTTCCAACGATTCATTTTGTGTAGGATTGACGAGGTTGATCCAAGTACCCGGTTCAAGCGTGTCGATCTCTTTAAATTCAGTTGTTGTTGAGAGAAAAACTTGTTTCATATCCCCTATCCTTTCCTACTATTCAGTGATTCATTTTTTGCACCGTACTATTATACTATAAAAACAGCTTTTTGGGTAATAGAATTTCACATTTTTTGGTATAATGGAAAGCAATAATGGACTAGAAAGAACAAAGATGCAAGATAAAATTGTGATTCATGGGGCACGTGCCCATAACTTAAAAAATATCGATGTGGAGATTCCTAGAGACAAGCTGGTCGTCGTAACGGGCTTGTCAGGTTCTGGGAAATCCAGTCTAGCTTTTGATACCCTCTATGCGGAGGGACAACGTCGCTATGTAGAGAGTTTGTCAGCCTACGCTCGCCAGTTCTTGGGCAATATGGAAAAACCAGACGTGGATGCTATTGATGGCCTCAGCCCAGCTATTTCCATTGACCAGAAAACCACCAGCAAAAACCCGCGCTCGACCGTTGGAACAACGACTGAAATCAATGACTATCTGCGTCTCCTCTACGCACGTGTGGGGACGCCTTACTGTATCAACGGGCATGGGGCTATCAAGGCTTCTTCTGTTGAGCAAATCGTTGATAAGGTCTTGGAGTTGCCTGAACGTCAGCGTTTGCAAATTTTAGCTCCTGTCATTCGTAAGAAAAAAGGGCAACATAAGAGCGTCATTGAAAAGGTTCAGAAAGACGGCTACGTCCGCGTCCGAGTGGATGGGGAAGTCTATGATGTGACCGAAGTACCAGAGCTATCCAAGAGCAAGAAGCACAATATCGATGTCGTGGTTGACCGTATTGTCATCAAGGAGGGTATCCGTAGCCGTCTCTTTGACTCCATTGAGGCTGCCCTTCGTATCGCAGAAGGCTATGTGATTATCGACACTATGGACGATTCTGAGTTGCTCTTCTCTGAGCATTATGCTTGCCCAGTTTGTGGCTTTACTGTTCCAGAGTTAGAGCCTCGTCTCTTCTCCTTTAATGCCCCTTTTGGCTCTTGTAGCGAGTGTGATGGTTTAGGCATCAAGCTGGAGGTGGATACTGATTTGGTAGTTCCTGATACCAGCAAAACTTTGCGTGAGGGGGCTTTGGCTCCTTGGAATCCTATCTCATCCAACTACTATCCAAACATGCTGGAACAAGCCATGACAGCCTTTGGAGTGGATATGGATAAGCCTTTTGAGGACTTGTCAGAAGAAGATAAAAACTTGATTCTCTATGGGTCTGAGGGCAAGGAATTTCATTTCCACTATGAGAATGAATTTGGCGGTGTGCGCGATATCGACATTCCTTTTGAGGGAGTTGTCAATAATATCAAGCGTCGTTACCATGAGACTAACAGTGATTACACCCGCACTCAGATGCGCCTCTATATGAATGAACTGACCTGCGGAACTTGTCACGGCTACCGTCTTAACGATCAGGCCTTGTCTGTCCGTGTGGGTGGCGAGCAAGGTCCCCATATCGGAGAGATTTCAGACTTGTCTATCGCAGACCACTTGGAGTTGGTGAGCCAGCTGACCTTATCTGAAAATGAAGCCATCATAGCTCGTCCTATTCTCAAGGAAATTAAGGACCGTTTGACCTTCCTCAATAACGTGGGTCTTAATTATCTAACCCTGTCACGTTCGGCAGGAACCCTATCAGGAGGAGAGAGTCAGCGTATTCGCTTGGCAACCCAGATTGGTTCTAATCTATCAGGCGTCCTTTATATTCTAGATGAGCCGTCGATCGGACTTCACCAGAGGGACAATGACCGTCTCATTGCCAGCTTGAAAAAAATGCGTGACTTGGGCAATACTCTCATCGTTGTGGAACACGACGAAGATACCATGCGCGAGGCGGATTATCTGATTGACGTTGGTCCTGGTGCGGGAGTCTTTGGTGGGGAAATCGTCGCTGCAGGGACACCTAAGCAAGTGGCTCGCAACAGTAAGTCCATCACAGGTCAGTACTTGTCGGGCAAAAGAGCCATTCCAGTGCCAGCAGAGCGCCGTTCCGGAAATGGTCGTTTTATCGAGGTGACAGGAGCGCGTGAGAACAACTTGCAAAATGTCACTGCTCGCTTCCCACTAGGAAAATTTATCGCAGTGACGGGGGTATCTGGCTCAGGGAAATCGACCCTAATCAACAGCATCCTCAAAAAAGCTATTGCTCAGAAACTCAACCGCAATTCAGACAAACCTGGTAAGTTTAAAACGATTACAGGGATTGAGCATGTGGATCGTCTGATTGATATTGACCAGAGCCCAATCGGACGGACACCGAGGTCTAATCCAGCTACCTATACAGGAGTTTTTGACGATATACGTGACCTTTTTGCCCAGACAAATGAAGCTAAGATTAGAGGCTACAAGAAGGGTCGTTTCAGTTTCAACGTCAAGGGAGGTCGTTGTGAAGCCTGCTCAGGTGACGGGATTATCAAGATCGAGATGCACTTCTTGCCAGATGTTTACGTGGCTTGTGAAGTCTGCCACGGGACTCGCTACAACAGTGAAACCCTAGAAGTCCACTATAAGGAAAAGAATATCTCGCAGGTCTTGGACATGACCGTCAACGATGCGGTGGAATTTTTCCAACACATTCCTAAGATTCAACGCAAACTTCAGACCATCAAGGATGTGGGGCTGGGCTATGTAACGCTAGGGCAACCAGCTACAACCCTTTCTGGGGGAGAAGCCCAGCGTATGAAGTTGGCTAGTGAACTCCATAAACGCTCGACAGGAAAATCCTTCTATATTCTGGATGAGCCGACGACAGGGCTTCATACCGAGGATATCGCTCGCTTGCTTAAAGTCTTGGCTCGCTTTGTCGACGATGGAAATACAGTCCTCGTCATCGAGCACAATCTGGATGTCATCAAGACGGCAGACCATATCATTGACCTGGGACCTGAGGGCGGTGTCGGTGGTGGAACCATCATCGCAACAGGAACTCCAGAAGAAGTAGCGGCCAATGAAGCCAGCTACACAGGGCACTATTTGAAAGGAAAGTTACATCATGAATAAACGTGTGCAAGCATTTCTAGCTAAAATGCAAGAAAAAGAACTAGATGGTATCATCATCAACAACCTTAAAAACGTCTATTACCTGACCGGTTTTTGGGGCTCAAACGGAACAGTCTTCATCAGCCGTGACCGTCAGGTCTTGGTGACAGACTCTCGCTATATCATTGCAGCTAAGCAAGAAGTGACCGGTTTTGAGATTGTGGCTGACCGCGATGAGTTGGCTGTTATTGCAGGCATCGTTAAGGATATGGGTTTGTCTCGCATCGGTTTTGAGGACGAGATTTCGGTCTCTTATTACCACCGTATGCAAACTGCTTTTGAAGGTTTGGAACTAGTTCCACAGGCTCAGTTTGTTGAAGCGCTTCGTATGATTAAGGATGAGAAGGAGATTGCGACTATTCGCAAGGCTTGTTCCATCTCAGACCAAGCTTTCCACGATGCACTTGACTTTATCAAACCTGGAAAGACTGAGATCGAAATTGCCAACTTCCTTGATTTCCGCATGCGGGAGCTAGGAGCTGCAGGCTTGTCTTTTGATACCATTTTAGCAAGTGGTATCAACTCTTCAAAACCCCATGCTCATCCGATGCACAAACCAGTTGAAGTTGGAGAAGCCATTACCATGGACTTCGGTTGTCTCTACGACCACTATGTTAGTGATATGACACGGACCATCTACCTCGGTCATGTCAGTGACGAGCAGGCAGAGATTTACAATACGGTTCTGAAAGCCAACCAAGCTCTGATTGACCAGGCTAAGGCAGGATTAGGTTTCCGCGACTTTGACAAAATACCTCGTGATATTATCATCGAGGCAGGCTATGGCGACTACTTTACCCACGGTATTGGACACGGTATCGGACTGGATATTCACGAAGAACCTTACTTTAGCCAAACTTCCAAAGAAGTCATTAAATCTGGTATGGTCTTGACTGATGAACCGGGTATCTATATTGAAGGTAAATACGGCGTTCGTATTGAAGATGATATCCTGATTACAGATAACGGTTGCGAATTGTTGACTCTAGCTCCAAAAGAATTGATTGTTATCTAAAAAATGAGATAAATCGTTGACTTTTATATTTTAAAGGTTTATACTGAAAGACGAAAACGGTAGGTGAGGCTACCATAGGGATACGGATGACTACCGCAAAGCAGTGGAGACACTACTCGTTGGTCAACAGTCCTGGTCGCGAAGGCCAAGACTAAGCTCATTTCATTGCCCTATGGAGTTAAAGCTTGAACGAAAAAACAGATAATTAGTTTTTTAATCCTGCCATTTTATGGTGGGATTTTCTACTGTTTTAGAACAAGGAAAGGAGACAAACGATGCAAATTGACGATCATCCAGAACCGCACATACACAGCCAATCGCTGATTTGTGTCGTTCTGCCCTTATAAAGTGATTGGTCTCAGTGTATGAAACACATCATTCATACAGATAGGAGAAACCAATGAAAACTACAAAAGAAAGATTAGCAACAGCTATTCACACACCCTTAAACGAAACTCTATCTTTTTATAAGACAAGTCTAACAGGCTTGACTGAGGAGCAGGTGGAGAAAAATCGTGACCTATATGGCGAAAACACCATCACCAAGGGTCAGGAAGACAGTATCCCCAAAAAGATTTACGAATCTATTATCAATCCATTTACAATCATCCTGCTGGTCATCGCTATGATTTCCATGGTGACCAATGTCTGGTTGGCGAAGCCTGGACAAGAAGATCCGACGACCTCTATCATCATCGTTGTTCTCGTTCTAATCTCTGGTGGCATACGCTTTGTCCAAGAATTACGGAGTGACAAGGCTGCGACCAATCTATCAAAAATGATTGTGAATACAGCCACAGTTATTCGCGAAGGCCAGAGTTTAGAGGTCGCAATTGAAGATTTGGTCGTTGGAGATATAGTCAAATTAAGTGCTGGGGACATGATTCCAGCAGACCTCATTTTAATTGAATCACGTGATTTCTTTGTCCAACAGTCTGGTTTGACAGGTGAAAGTGACTCGGTTGAGAAACTAGCCTTGTCAAAAATGAGTCAGTCAAACTTTGATAGTCTGCTAGAAGCAGAAGCACTCGCCTTTATGGGAACCAATGTGATATCAGGGAGTGCCAAGGCTTTGATCCTAGCGGTCGGCGATGATACCATGATGGGAGAGATCGAGCAGACCCTCAATACCTATGACGAGCCCACCTCTTTTGAGCGGGAGATGAACAGTATCTCTTGGCTCTTAATCCGTTTGATGTTAGTCATGGTTCCCATCGTGTTTCTCTCCAATGGCTTGACAGACGGCGACTGGCTGGAAGCAGGTGTGTTTGCACTGAGTGTGGGTGTCGGGCTCACACCTGAGATGCTTCCTATGATCATCACGGCCAGTCTAGCAAAAGGCTCCATTATCATGGCCAAGGAAAAAGTCGTCATCAAAAAACTCAATGCCATACAGGACCTAGGTGCTATTGATATCCTGTGTACGGATAAAACAGGAACCCTTACCCAAGACGAAATTGTCCTTGAATATCCTTTGGATATACATGGAGATTTAGATTTGTCTGTGTTGAGACGTGCCTATCTCAATTCCTATTTTCAAACCGGTTTGAAAAACTTGATGGACCGTGCTATTATCAGTAGAACTGAAAAAGAAGCTAAAGAACACGCTATTCTACAAAATTTGGATACTAGCTTCCAAAAAATAGATGAATTGCCCTTTGACTTTGAGCGCAGACGGATGAGTGTCATCGTCAAGGATGAGAATGAAGTTGTTAGTTTGGTAACCAAGGGTGCCCTAGAGGAAATGCTTGCGATTTCAACCCATGTGGAATATCAAGGTCAGATTAGCCCTCTGACGGATGATATCCGAGTGGAAATCTTAAAAGAAGTAGACCAACTCAATCAACAGGGATTGCGAGTCTTGGGAGTCGCTTATAAAACAGGCCTAAAAGAAGGTTTTGCTTACTCCGTTGAAGATGAAAAAGAGATGATTCTAACAGGATATCTTGCTTTCCTTGACCCACCAAAACCATCAGCAGCACCTGCTATCCAAGCTTTGTTAGAACACGGTGTTCAAACAAAGATCTTGACGGGAGACAATGAGAAGGTAACCCAAGCAGTTTGCGAAAAAGTTGGTCTAGATGTTGATCAAATCTTGTTGGGTTCTGATATTGACGCCATGACGGACGAAGAGTTGGCCCAAGCTGTCGAGAAGGTGACCGTCTTTGCCAAACTCTCTCCTGATCAAAAGGCACGAATCATTTTACAAATCAAATCTAATGGACATTGTGTCGGCTATATGGGAGATGGAATCAATGATGCCCCTTCTATGAAAGTGGCAGATGTGGGGATTTCTGTTGATACAGCAGTAGATATTGCCAAAGAAACGGCTGATGTCATTTTGCTAGATAAGGATTTGATGGTGCTTGAAAAAGGGCTGGTTGAAGGGCGCAAAGTCTATGCTAATATGACCAAATACATCAAGATGACGGTCAGCTCTAATTTCGGGAATATTTTCTCTCTGTTAGTGTCTGGTATCTTTTTACCTTTCCTTCCTATGGCTCCGATTCACTTGATTGTGTTAAACCTAGTCTACGACCTTTCTTGTATCGCCTTGCCATTTGATAATGTGGATGAAGACTTTTTGAAGCATCCTCATAAGTGGGAAGCCAAGTCCATTACTCGCTTTATGATTTGGATGGGTCCGATTTCTTCTGCCTTTGATATTTTGACCTTTATCTTGCTCTATTTTGTCATTGTCCCAATGACGACAGGTCATGCTTGTGTTCATGGAGCAGATTCTGCAAGGGGCTTTATCATCTTGTTCCAGACTGGTTGGTTCATTGAATCCATGTGGTCCCAAACCATGGTTATCCATATGCTTCGTTCAGCAAAGCTTCCTTTCTTGCAAAGTCGTCCGTCATGGTTTGTTCTTGGAACAACCTTGCTGGCAGCTAGTTTTGTGACTTTCCTTCCCTACTCTTCAATTGCTAGCCTTCTTCATTTAACCCCTTTGGAACCAATTTATTTCCTCTTTTTGCTTTTGATCATCGTTTTCTATATGATCAGTGTTACAGTAGTGAAACGAATCTATATCAAAAAATTTAAAAGTTGGCTATAAATTGATTTTGTCAAGAAAAAAGTACGAAAATCGCTAAAAAAAGTTAAATTTTTTTAAAAATAGGTCGCAAGTCGGATGTTTTTTATGGTATAATAGACTAAACTGATAGTAACATGTAGCGAAAGGGGTAGGCACATGATTAAGATTTATACCGTCTCCAGTTGCACAAGCTGTAAGAAAGCGAAGACTTGGCTCAACGCACACCAGTTAAGTTATAAAGAACAAAACCTTGGTAAAGAAGGGATTACGAGAGAAGAACTACTTGATATTCTGACAAAGACAGATAATGGAATTGCCAGCATTGTATCATCAAAAAACCGCTATGCGAAAGCTTTAGGAGTTGACATCGAAGATTTGAGTGTGAATGAAGTGCTCAACTTAATCATGGAAACACCACGGATCTTAAAAAGTCCTATTCTAGTTGACGAGAAGCGTTTGCAGGTCGGTTACAAAGAAGATGATATCCGTGCCTTTTTACCACGCTCTGTCCGTAATGTAGAAAATGCAGAAGCACGTTTGCGTGCAGCTCTATAAACATCGAGGCTGGGGTATCTCCTAGCCTTGTTCATTTTTTATCAAAAAATTATGTGAGGAATTATGAAAAAGATAGTAATTGGCGCAGCTACTCTCCTCCTGCTACTTGCAGGATGTGGCCAAAAGAAGGAAACGACATCTAGTTCAAAACATGAATCCGAAACGCTCCAGTCTACTCTGCCCATTTTGGAAAATGCGGAAAAGAATACGGTTGTGACCAAGACTTTGATTTTCCCTGAGTCAGGAGATGGCGTCAAGCAAACACAAACCATTACCTATAAAGGGAAACAATTTCTAAAATTGGTTATTCGGCAGATACGGCCCTTAAGTGAGGAATTGAAATCCTTTATCGCTGACCACGGTCTTGAAGAAACTCAAAAAGCTCTTTTAGAAGCAGAAGAAAAGGATGAAATGCTTCAGGAAGCGCGCAAATTGGCAGGTTTTACACTTGAAACCAAACTGCTCAGTGAGACTGAAATCCAGACCACAACGACCTATGATTTACAAGTCTTGGATGTCAAAAAGGCGTCACAGACAGATTATTTGAAAAATCTTGGCTTAGAGACTCTTTTGAAAAATGAACCAAGCCAATATATCGCAGACAGAGTGGCAAATGGTGCGACAGAACAGTAAGAAAATTCAAATAAATGGATTGACTTAATTGTAGAACGTAAGGAAATATGCTATAATAGTACTATTCTAAGGAAAGAGGGTGTTAGAATGGGATTTACTGAAGAAACTGTACGTTTTAAATTGGATGATTCCAACAAGAAGGAAATCAGTGAAACGTTGACAGATGTCTATGCTTCTCTGAATGAAAAGGGTTATAATCCGATAAATCAAATCGTCGGTTATGTATTGAGTGGAGACCCTGCCTACGTTCCTCGTTACAATAATGCACGAAATCAAATTCGTAAGTATGAGCGTGATGAAATTGTTGAAGAATTGGTGCGCTATTACCTTAAGGGACAAGGAGTCGATCTATAATCTATGAGAATTATGGGATTGGACGTCGGTTCAAAAACAGTGGGTGTTGCGATTAGCGATCCACTAGGCTTCACCGCTCAAGGACTTGAAATCATCCAGATTAATGAGGATCAGGGCCAGTTTGGTTTTGACCGTATCAAGAAATTGGTTGACAGCTATAAGGTGGAACGCTTTGTAGTAGGCTTGCCTAAAAATATGAACAATACCAGTGGTCCGCGAGTAGAAGCCAGTCAGGCCTACGGAGCAAAACTAGAGGAACTTTTTGGTTTGCCAGTAGACTATCAAGATGAGCGTTTGACGACGGTCGCTGCAGAACGTATGTTGATTGAACAAGCAGATATCAGTCGCAATAAACGCAAGAAAGTTATTGATAAGTTGGCTGCTCAGCTGATTTTGCAAAATTATTTAGATAGAAAATTTTAAGACAGAGGAGAAACTATGTCACACGATCACAACCATGACCACGAAGAACGTGAATTGATTACACTAGTAGATGAGCAAGGAAATGAAACCTTGTTTGAAATTCTTTTGACCATCGACGGGAAAGAAGAATTTGGTAAGAACTATGTTCTTCTAGTGCCAGTTAACGCAGAAGAAGATGAAAACGGTGAAGTTGAAATCCAAGCTTACTCATTCATCGAAAATGAAGACGGAACAGAAGGCGAATTGCAACCAATCCCAGAAGACTCAGAAGACGAGTGGAACATGATTGAAGAAGTCTTCAACAGCTTTATGGAGGAGTAAAAACATCCAGTGGATGTTTTTAGCCCTGCGCCAGAAATTAGAAACGTAGGAACGTCCGGGGGACGTTTTTAGCCCAGATCCTTGAAATAAGAGAGAGCTGGTGAGTCTGGGAGACATTTTTAGCTTACGTTGAAATTCATAGTAGCTAGTGATTAGCTAACCAGGTAAG
This sequence comes from Streptococcus mitis, assembly GCF_003943905.1. Lineage (GTDB taxonomy): Bacteria > Bacillota > Bacilli > Lactobacillales > Streptococcaceae > Streptococcus > Streptococcus mitis_BC. The sequence goes on from NZ_RJNS01000002.1 coordinate 195,440, forward strand.
AGGTCGGGATTTTTGTCCCGACCTCGCTTTTTATTTGCAATCATACTTTGATGCAGTAGTTGATTGTACTTTTGTAAGGAGACATGTATGTTTGAAGTAGAAGAATGGCTCCATAGTCGGATTGGTTTAAACTTTAGATCTGGACTTGGACGAATGCAGCGAGCAGTGGATTTGCTGGGGAATCCTGAGAAGACTTATCCTATTATCCACGTAACAGGGACTAATGGTAAAGGGTCAACTATTGCCTTCATGAGGGAGTTGTTTGTTTCTCATGGTAAAAAAGTTGGTACTTTTACCTCTCCTCATATCATCAGTATCCATGATAGAATCTGTATTAATGGGCAACCGATCGTAGATGAAGACTTTACCCGTATAGCTAACCAAGTCAAGGAGATGGAAAAAACTCTTTTGGAAACACATGACCAATTGTCTTTCTTTGAGTTGTTGACCTTGATTGCTTTGCTTTACTTTAAAGAGCAGGACGTGGATCTAGTTCTTCTAGAAGTGGGGATTGGTGGTCTGCTTGACACCACTAATGTCGTAACAGGAGAGATTGCAGTTATAACTTCGATTGGGTTAGATCATCAGGAGACCTTGGGTGAGAGTCTGGAGGAGATAGCAGGGCAGAAAGCTGGTATTTTCAAGTCTGGTAAGAAGGCAGTCATTGCCAAGCTTGCTCCAGAAGCGGAGCTTGTCTGCCAAAGTAAAGCGAGAGAGTTAGACGTAAATCTTTATCAAGCTGGACGAGACCTCACCTTGAAAACTGGAAATTTCTCAAGCAGCCTAGCAAGCTTTTCACAGCTTGAAATCGGTTTGGAAGGTGCTTATCAGCAAGAAAATGCCGCCTTGGCTTTACAAACTTTTCTTCTGTTTATGGCGTCAAGAGGTGAAGGTGTCGAAGAAGAACTTGTCAGACAGGCCTTGAAAGAAACACATTGGGCAGGTCGATTGGAACGGATTCGTCCGCATATCTACCTAGACGGGGCTCACAATCTTCCAGCTTTAAGTCGTCTGGTCGAGTTTATCCAGGGGAAAATCCAGCAAGGCTATCAAGTTCGCATCCTTTTTGGTGCCCTTAAACGCAAGGATTATCAAGGAATGTTAGGCTATCTATCTGAGCAGTTGCCTCAGGTGGAACTTAAGGTAACAGGCTTTGACTACCAAGGCTCTCTGGATGAAAAGGATGTGGCGGGTTACGATTTGATTCCTTCCTATGGCGATTTTATCAGAGAATTTGAAGAAAGAGCCAATGACCAGGATCTGCTTTTCGTGACGGGATCACTCTACTTTATCTCGGAAGTACGAGCGAGTTTAGTAGGAAGCGATGGGATTAGTTGACCGTCTAGGTTTAAGTTGCTATACTGAAGGTAGGAGGTATATCTGGAAACGATTCCAGCAAAACATTGGCACAAAAAGAAAGGAAATCGCTATGAAGACGAAAACATTCACACTTTCTATTGCTTCCCTAGCAATTCTTAGTCTTTTAGCAGCTTGTGGACCTAAGGCACAAGCCCCTACCCAGCAATCTGCACAGCAATCATCTTCTCAACAAGAATCATCTTCTAGCGCTGCTACAAGTGCTAGTCAACCACAAGCCTCCTCAAGTCAGGACACTACTGTTGCTCAACCGACTAACATCGATGGTACCTACACTGGAAAAGATGAGAATGATCAGATCACTCTTGTTGTAACAGGTAAGACTGGTACATGGACTGAGGTCGAGCCAGATGGAGATAAGGAAATCAAGCAAGTCACCTTTGAGCCAGAAAATCAACGTGTCATTATCGGTGATGATGTCAAAATTTACGCGGTTAATGGTAATCAATTGATTATCGACGATATGGACCGAGAGGCATCTGACCGAGTGGTATTAACTAAGCAATAATGATTAAGTAAAAGTTCCAATGAGATGAAAGCTATCTTTTTGGAGCTTTTTTTCTTGAAAAAAGGGCTGGCTGTTCTTTACTAACTTTTTACTTAAAACGCTTACAAATATTTGTAAAACTTCTTATAAGGTCGTATACTTATGGTAAATAATCAAATAGCGCAGAGGCGCAGGAGGAAAAGCATATGGCTACATTTTACGTTCCATCAGTTAACCTTATTGGTAAAGGTGTTGTAAATGAAGTAGGTCCGTATATCAAGGAACTGGGGTATAAGAAGGCCCTTTTGGTGACAGATAAATTCATCGAAGACAGTGATATTTTACCTAAGGTCCTAAAACCACTAGATGCTGAAGGGATTGAATATGTGATCTTTAGCGATGTGGAGCCAAATCCGACTTGCAAGAACGTCACAGACGGAGTGGCCGCCCTGAAAGAGCATGGATGTGACTTCATCATCAGTCTTGGAGGAGGATCTCCTCAGGATGCGGCTAGTTGTATCTCTATCATCGCGACAAATGGTGGAAAACCACAGGACTACGAAGGTCTTCACAAGTCTGCTGAAAAAGGGTTGCCAGTGGTTGCGATCAATACAACAGCTGGAACTTCTGCAGAAATCACCATTAACTATGTCATTACTGACGAAGAACGCAAGGTCAAGATGGTAATGGTTGATAAGAACAGCCTCGCCCTTATCTCTGTCAATGATCCAGAACTCATGCTTTCAAAACCGAAAGGATTGACAGCAGCGACAGGTATGGATGCTCTTACCCATGCTGTCGAAGCCTTGGTAACACCAGGTGCTTATAATGTGACTAAGAAACTCTCTATCGGAGCGATTGAACTCATCAAGGAGTACCTCCCTCGTGCCGTAGCAAATGGCCATGATATTGAAGCGCGTGAGGCTATGGTCAATGCCATCTTCCTCGGTGGTATGAGCTTTAACAATGCTGGCTTGGGCTATGTTCATTCTATGGCTCACCAACTCGGTGCGGTATATAACTTGCCACATGGTGTCTGCTGTGCCATGCTTCTCCCAGTTGTAGAACGTGAAAATGCCAAGCGTGTACCAGAAGCTTTCCGCAATGTAGCCAAGGCCTTGGGACTCCATGTGGAAGGGAAAACAGACCAAGAATGTGCCGCCTATGCTATCACTGAAATTGAGAAACTGTCTGAAACAGTGGGTATTCCGAAGAAACTCACTGAACTTGGTATCCAAGAAAAAGATTTTGACTTTGATTACCTTTCTAAGAATGCTTTGATTGATGCCTGTGCACCTGGAAATCCATTTATGCCAACCTTGGAAGAAACCATTGCTCTCTACAAAGAACTTTTCTAATTCATAAAGTGAAAAGAAGCTAAATAATGCTGGAAAGGACTATCATTTTGGTAGTTCTTTTTAAGTCTCTTAATATCTTAGTTAAAAATATAAAAAGGTAAACGGTTGCTATCTACCCCTGAACTGAGGTATACTAGTAGAAACATTAGTTTATCAAGCAGTTAAGGAGAATGTTAGAAAAGGAAGGGGATGTATGACAGCTAGAAAAATGCAGCTACTCATGTCCAAGTATGGTTTTAGTATTACCATCATGTTGGCAGAGTTGTTTATTGTCTTTGGTTTATTTCTCTATCTAGGGCAGATGGCACCGATTCTCTGGATTATCCTTGTCATTTTAGTGAGCTTAGCGACCATTGTATCAATTGTCAATCGGTCCATGAATCCTGAGAGTAAGGTAACATGGCTGTTAGTAGCCTTTGTGCCAGTGTTTGGGCCATTGCTCTATATCATGTTTGGAGAACGCCGTTTATCTAAAAAAGAAATGAAACAGCTAAAGCAACTCCAATCAATGGTTGACCGAGAGGACAATAGCAGAGCTCTCCGTTTGGAGTTAAAGGAAGAGGATAAGTCGGCTTACGGTGTCATCAAATCTCTCCTTAGCATGGATACGAATGCGGATGTCTATAATCGAACGGATACCCATTTTTTCCCTTCAGGGGAAAGCATGTGGCGCCAGATGTTAGAGGATCTCAAAAAAGCCGAGAAATTTATCTTTCTCGAATACTATATCATCGAAGAAGGTTTGATGTGGAATAGTATTTTGAAAATTTTGGAAGAAAAGGCAGCTCAAGGAGTAGAAGTGAAGCTTCTCTATGATGATATTGGTTGTATGGCAACCTTGCCTGGAGATTACACCATCCAACTTCGTGGTCAAGGGATTGAAGCTCACAAATTTAACAAGGTGATTCCACGCTTAACCGTCGCCTATAACAACCGTGACCACCGTAAAATCATGGTTATCGATGGTCAAATTGCCTATACAGGTGGTGTCAATCTGGCAGATGAGTATATCAACCATATCGAACGTTTTGGCTATTGGAAGGATAGCGGTATTCGCCTAGATGGACCGGCTGTTAAGGCTTTTACCAGACTCTTTTTATCAACTTGGTATATCAACCGTGGGGAAATTAGTGACTTTGACCAATACCATCTCGAAAATCAACCTAGAGATGGGATGGGGCTTTGCATTCCTTACAGTAGTGGGCCAAAGCCTATCTACCGAGCTCAGGTAGGAAAAACGGTCTATCAAAACCTTATCAATCAAGCTACAGATTACGTCTATATCACGACTCCCTATCTGATTGCGGACTACGATCTAACTGAAAGTATCAAAAATGCAGCTCTGAGAGGGGTAGATGTGCGAATTGTGACGCCGTGTATCCCAGATAAGAAGGTTATTCAGTTAGTTACTCGGGGAGCCTATCCAGATTTGCTATCTGCAGGGGTTCGTATTTATGAGTACAGTCCCGGATTTCTTCATAGCAAGCAAATGCTTGTCGATGGAGAGGTGGCTACTGTGGGAACCATCAATTTTGACTATCGGAGCTTGCTCCACCACTATGAAAATGGCGTTTTGCTTTATAAAACGCAGTCTATCATCGATATTGAGAGGGACTTCAAAGAGATTTTTAAAGTTTCTCAAGAAATCTATCCTCACACCATCAAAACAAGCTGGTATCAAAGCTTGATCAAGGAAATTGTCCAGTTGTTTGCGCCTATGCTCTAACTACCAACCAAGATCTGGCCCAAGGCTGGATCTTATTTTTGTCTTTTTGCGAATAGATAAGCAGGAGGATGAAAATGCTAAATCAAAAAGAATATGATTTTATCCTAGAGTTTCAAACAAGCAGTTTACACCGTTTTCGAGAGATTGAACGCTATGCTGAGCTAGATAAGAAGTTAAGGAAATATCAATCCTTAGCTGACATTCCTGTAAGATTTTGATATACTAAAACAGATAAACTTACTAGGAGAAATTGAATGAACGTATACGAGGAAAAAGACGAACAGCTAGAAGAATTTCGATACCAGTATCGGGAACGGCTGGATCAAGAGTCTGAATTTGGACTGGAGCGAGGTAAGAAGAAACGAACTCCGCTTCCGTTTTTTAGTATGGCAATTTGGAGTCTGGCTGCTACAGCTGTTTCTGTCATGTTGCCTCTGATCTTTGGTTTGGTGAGCCCCCAACAGATGCAAGATCTTTATACTGGTTGGGCGCTACATCAGAGTGGGCAGATTTACACGGATTATTATGGTTCAAATGGACTGCTTTATTACGTACTAATCTATCTCTCTCAAGGGAGTATTCTTTTTGCTTTGGTGGAGTGGTTGGCCTTGTTCGGAGCTGGTGTTTTTCTATTCAAGTCCGCAGATACCTTGACAGGTCAGGGAGAGCAGGCTAGACAGCTTTTGCTGGTTTTTTATCTGCTTGTGGGCAGTCTGGGATTTGGTGGTAGCTATGCAGTGGCTGTGGCCTTGCCTTTTCTATTTTATAGTTTTAGCCTAGTGGCTGACTATCTGGATGATCCAAGTAACGATAAAGGTTTCTTGCGAGTTGGGATGAGTTTAGCATTAGCTTTCTTCCTATCACCTATTCCCACAGCCTTGTTTGCAGCCACACTTGCCCTGAGTTTGTTTGGATTTAATATTGCCAAGCGTAAATTTGCTCATGGTTTGTATCAATTTTTCGCATCAGCTCTAGGATTTTCTCTCCTTTTTTATCCAATTGGCTATTATACTGTATTAACAGGAACTTTTGGTGATGCGATTAGCCATACTTTGTATCCAATAGATACGCTTAGTCTATTTTCAAATGCCAATCTTATGGAGAATGCTGCTTTCTATGGTTTGCTATCCATCGGTATTGGGATTCTGACATTGATCTTTTCAGGATTGTTTCAATCTAAACCGGCCAAACAATCTGCTGTCTCAATAGGCGCTATTTTAGGATTATTAGTAACTCTTGCTTTGTTAATTTTTTCAAAGGAACCTTTGCATGGCTCACGTTTGGCAGCGATTTTGCCCTTTCTGACATTGTTATTGTTAACCAACATCAAAGAAGGAAGCCCTGATCGTATCAGTCGTAGTAGACGAAGAGTTCGCTCTTCATCACTCTTTGGTCGCTACCTCAAGGGAAATTTCTATCTACCATTAGTTGCGATAGTCTATTTACTTTTCCTACCTGTTTTGAGTCGCTATATTTCGCATCCAAGTACTTATCAGGAACGTGAGCAGCTTGCTAGCTTGGTCAAACAGCAAACGAGTTCCGAGGATCGTGTCTATGCTTGGGATAATCGGCCAGATTTCTACCGCGCAAGTGAACGCTTGGCACCAAGCTCTCTAGTGACACCAACACTCTATACTGCAAGCGACGAGAATAAAACGAAACTAGTCAATGACTTGAAAGAAAATCAACCGAAGATGATTTTGGTCAACCAAAAGGTTGCCTTGTGGTCGGATGTAGAGAGCCTACTTAGTGAAAAATACGAGCTTGTTCAGACGGATAGTAAGGAATTCAAGCTTTATAAATCTAAATAGCAAATCAATATCTTGTGTATTTTTAAAAATTTTAGAATTTTTAACACAAGATATTGATTTTTCTTTTTAGAGTGGTATAATATCACTTAAGAAGAAAAATAGAAAAGAGCATGGATATGATTGTATTAGAAGAAAATCTTGCAACCGTTCCCACTTTGTTCGTTGAAAAACGAGATGGTAGACGTGTAGTGTTTGATATAGACAAGATTGACAAAGCTCTCCATAAGGCGGCTGACAAAGTCATGGATGTGACACCCCTGGTCGAAAAACGTCTAAATAGCCTGCTTGAGCGTATTGTTGCGGAAATTCACAGTCGTTTCCCTCAAGGTGTCAAGATTTACGAGATTCAGAATATCGTAGAACATGAACTCCTTGAAGCCAAAGAATATGCGTTGGCTGAGGAGTATATCACTTATCGGACACAAAGGGATTTTGAGCGCTCAAAAGCGACAGATATCAACTTTAGTATTCATAAACTTCTCAATAAAGATCAGGCGGTTGTCAATGAAAATGCCAATAAAGACAGTGATGTCTTTAATACTCAGCGTGATTTGACAGCAGGGATTGTTGGGAAATCAATCGGGCTGCAAATGCTTCCTAAGCACGTAGCTAATGCTCACCAAAAAGGGGATATCCACTATCATGACTTGGACTACAGCCCCTACACTCCGATGACCAACTGCTGTTTGATTGATTTTAAAGGCATGTTGGAAAATGGTTTTAAGATTGGAAATGCAGAGGTAGAGAGTCCCAAGTCTATCCAGACTGCGACAGCTCAAATTTCACAAATCATCGCCAACGTTGCTTCTAGCCAGTACGGGGGCTGCTCAGCTGACCGTATTGATGAAGTCTTGGCGCCTTATGCAGAGAAGAATTACCAAAAGCACCTCAAGGATGCGGAAGAGTGGGTCTTGCCCGAGAAACGTGAAGATTACGCTTGGAAGAAAACCCAAAAGGACATCTACGATGCCATGCAATCTCTTGAGTATGAAATCAACACTCTCTTCACTTCAAATGGACAAACACCTTTTACTTCGCTCGGTTTTGGTCTAGGAACTAGTCGTTTTGAACGGGAAATTCAAAAAGCTATCTTGACCATTCGTATCAAGGGGCTTGGTTCAGAACACCGCACAGCCATCTTCCCTAAACTCATCTTTACGCTTAAAAGAGGACTTAACTTAGAGGAAGGTTCACCTAACTACGACATCAAACAGTTGGCCCTCGAGTGTGCAACCAAGCGGATGTACCCAGATGTCTTGTCCTATGATAAGATTGTTGACTTGACAGGTTCTTTCAAGGTTCCTATGGGTTGTCGTTCGTTTCTTCAAGGATGGAAGGATGAGAATGGTGTAGAAGTCAATTCAGGTCGCATGAACCTGGGAGTTGTAACGGTTAACCTGCCCCGTATTGCTCTCGAGTCTGAGGGCGACATGAATAAGTTCTGGGAAATCTTCAATGAGCGGATGAATATCGCAGAAGATGCTCTAGTTTACCGTGTCGAACGAACCAAGGAAGCAACACCGGCAAATGCTCCTATCCTCTACCAGTACGGTGCTTTTGGCCATCGTCTAGGTAAAGAAGAAAGTGTTGACCAGCTCTTTAAGAATCGTCGCGCAACTGTTTCGCTGGGCTATATTGGTTTATACGAAGTGGCAACTGTCTTCTTTGGAAATAGCTGGGAACACAATCCAGAAGCCAAGGAATTCACGCTGGATATCATTCGTGATATGAAACGCCGTGTAGAAGAGTGGTCTGACCAATATGGCTACCATTTCTCTATCTACTCAACACCGTCTGAAAGTTTAACAGACCGTTTCTGCCGACTAGATACAGAGAAGTTTGGCTCTATTCCTGACATCACAGACAAGGAATACTATACCAATTCTTTCCACTACGATGTTCGTAAAAATCCAACACCGTTTGAAAAATTAGACTTTGAGAAAGTCTATCCAGAAGCAGGTGCATCAGGTGGTTTCATCCATTATTGTGAGTATCCAGTCCTTCAGCAAAATCCTAAAGCCTTGGAAGCTGTCTGGGACTATGCCTATGACCGCGTGGGCTATCTAGGAACCAATACTCCGATTGACCGTTGCTACAAGTGTGACTTTGAAGGGGATTTTGAACCAACTGAGAGAGGATTTGCTTGCCCTAACTGTGGCAATAGCGACCCTAAAACGGTGGATGTGGTCAAACGAACTTGTGGCTACCTAGGTAATCCTCAAGCTAGACCTATGGTCAACGGCCGTCACAAGGAAATCGCTGCGCGTGTCAAACACATGAATGGCTCAACGATTAAAATAGCTGGCCATCAAGTAACAAATTAGAAAGAAATAAAATGGGAAAATATCAATTAGATGATAAAGGGCGCGCACAAGTGGCCCGCTATCACGAGAAACACTCTAAAGGTGGAGCTGGTAAGAAAGAACGCTTGCTCAACCTCAGAGAACAATTTTTAAACAAGAATAAGAAAAAATAAAAGTGAGAGTCAGCTCTCGCTTTTCTCATAGTGGGAGGTAAGGATGGAACTACGTAGACCGACAATAGTAGATAGAGAAGCTGTTTTAGACATGATGGCAGAGTTTGAGCAGACCCAATCAGCCCACGATGGGGGCTTTTGGGATACAGAGAACTTTGTGTATGAAGAGTGGTTGGAAACAAATAAGCAAAAAGAGATGGGAATAAACTTGCCTGAAAATCGTGTTCCTTCTATTCAATTTGTATCATTTGATGATGTAGGTCGTGCTCTAGGATTTTTGAATCTGCGATTGAGACTGAATGAGGGTTTACTGAATTATGCTGGCCACATTGGATACTCCATCCGACCGTCTGAAAGAGGCAAAGGTTATGCCAAGGAAACTCTCCGTCAGGGCTTGCAAGTTGCTAAGGAAAAGAACATCAAGAAAGCTCTGGTGACCTGTAGCGTGAATAATCCTGCTAGCAGAGCAGTCATTCTAGCAAATGGAGGTCTCATTGAGGATGTTCGTAATGGAGTTGAGCGTTATTGGATAGAGGTAGCGAATGAATAATCCTAAACCACAAGAATGGAAAAGCGAGGAGCTTAGTCAAGGGCGTATCATTGACTACAAGGCGTTTAACTTTGTAGATGGAGAGGGTGTTCGCAACTCCCTCTATGTAGCAGGTTGCATGTTTCATTGCGAGGGGTGTTATAATGTTGCGACTTGGTCTTTTAATGCTGGCATTCCCTATACAGCAGAATTAGAAGAACAAATTATGGCAGATCTTGCTCAGCCCTATGTTCAAGGCTTGACTTTGCTAGGAGGAGAGCCTTTTCTCAATACGGGCATTCTCTTGCCTCTCGTTAAACGCATCAGAAAGGAATTGCCAGAAAAAGACATCTGGTCCTGGACGGGCTACACTTGGGAAGAAATGATGCTGGAGACCCCAGATAAACTGGAACTTCTATCGCTGCTTGACATTCTTGTAGACGGACGGTATGATCGAACTAAGAGAAATCTCATGCTCCAGTTTCGAGGTTCGTCCAATCAACGAATTATCGATGTACAAAAATCCCTCAAAAATGGGCAAGTAGTGATTTGGGATAAGCTTAATGACGGAAAAGAAAGCTATGAACAGGTGAAGAGGGAATGAAAGGAAAAGACTTAATAGATCAGCTGGTCTCAGAAATAGAAAAGGGAAAAGTCAGGACACTGGGAATATACGGTCATGGGGCTTCGGGTAAATCAACCTTTGCACAGGAATTACATCAATCCCTAGATTCTACTACAGTAAATTTACTAGAAACAGATCCCTATATCACCTCAGACCGTCATCTGGTAGTACCAAAGCAAGCGCCAGATCAAAAGGTGACAGCTTGTCTCCCGGTGGCACATGAATTGGCAAGTTTGCAGAGAGATATCTTAGCCTTGCAGGCGGGTATGGATGTCTTGACAATTGAAGAGCCTTGGAAGGCTAGTGAAATCTTGTCTGGAACGAAACCAGTTCTGATTGTCGAAGGGATGTCTGTTGGTTTTCTTCCTAAAGAACTATTTGACAGAACAATCTGTTTCTACACGGATGAAGAGACCGAATTAAAGCGGCGCCTAGCTCGAGATACGACTGTGAGAAATCGCGATGCATCCGTTATATTGGCTAGCCATCAGATGAGACGGGAGCAGTATCTGCGATACTATAAAGAAACTGAGTCAAGTGCGGACATTCTAGTGGATCAATCAGAAGATAAATTTGATGTCAAGAGGACTTAACTTATATAGAAGAAAATCCCTAATTTTAAAAAGAAAAAATAGGAAACCAGTTTCATTGTAAAAAAAACGAAAAAATAGCAACAAATCCCTTGCAATCGCAGGGGCTTTGTGTTATTCTATTATGGTGCTGTAAATTACAGCCTTAGCTTTGATGCAAGAGGTTGCGACACGCTCGGTTGCATTGCCACGCAACGCGCGTCGGTTTTCTTGTGGAGCTAGCCTATTATCTTAAATAGACGAAAAGGAGAAAAAGATGGCAAACAAAAAAATCCGTATCCGTTTGAAAGCTTACGAACACCGTACGCTTGACACAGCGGCTGCAAAAATCGTAGAATCAGCTACTCGTACAGGTGCACAAGTTGCGGGGCCAATCCCACTTCCAACTGAGCGTAGCCTCTACACAATTATTCGTGCGACTCACAAATACAAAGACTCTCGCGAACAATTTGAAATGCGTACACACAAACGTTTGATCGATATCGTTAACCCAACTCAAAAAACAGTTGATGCGTTGATGAAATTGGATCTTCCAAGTGGTGTAAACGTAGAAATCAAACTTTAATCCAAAGTTTGAAACCTTGAGCATGAAAAACGCTCGTTAAAAACTTTTTGAATAAAAAAATATAGAAAAGGAACTATTTTCTCATGACAAAAGGAATCTTAGGGAAAAAAGTGGGAATGACTCAAATCTTCACTGAAGCTGGCGAATTGATCCCTGTAACAGTTATTGAAGCAACTCCAAACGTTGTTCTTCAAGTTAAAACTGTTGAAACAGACGGATACAACGCTATCCAAGTTGGTTTCGATGACAAACGCGAAGTATTGAGCAACAAACCTGCTAAAGGACATGTAGCGAAAGCTAACACGGCTCCTAAGCGCTTCATTCGTGAATTCAAAAACGTTGAAGGCTTGGAAGTTGGTGCTGAAATCACAGTTGAAACATTCGCAGCTGGAGACGTTGTTGACGTAACTGGTACTTCTAAAGGTAAAGGTTTCCAAGGTGTTATCAAACGCCACGGACAATCACGTGGACCAATGGCTCACGGTTCCCGTTACCACCGTCGTCCAGGTTCTATGGGACCTGTTGCACCTAACCGCGTATTCAAAGGTAAAAACCTTGCAGGACGTATGGGTGGCGACCGCGTAACAATTCAAAACCTTGAAGTTGTACAAGTTGTTCCAGAAAAGAACGTTATCCTTATCAAAGGTAACGTACCAGGTGCTAAGAAATCTCTTATCACTATCAAATCAGCAGTTAAAGCTGGTAAATAATAAAGAAAGGGGAAATCAGTCACAATGGCAAACGTAACATTATTTGACCAAACTGGTAAAGAAGCTGGCCAAGTTGTTCTTAACGATGCAGTATTTGGTATTGAACCAAATGAATCAGTTGTGTTTGATGTGATCATCAGCCAACGCGCAAGCCTTCGTCAAGGAACACACGCTGTTAAAAACCGCTCTGCAGTATCAGGTGGTGGACGCAAACCATGGCGTCAAAAAGGAACTGGACGTGCTCGTCAAGGTTCTATCCGCTCACCACAATGGCGTGGTGGTGGTGTTGTCTTCGGACCAACTCCACGTTCATACGGCTACAAACTTCCACAAAAAGTTCGTCGCCTAGCTCTTAAATCAGTTTACTCTGAAAAAGTTGCTGAAAACAAATTCGTAGCTGTAGACGCTCTTTCATTTACAGCTCCAAAAACTGCTGAATTTGCAAAAGTTCTTGCAGCATTGAGCATCGATTCTAAAGTTCTTGTTATCCTTGAAGAAGGAAATGAATTCGCAGCTCTTTCAGCTCGTAACCTTCCAAACGTGAAAGTTGCAACTGCTACAACTGCAAGTGTTCTTGACATCGCAAATAGCGACAAACTTCTTGTCACACAAGCAGCTATCTCTAAAATCGAGGAGGTTCTTGCATAATGAATTTGTATGATGTTATCAAAAAACCTGTAATCACTGAAAGCTCAATGGCTCAACTTGAAGCAGGGAAATATGTATTTGAAGTTGACACTCGTGCACACAAACTTTTGATCAAGCAAGCTGTTGAAGCTGCTTTCGAAGGTGTTAAAGTTGCCAACGTTAACACAATCAACGTAAAACCTAAAGCTAAACGTGTTGGACGTTACACTGGTTTTACTAACAAAACTAAAAAAGCTATCATCACACTTACAGCTGATTCAAAAGCAATCGAGTTGTTTGCTGCTGAAGCTGAATAATCTAAGGAGGAAATATCGTGGGAATTCGTGTTTATAAACCAACAACAAACGGTCGCCGTAATATGACTTCTTTGGATTTCGCTGAAATCACAACAAGCACTCCTGAAAAATCATTGCTTGTTGCTTTGAAGAACAAGGCTGGTCGTAACAACAACGGTCGTATCACTGTTCGTCACCAAGGTGGTGGACACAAACGTTTCTACCGTTTGGTTGACTTCAAACGTAACAAAGACAACGTTGAAGCTGTTGTTAAAACAATCGAGTACGATCCAAACCGTTCTGCAAACATCGCCCTTGTACACTACACTGACGGTGTGAAAGCATACATCATCGCTCCAAAAGGTCTTGAAGTTGGTCAACGTATCGTTTCAGGTCCAGAAGCAGATATCAAAGTCGGAAACGCACTTCCACTTGCTAACATCCCAGTTGGTACTTTGATCCACAACATCGAGTTGAAACCAGGTCGTGGTGGAGAATTGGTACGTGCAGCTGGAGCTTCTGCTCAAGTATTGGGTCAAGAAGGTAAATATGTTCTTGTTCGTCTTCAATCTGGCGAAGTACGTATGATTCTTGGAACTTGTCGTGCAACAGTTGGTGTTGTCGGAAACGAACAACATGGACTTGTGAACCTTGGTAAAGCAGGACGTAGCCGTTGGAAAGGTATCCGCCCAACAGTTCGTGGTTCTGTAATGAACCCTAACGATCACCCACACGGTGGTGGTGAAGGTAAAGCACCAGTTGGTCGTAAAGCGCCATCTACTCCATGGGGCAAACCTGCTCTTGGTCTTAAAACTCGTAACAAGAAAGCGAAATCTGACAAACTTATCGTTCGTCGTCGCAACGAGAAATAATAGTAAACTAGTCGCCTAAGCAACTAGGAAATCCGCCAGCTCGGTAGCGCTCCATGTGAGCGCAAGCCGCTGTGGTACAACATTTAAAGGAGAAAATATAAAAATGGGACGCAGTCTTAAAAAAGGACCTTTCGTCGATGAGCATTTGATGAAAAAAGTTGAAGCTCAAGCTAACGACGAAAAGAAAAAAGTTATCAAAACTTGGTCACGTCGTTCGACGATCTTCCCAAGTTTCATTGGTTACACTATTGCAGTTTATGACGGACGTAAACACGTACCTGTTTACATCCAAGAGGACATGGTAGGTCACAAACTTGGTGAATTTGCACCAACTCGTACTTACAAAGGTCACGCTGCAGACGACAAGAAAACACGTAGAAAATAAGGAGAACATAAATGGCAGAAATTACTTCAGCTAAAGCAATGGCTCGTACAGTACGTGTTTCACCTCGTAAATCACGTCTTGTTCTTGACAATATCCGTGGTAAAAGCGTAGCCGATGCTATTGCAATCTTGACATTCACCCCAAACAAAGCTGCTGAAATCATCTTGAAAGTTTTGAACTCAGCTGTAGCTAACGCTGAAAACAACTTTGGTTTGGATAAAGCTAACTTGGTAGTATCTGAAGCATTCGCAAACGAAGGACCAACTATGAAACGTTTCCGTCCACGTGCGAAAGGTTCAGCTTCACCAATCAACAAACGTACAGCTCACATCACTGTAGCTGTTGCAGAAAAATAAGGAGGTAAAATCGTGGGTCAAAAAGTACATCCAATTGGTATGCGTGTCGGCATCATCCGTGATTGGGATGCCAAATGGTATGCTGAAAAAGAATACGCGGATTACCTTCATGAAGATCTTGCAATCCGTAAATTCGTTCAAAAAGAACTTGCTGACGCAGCAGTTTCAACTATTGAAATCGAACGCGCAGTGAACAAAGTTAACGTTTCACTTCACACTGCTAAACCAGGTATGGTTATCGGTAAAGGTGGTGCTAACGTTGATGCACTCCGTGCAAAACTTAACAAATTGACTGGAAAACAAGTACACATCAACATCATCGAAATCAAACAACCAGATTTGGATGCTCACCTTGTAGGTGAAGGAATTGCTCGTCAATTAGAGCAACGTGTTGCTTTCCGTCGTGCACAAAAACAAGCAATCCAACGTGCAATGCGTGCTGGAGCTAAAGGAATCAAAACTCAAGTTTCAGGTCGTTTGAACGGTGCAGATATCGCCCGTGCTGAAGGATACTCTGAAGGAACTGTTCCACTTCACACACTTCGTGCAGATATCGATTACGCTTGGGAAGAAGCAGATACTACATACGGTAAACTTGGTGTTAAAGTATGGATCTACCGTGGTGAAGTTCTTCCAGCTCGCAAAAACACTAAAGGAGGTAAATAACCAATGTTAGTACCTAAACGTGTTAAACACCGTCGTGAATTCCGTGGAAAAATGCGCGGTGAAGCAAAAGGTGGAAAAGAAGTAGCATTTGGTGAATACGGTCTTCAAGCTACAACTAGCCACTGGATTACTAACCGCCAAATCGAAGCTGCTCGTATCGCCATGACTCGTTACATGAAACGTGGTGGTAAAGTTTGGATTAAAATCTTCCCACACAAATCATACACTGCTAAAGCTATCGGTGTGCGTATGGGATCTGGTAAAGGGGCACCTGAAGGTTGGGTAGCACCAGTTAAACGTGGTAAAGTGATGTTCGAAATCGCTGGTGTATCTGAAGAGATTGCACGCGAAGCACTTCGTCTTGCTAGCCACAAATTGCCAGTTAAATGTAAATTCGTAAAACGTGAAGCAGAATAAGGAGAAGGCATGAAACTTAATGAAGTAAAAGAATTTGTTAAAGAACTTCGTGGTCTTTCTCAAGAAGAACTCGCGAAGCGCGAAAACGAATTGAAAAAAGAATTGTTTGAACTTCGTTTCCAAGCTGCTACTGGTCAATTGGAACAAACAGCTCGCTTGAAAGAAGTTAAAAAACAAATCGCTCGTATCAAAACAGTTCAATCTGAAGCGAAATAATAGACTAGGGAAGGAGAAATTTCAATGGAACGCAATAATCGTAAAGTTCTTGTTGGACGTGTTGTATCTGACAAAATGGACAAGACAATCACAGTTGTAGTTGAAACAAAACGTAACCACCCAGTCTATGGTAAACGTATTAACTACTCTAAGAAATACAAAGCACATGATGAAAACAATGTTGCCAAAGAAGGCGATATCGTACGTATCATGGAAACTCGTCCGCTTTCAGCTACAAAACGTTTCCGTCTTGTAGAAGTTGTTGAAGAAGCGGTCATCATCTAATCAAGCCTGAAAGGAGAAAACTGAAATGATTCAAACAGAAACTCGTTTGAAAGTCGCAGACAACAGCGGTGCTCGCGAAATCTTGACTATCAAAGTTCTTGGTGGTTCAGGACGTAAATTTGCAAACATCGGTGATGTTATTGTGGCATCTGTAAAACAAGCTACTCCTGGTGGTGCGGTTAAAAAAGGTGACGTTGTAAAAGCTGTTATCGTTCGTACTAAATCAGGTGCTCGTCGTGCTGATGGTTCATACATCAAATTTGACGAAAACGCAGCAGTTATTATCCGTGAAGACAAAACTCCTCGCGGAACACGTATCTTTGGCCCAGTTGCACGTGAATTGCGTGAAGGTGGCTTCATGAAGATCGTGTCACTTGCTCCAGAAGTACTTTAATTTTTAGAAACAAACTAGTCCCCTAGCTTCAAGCTAGGGTGCCCTTATGGGCGTAAGAAAAATCAAGGAGAAACCTAATGTTTGTAAAAAAAGGCGACAAAGTTCGCGTAATCGCTGGTAAAGATAAGGGAACAGAAGCTGTTGTCCTTACTGCCCTTCCAAAAGTAAACAAAGTTATCGTTGAAGGTGTTAACATTGTTAAGAAACACCAACGTCCAACTAACGAACTTCCTCAAGGTGGTATCATCGAGAAAGAAGCAGCTATCCACGTATCAAACGTTCAAGTTTTGGACAAAAATGGTGTAGCTGGCCGTGTTGGTTACAAATTTGTAGACGGTAAAAAAGTTCGCTACAACAAAAAATCAGGCGAAGTGCTTGATTAATCACGAAGGAAAGGAGAAGTATAATGGCAAATCGTTTAAAAGAAAAATATCTTAATGAAGTAGTTCCTGCTTTGACAGAACAATTCAACTACTCATCAGTGATGGCTGTGCCTAAAGTAGATAAGATCGTTTTGAACATGGGTGTTGGTGAAGCTGTATCAAACGCTAAAAGTCTTGAAAAAGCTGCTGAAGAATTGGCACTTATCTCAGGTCAAAAACCACTTATCACTAAAGCTAAAAAATCAATCGCCGGCTTCCGTCTTCGTGAAGGTGTAGCGATCGGTGCCAAAGTTACCCTTCGTGGTGAACGTATGTACGAATTCTTGGATAAATTGGTTTCAGTTTCACTTCCACGTGTACGTGACTTCCACGGTGTTCCAACAAAATCATTTGATGGACGCGGAAACTACACACTTGGTGTGAAAGAACAATTGATTTTCCCAGAAATCAACTTTGATGACGTTGACAAAACTCGTGGTCTTGACATCGTTATCGTAACAACTGCTAACACTGACGAAGAGTCACGTGCATTGCTTACAGGCCTTGGAATGCCTTTTGCAAAATAATATAGGAGGTAAATCTAATGGCTAAAAAATCAATGATTGCTAAGAACAAACGTCCAGCGAAGTTCTCTACTCAAGCTTATACTCGTTGTGAAAAATGTGGTCGTCCACATTCAGTTTACCGCAAATTTAAACTTTGCCGTGTTTGCTTCCGTGAATTAGCTTACAAAGGACAAATTCCTGGTGTAACAAAAGCATCTTGGTAATTTAAGATATCAAGGGCGTCAAAACTCCAAGTGAAAATAGGAAACTTGACGAAGAAACTAAAGTTTCTAGGAAAGTTTATCTTTTTCACACAGAGTTTAGCCCGGGTTCAGTTGGGTTTGCCAATTTGAACACGAGCTACAGCTTTGGCAAAAAGACCAATTTGCATTGGAGCATCGCTCCTGCATCAAATTGCCTATTTTTGCTCTTGCTGTTACGCTCTTTGTATCATGTATTAACTAGCAAGTGCGACTTGCAAACTACTAGTAAGAGGAGAAAAACAAAATGGTTATGACTGACCCAATCGCAGACTTCCTAACTCGTATTCGTAACGCTAACCAAGCGAAACACGAAGTACTTGAAGTACCTGCATCAAACATCAAAAAAGGGATTGCTGAAATCCTTAAACGCGAAGGTTTTGTAAAAAACGTTGAAATCATCGAAGATGACAAACAAGGCATCATCCGTGTATTCCTTAAATACGGACCAAACGGTGAAAAAGTTATCACTAACTTGAAACGTGTTTCTAAACCAGGACTTCGTGTCTACAAAAAACGTGAAGACCTTCCAAAAGTTCTTAACGGACTTGGAATTGCTATCCTTTCAACTTCTGAAGGTTTGCTTACTGATAAAGAAGCACGCCAAAAGAATGTTGGTGGGGAAGTTATCGCTTACGTTTGGTAATATTTAGCTCCCAATTTCTTTGTGACTCTTCGTTATCGTCTCTTGCCTAACCCAAAGTTATACCTGCGAGACGATGCCTAGATTCACTTTGAAATTGAAACCTAAATGTTCCTTTAAATCGAGAAATCGATTTAACCCCCGTGAAAACTGGCCGTTCTGGCCTGACAATTTAACAGGAGAAATTAAACATGTCACGTATTGGTAATAAAGTTATCGTGTTGCCTGCTGGTGTTGAAATCACTAACAATGACAACGTTGTAACTGTAAAAGGACCTAAAGGAGAACTTACTCGTGAGTTCTCAAAAGATATTGAAATCCGTGTGGAAGGTACTGAAGTAACTCTTCACCGTCCAAACGATTCAAAAGAAATGAAAACTATCCACGGAACTACTCGTGCCCTTTTGAACAACATGGTTGTTGGTGTATCAGAAGGATTCAAGAAAGAACTTGAAATGCGCGGGGTTGGTTACCGTGCACAACTTCAAGGATCTAAACTTGTTTTGGCTGTTGGTAAATCTCATCCAGACGAAGTTGAAGCTCCAGAAGGAATTACTTTTGAACTTCCAAACCCAACAACAATCGTTGTTAGCGGAATTTCAAAAGAAGTAGTTGGTCAAACAGCTGCTTACGTACGTAGCCTTCGTTCACCAGAACCATATAAAGGTAAAGGTATCCGTTACGTTGGTGAATTCGTTCGCCGTAAAGAAGGTAAAACAGGTAAATAATGTTGAGTGGTTGATCATCAACCACCAACCTATTTTCCAACTTTGTGCATAGCACACGATTTAAAACTAAAGAGGTGAAAACTGTGATTTCAAAACCAGATAAAAACAAACTCCGCCAAAAACGCCACCGTCGCGTTCGCGGAAAACTCTCTGGAACTGCTGATCGCCCACGTTTGAACGTATTCCGTTCTAATACAGGCATCTACGCTCAAGTGATTGATGACGTAGCGGGTGTAACGCTCGCAAGTGCTTCAACTCTTGACAAAGAAGTTTCAAAAGGAACTAAAACTGAACAAGCCGTTGCTGTCGGTAAACTCGTTGCAGAACGTGCAAACGCTAAAGGTATTTCAGAAGTGGTGTTCGACCGCGGTGGATATCTATATCACGGACGTGTGAAAGCTTTGGCTGATGCAGCTCGTGAAAACGGATTGAAATTCTAATAGGAGGACACTAGAAAATGGCATTTAAAGACAATGCAGTTGAATTAGAAGAACGCGTAGTTGCTGTCAACCGTGTTACAAAAGTTGTTAAAGGTGGACGTCGTCTTCGTTTCGCAGCTCTTGTTGTTGTTGGTGACCACAATGGTCGCGTAGGATTTGGTACTGGTAAAGCTCAAGAAGTTCCAGAAGCAATCCGTAAAGCAGTAGAAGATGCTAAGAAAAACTTGATTGAAGTTCCTATGGTTGGAACAACAATCCCACACGAAGTTCTTTCAGAATTTGGTGGAGCTAAAGTATTGTTGAAACCTGCTGTAGAAGGTTCTGGAGTTGCCGCTGGTGGTGCAGTTCGTGCCGTTGTGGAATTGGCAGGTGTGGCAGATATTACATCTAAATCACTTGGTTCTAACACTCCAATCAACATTGTTCGTGCAACTGTTGAAGGTTTGAAACAATTGAAACGCGCTGAAGAAGTTGCTGCCCTTCGTGGTATTTCAGTTTCTGATTTGGCATAAGAAAGGGGATAAAATGGCTCAAATTAAAATTACTTTGACTAAGTCTCCAATCGGACGCATTCCATCACAACGTAAAACTGTTGTAGCACTTGGACTTGGCAAATTGAACAGCTCTGTTATCAAAGAAGACAACGCTGCTATCCGTGGTATGATCACTGCAGTATCTCACTTGGTAACAGTTGAAGAAGTAAACTAATGAATTTTTAGGGGATGTGGCAATACTCATCCCCTAAAACTAGATATAGTCATCTAAGATGACAACCGTATAGGCGAGTTGATAAGGGAGACAACCTTTTCTCTCTTATCGGCGCTAGCATTTTACAAAAGAGGAGAAAATATAAATGAAACTTCATGAATTGAAACCTGCAGAAGGTTCTCGTAAAGTACGTAACCGTGTTGGTCGTGGTACTTCATCAGGTAACGGTAAAACATCTGGTCGCGGTCAAAAAGGTCAAAAAGCTCGTAGCGGTGGCGGAGTTCGCCTTGGTTTTGAAGGTGGACAAACTCCATTGTTCCGTCGTCTTCCAAAACGTGGATTCACTAACATCAACGCTAAAGAATACGCAATTGTAAATCTTGATCAATTGAACGTTTTTGAAGATGGTACTGAAGTTACTCCAGTTGTTCTTATCGAAGCAGGAATTGTAAAGGCTGAAAAATCAGGCGTTAAAATTCTTGGTAACGGTGAGCTGACTAAGAAATTGACTGTGAAAGCAGCTAAATTCTCTAAAACAGCTGAAGAAGCTATCACTGCTAAAGGTGGTTCAGTAGAAGTCATCTAGAGAGGTGACCTATGTTTTTTAAATTATTAAAAGAGGCCCTCAAGGTTAAGAAAGTACGATCAAAAATTCTCTTTACGATTTTTATCATACTTGTCTTCCGTATCGGGACTAGTATTACTGTACCAGGTGTGAATGCAAAAAGTCTGGAAGCTTTGAGTGGATTATCCTTCTTGAACATGCTTAGTTTAGTTTCAGGGAATGCCATGAAGAACTTCTCGGTTTTTGCACTCGGTGTGAGTCCGTATATCACAGCTTCCATCGTTGTTCAATTGCTGCAAATGGATATTGTTCCAAAGTTTGTAGAGTGGGGCAAGCAGGGGGAAGTAGGACGGAGAAAGATAAACCAAGCGACTCGTTATATTGCGCTTGTACTTGCGTTTGTGCAATCAATCGGAATCACTGCTGGTTTTAATACTCTATCTGGTGCAAAATTATTAACGACAGATCTAACCCCTCAAGTCTTTGTTACGATTGGTATTATCCTGACTGCAGGTACTATGATTGTTACTTGGCTCGGGGAGCAAATCACTGATAAGGGATATGGTAACGGGGTGTCTATGATTATCTTTGCAGGGATTGTGGCTTCAATTCCAGAGATGATTCATGGCATCTACGTGGACTATTTTGTCAATATTCCAAGTGATCGGTTGACGTCATCTATTATATTTGTCGTTATTCTCATTATCGCTGTCTTGTTGATTGTTTACTTTACAACATATGTACAACAGGCAGAATATAAAATTCCGATCCAATATACAAAAGTTGCTCAAGGTGCTCCATCCAGTTCTTACCTTCCTTTGAAGGTCAATCCTGCTGGTGTTATCCCAGTTATCTTTGCAAGTTCCATTACAGCAGCACCTGCGGCTATTCTTCAGTTTGTCAGCGCTACAGGTCATGATTGGGCTTGGGTACGTACAGCACAGGAAATGTTATCTACAACATCTCCAACAGGTGTTGCCATGTATGCACTGCTGATTATTCTCTTTACATTCTTCTATACATTTGTACAGATCAATCCAGAGAAAGCAGCAGAAAACTTGCAGAAGAGCGGAGCCTATATCCATGGTGTCCGTCCAGGTAAAGGAACGGAAGAGTTTATGTCAAAACTTCTTCGTCGCCTTGCAACCGTCGGTTCCCTTTTCCTTGGTGTGATTTCAATCTTGCCGATTGTAGCAAAAGATGTCTTTGGGCTCTCAGAAGCGGTTGCTTTTGGGGGAACTAGTCTTTTGATCATTATTTCGACAGGTATCGAAGGAATCAAACAGCTAGAAGGTTACCTATTGAAACGTAAGTATGTTGGTTTCATGGACAAAACAGAATAAAAGCAAGACTACTTTTGCTTAGAGAGTGGAGTATGAAGGTCTACCTATAAGAGAGACTTTCGTCTCCCCTCTTCTATTTTGTTTTTAAATAGGAGTTGAAACTAGCTTTTTGCTTCTATTTAAATACAAAATAAGGAGATCAGATCATGAATCTTTTGATTATGGGCTTACCTGGAGCAGGTAAGGGAACGCAAGCAGCTAAAATTGTGGAGCAATTCCACGTGGCACACATTTCAACTGGAGATATGTTCCGTGCTGCTATGGCAAATCAAACTGAAATGGGTCTACTTGCAAAGTCATACATTGACAAAGGTGAGTTGGTTCCAGATGAAGTTACAAATGGTATTGTTAAAGAACGCCTGTCACAGGATGATATCAAAGAAACAGGTTTCTTGTTAGATGGTTACCCACGTACGATTGAACAAGCTCATGCCTTGGATAAAACATTGGCTGAACTTGGTATTGAATTGGAAGGTGTGATCAACATTGAAGTGAATCCAGACTGTCTCTTGGAACGTTTGAGTGGCCGTATCATCCACCGCGAAACAGGTGAAACCTTCCACAAAGTTTTCAACCCACCAGTTGACTACAAAGAAGAAGATTACTACCAACGTGAAGATGATAAACCTGAGACAGTGAAACGTCGCTTGGATGTGAATATCGCCCAAGGTGAACCAATCATTGCTCACTACCGTGCCAAAGGTTTGGTTCACGATATTGAAGGAAATCAAGATATCAATGATGTGTTCAAAGACATCGAAAAAGTATTGACAAATTTGAAATAAAGCGTTTTTCACACTTGCAAAAAATCGCTACAAATGTTATACTGAGATAGTCTGACTTATAATTGTTGTCTCTGTGTCTAGAGGCATCAAATCGAAATTTATGGAGGTGCTTTTGCGTGGCAAAAGACGATGTGATTGAAGTTGAAGGCAAAGTAGTTGATACAATGCCTAACGCAATGTTTACGGTTGAACTTGAAAATGGACATCAGATTTTAGCAACAGTTTCTGGTAAAATTCGTAAAAACTATATTCGTATTTTAGCGGGAGATCGTGTTACTGTCGAGATGAGTCCATATGACTTGACACGTGGACGTATCACTTACCGCTTTAAATAATCGAAAAACTTGGAGGGATAAGAAATGAAAGTAAGACCATCGGTCAAACCAATTTGCGAATACTGTAAAGTAATTCGTCGTAATGGTCGTGTTATGGTAATTTGCCCAGCAAATCCAAAACACAAACAACGTCAAGGATAAGATAGAAAGGAGAAAACATGGCTCGTATTGCTGGAGTTGACATTCCAAATGACAAACGCGTAGTAATCTCATTGACTTACGTTTATGGTATCGGACTTGCAACATCTAAGAAAATTTTGGCTGCTGCTGGAATCTCAGAAGATGTTCGTGTACGTGACCTTACATCAGATCAAGAAGATGCTATCCGTCGTGAAGTGGATGCAATCAAAGTTGAAGGTGACCTTCGTCGTGAAGTAAACTTGAACATCAAACGTTTGATGGAAATCGGTTCTTACCGTGGTATTCGTCACCGTCGTGGACTTCCTGTCCGTGGACAAAACACTAAAAACAACGCTCGCACTCGTAAAGGTAAAGCTGTTGCGATTGCTGGTAAGAAAAAATAATATAGGAGGTAAAAGTCTTGGCTAAACCAACACGTAAACGTCGTGTGAAAAAGAATATCGAATCTGGTATTGCTCATATTCACGCTACATTTAATAACACTATTGTTATGATTACTGATGTGCATGGTAATGCAATTGCTTGGTCATCAGCAGGTGCTCTTGGTTTCAAAGGTTCTCGTAAATCTACACCATTCGCTGCTCAAATGGCTTCTGAAGCTGCTGCTAAATCTGCACAAGAACACGGTCTTAAATCAGTTGAAGTTACTGTAAAAGGTCCAGGTTCTGGTCGTGAGTCAGCTATTCGTGCGCTTGCTGCCGCTGGTCTTGAAGTAACAGCAATTCGTGATGTGACTCCAGTGCCACACAATGGTGCTCGTCCTCCAAAACGTCGCCGTGTATAATCATTGCATTACACTGCTTTTCGTTTAAGAGGGAGTAACTAAATGATCGAGTTTGAAAAACCAAATATAACAAAAATTGATGAAAATAAAGATTATGGCAAGTTTGTAATCGAACCACTTGAACGTGGCTACGGTACAACTCTTGGTAACTCTCTTCGTCGTGTACTACTAGCTTCTCTACCAGGAGCAGCAGTGACATCTATCAACATTGAAGGTGTCTTGCATGAGTTTGACACAGTTCCCGGTGTTCGTGAAGACGTGATGCAAATCATTCTGAACATTAAAGGGATTGCAGTGAAATCATACGTTGAAGACGAAAAAATCATTGAACTTGACGTTGAAGGTCCTGCTGAAATTACAGCTGGAGATATTTTGACTGACAGTGATATTGAGATTGTAAATCCAGATCATTATCTCTTTACGATCGGTGAAGGTTCTTCTCTAAAAGCGACGATGACTGTTAACAGTGGTCGTGGATATGTACCTGCTGATGAAAACAAAAAAGATAATGCACCAGTTGGAACACTTGCTGTAGATTCTATTTATACACCAGTTACAAAAGTCAACTATCAAGTTGAACCTGCTCGTGTAGGTAGCAATGATGGATTTGACAAATTAACCCTTGAAATCTTGACTAATGGAACAATTATTCCAGAAGATGCTTTAGGGCTTTCAGCACGTATCTTGACAGAACATCTTGATTTGTTTACAAATCTTACTGAGATTGCTAAGTCAACTGAAGTGATGAAAGAAGCTGATACTGAATCTGACGATCGTATTTTGGATCGGACGATTGAGGAACTGGACTTGTCTGTGCGTTCATACAACTGTTTGAAACGTGCCGGTATCAACACTGTGCATGATTTGACAGAAAAATCTGAAGCAGAGATGATGAAAGTACGAAATCTTGGACGCAAGAGTTTGGAAGAAGTGAAACTCAAACTCATTGACTTGGGTCTTGGATTAAAAGATAAATAAAGGAGGAATACATGGCTTACCGTAAACTAGGACGCACCAGCTCACAACGTAAAGCAATGCTTCGCGATTTGACAACTGACCTTTTGATCAACGAATCAATCGTGACAACTGAAGCTCGTGCTAAAGAAATCCGTAAAACTGTTGAAAAAATGATTACTCTAGGTAAACGTGGTGATTTGCATGCACGTCGTCAAGCAGCTGCTTTTGTACGTAATGAAATCGCATCTGAAAACTATGATGAAGCAACTGATAAGTACACTTCTACTACAGCACTTCAAAAATTGTTCTCAGAAATCGCACCTCGTTATGCTGAACGTAACGGTGGATACACTCGTATCCTTAAAACTGAACCACGTCGTGGTGATGCTGCGCCAATGGCGATCATCGAATTAGTATAAAATCATCAATTTTGTTGAGTGTTATGATGATGGAGTCTTGTGCTCTTAGTCTAGCTCTGGTCTACCGCTGGGACTTCGGTCCTAGCGGGAACACTCATCATCATTTGATAGGGTAGACGCTTGTTTACGAAATTGTTTTTTGTTTAAGAACAACTTCGTAAGCAGGCGTTTTTTAGTATTTTTTACGGAAATATGCTATACTAGGGAAAAAGAAAATCAAAAACGTTCAGGTTTTCTAATAATCGTAGAAATGGGGTATAAGGATGAAAGCTATTATTACAGTGGTTGGCAAGGACAAGGCTGGTATTGTTGCAGGCGTGTCTACGAAGATTGCAGAGTTGGGTTTGAATATTGATGATATTTCTCAAACAGTACTGGATGAGTATTTCACCATGATGGCAGTCGTATCAAGTGATGAAAAACAAGATTTTACCTCTCTCAGAAATGAGTTTGAAAACTTTGGCAAAACACTGAATGTCAAAATCAATATTCAAAGTGCAGCGATTTTTGACGCCATGTATAATATCTAGGAGGTCATTATGGATATTAGACAAGTTACTGAAACTATTGCCATGATTGAGGA
The DNA here is from genome assembly GCF_003943905.1 of Streptococcus mitis. GTDB lineage: Bacteria > Bacillota > Bacilli > Lactobacillales > Streptococcaceae > Streptococcus > Streptococcus mitis_BC. The sequence continues at coordinate 221,827 of NZ_RJNS01000002.1, forward strand.
GCAGAACTTCGATATCAGAACCATCACTATGGGCATTTCCCTTTTGGACTGTATTGATCCAGACATTGAACGTGCTGCTGAAAAGATTTATAAAAAAATTACTACTAAAGCTGCAAATCTAGTTCCTGTAGGAGATGAAATTGCTGCGGAACTAGGGATTCCAATTGTCAATAAACGAGTATCGGTGACTCCGATTTCCTTGATTGGAGCAGCGACTGATGCGACGGACTATGTCGTTTTAGCAAAGGCACTTGATAAGGCTGCCAAGGAGATTGGTGTTGACTTTATTGGTGGTTTTTCGGCCTTGGTACAAAAAGGCTACCAAAAAGGAGATGAGATTCTCATCAATTCTATCCCACGTGCTCTAGCTGAGACAGACAAGGTCTGTTCGTCCGTCAATATTGGCTCAACCAAGTCAGGAATCAACATGACTGCAGTTGCAGATATGGGACGTATCATCAAGGAAACTGCGAACTTATTAGATATGGGAGCTGCCAAATTGGTTGTATTTGCGAACGCTGTTGAGGACAATCCTTTTATGGCGGGGGCCTTCCATGGTGTCGGTGAAGCAGATGTCATCATCAATGTTGGAGTTTCAGGCCCTGGTGTCGTCAAACGTGCCTTAGAAAAGGTTCGTGGACAGAGCTTTGATGTAGTAGCAGAAACAGTCAAGAAAACCGCCTTCAAGATTACTCGTATTGGTCAACTGGTCGGTCAAATGGCGAGTGAACGCCTTGGAGTCGACTTTGGGATTGTAGACCTAAGTTTGGCACCAACTCCTGCAGTTGGAGATTCTGTGGCTCGAGTGCTGGAGGAAATGGGCCTAGAAACAGTTGGTACACATGGGACGACAGCTGCACTCGCTCTTTTGAATGACCAAGTTAAGAAGGGCGGAGTGATGGCTTGTAACCAGGTTGGTGGCTTGTCTGGTGCTTTTATCCCTGTTTCTGAAGACGAGGGGATGATTGCTGCGGTACAAAATGGCTCTCTGAATTTAGAGAAACTAGAGGCCATGACGGCTATCTGTTCTGTTGGACTGGATATGATTGCCATTCCAGAGGATACGCCGGCTGAAACCATTGCAGCTATGATTGCGGATGAGGCGGCAATCGGTGTCATTAATATGAAAACAACGGCCGTCCGTATCATTCCAAAGGGTGAAGAAGGCGATATGATTGAGTTTGGTGGCTTGCTAGGAACAGCGCCAGTTATGAAAGTCAACGGTGCTTCATCTGTCGATTTCATCTCTCGTGGAGGTCAAATCCCAGCTCCAATCCATAGTTTTAAAAATTAATAAAAAGGGAGAGAATTTAAGTTGAGTTTAAGAATGACTGTGTATACTATAATCATTAAATAAAGACCTCCTAACATTATTTAATAGAAATCCTAAACTTTTTCATAATAATCTCCTAGGAAAGCTACCGTTAGGGTAGCTTTTCTTGTGGCAAAATTAGGAGAGCAGGCTTTGCTTTTGAAAGCCGAATATTTCTTTGATCCATGATATAATAGAAGAAAATGGAGGATAGAAAATGTCTAAAGTAAGATTGTACTTGGTTCGTCATGGGAAAACGATGTTTAACACGATTGGACGTGCTCAAGGATGGAGTGATACACCTCTGACAGCAGAAGGTGAGTTGGGAATTCATGAGTTAGGAATTGGCTTGAGAGAGTCTGGTTTGCGGTTTGACCGCGCCTATTCTAGTGATTCAGGGCGTACTATCCAGACGATGGGAATTATCCTAGAAGAACTAGGTTTGCAGGGGAAAATCCCTTACCGTATGGATAAGCGAATCCGTGAGTGGTGCTTTGGTAGTTTTGATGGGGCCTATGATGGGGATCTCTTTATGGGGGTCATTCCTCGTGTTTTCAAGGTGGATCATGTTCATCAGTTATCCTATGCAGAGCTAGCAGAAGGTTTGGTAGAGGTTGATACTGCTGGTTGGGCAGAAGGCTGGGAAAAACTCAGTAGCCGAATTAAGGAAGGATTTGAATCGATTGCCAAAGAAATGGAAGAACACGGTGGTGGGAATGCCCTTGTTGTCAGCCACGGGATGACCATTGGAACCATTGTGTATCTGATCAATGGTATGCACCCGCATGGTCTGGATAATGGTAGTGTGACCATCCTAGAATACGAGAACGGCCAGTTTACTGTTGAAATCGTCGGTGACCGTCGTTATCGGGAGCTAGGACGTGAGAAGATGGAAGAAAATAAGCATTGATAAAAGGTAGCTCCGCATAGGAGCTATTTTTTATTCAGCTTAGCAAGAGTGTTTTCAGAGCCAATCTTTCTTGACAATGGAGGGGAAAAGATTCTTTCTCGACTTTCAAATTCCCCCAAAAATGGTATAATAGTAACATCATAAAATTGGAGAAATAGCATGAGTTTTTACAATCATAAGGAAATTGAGCCTAAGTGGCAAGGCTACTGGGCGAAACATCATACATTTAAGACAGGAACAGATGCCTCAAAACCGAAGTTCTATGCTCTCGACATGTTCCCTTATCCTTCAGGAGCTGGATTGCACGTAGGACACCCAGAAGGTTACACAGCAACGGATATTCTCAGCCGTTACAAACGTGCGCAAGGCTACAATGTCCTTCACCCAATGGGTTGGGATGCCTTTGGTTTGCCTGCAGAGCAATACGCCATGGATACAGGGAATGACCCAGCAGAATTTACAGCGGAAAATATTGCTAACTTCAAACGCCAAATCAATGCGCTTGGATTCTCTTACGACTGGGACCGTGAAGTCAACACAACAGATCCAAACTACTACAAATGGACTCAGTGGATCTTCACCAAGCTTTACGAAAAAGGCTTGGCCTATGAAGCTGAAGTACCAGTAAACTGGGTTGAGGAACTAGGAACAGCCATTGCTAACGAAGAAGTACTTCCTGACGGAACTTCTGAACGTGGGGGCTATCCCGTTGTCCGCAAACCGATGCGTCAATGGATGCTCAAAATCACGGCCTATGCAGAGCGCTTGCTCAATGACTTGGATGAACTTGATTGGCCAGAGTCTATCAAGGACATGCAACGCAACTGGATTGGTAAATCAACTGGTGCCAATGTCACCTTTAAAGTGAAAGGGACTGACAAGGAATTTACCGTCTTTACCACTCGTCCGGATACGCTTTTCGGTGCAACCTTCACAGTCTTGGCTCCTGAGCATGACTTGGTAGATGCTATCACAAGTCCAGAGCAAGCTGATGCAGTTGCAGACTACAAACACCAAGCTAGTCTCAAGTCTGACTTGGCTCGTACCGACCTTGCTAAAGAAAAAACTGGTGTATGGACTGGTGCTTATGCCATCAACCCTGTCAATGGCAAGGAAATCCCAATCTGGATTGCGGACTATGTTCTTGCTAGCTATGGTACAGGTGCGGTAATGGCTGTGCCTGCCCATGACCAACGTGACTGGGAATTTGCCAAACAATTTGGCCTACCAATCGTAGAAGTGCTAGAAGGTGGAAACGTTGAAGAAGCTGCCTATACTGAAGATGGTCTTCATGTCAATTCAGACTTCCTAGATGGCCTTAACAAAGAAGATGCTATTGCTAAGATTGTGGCTTGGTTGGAAGAGAAAGGCTGCGGACAAGAGAAGGTGACCTACCGTCTCCGTGACTGGCTCTTTAGCCGTCAACGTTACTGGGGTGAGCCAATCCCAATCATTCATTGGGAAGATGGGACTTCAACAGTTGTTCCTGAAAGTGAATTGCCACTTGTCTTGCCAGTCACCAAGGATATCCGTCCTTCAGGTACAGGGGAAAGCCCATTGGCTAACTTGACAGACTGGCTTGAAGTGACTCGTGAAGATGGTGTCAAAGGTCGTCGTGAAACAAACACTATGCCACAATGGGCAGGTTCAAGTTGGTACTACCTCCGCTATATCGACCCACATAACACAGAAAAATTGGCCGATGAGGATCTCCTCAAACAATGGTTGCCGGTAGATATCTACGTAGGTGGGGCAGAGCATGCCGTTCTTCACTTGCTCTATGCTCGTTTCTGGCACAAATTCCTCTATGACCTCGGTGTTGTTCCGACTAAGGAACCATTCCAAAAACTCTTTAACCAAGGGATGATTTTGGGAACAAGCTACCGTGACCACCGTGGGGCTCTTGTGGCGACTGACAAGGTTGAAAAACGTGACGGATCTTTCTTCCATGTGGAAACAGGGGAAGAGTTGGAGCAAGCGCCAGCTAAGATGTCTAAATCGCTCAAGAACGTTGTCAACCCAGACGATGTGGTGGAACAATACGGTGCCGATACCCTTCGTGTCTATGAAATGTTCATGGGACCGCTTGACGCTTCGATTGCTTGGTCAGAAGAAGGTCTGGAAGGAAGCCGTAAGTTCCTTGACCGTGTTTACCGTTTGATTACAAGTAAAGAAATTGTTGCGGAAAATAATGGCGCTCTCGACAAGGTTTACAATGAAACGGTCAAATCTGTCACTGAGCAAATCGAATCCATGAAATTCAACACAGCCATTGCCCAACTTATGGTCTTTGTCAACGCTGCTAACAAGGAAGATAAGCTTTATGTAGACTACGCCAAAGGCTTTATCCAATTGATTGCCCCATTTGCACCTCACTTGGCAGAAGAACTCTGGCAAACAGTTGCTGCAACAGGTGAGTCCATCTCTTACGTAGCTTGGCCAACATGGGACGAAAGCAAATTGGTTGAAGACGAAATCGAAATCGTCGTCCAAATCAAAGGTAAAGTTCGTGCCAAACTCATGGTCGCTAAAGACCTGTCACGTGAAGAATTGCAAGAAATCGCTCTGGCTGATGAAAAAGTTAAAGCAGAAATTGACGGCAAGGAAATCGTGAAGGTGATTAGTGTACCAAATAAATTGGTTAATATCGTTGTTAAATAACGAGTTTATTAACTCTATCTGCCACCTTCAATAGTCCACTGGACTATTGAAGCCAACTAAAGTCGTTATTATCGTTGTGAAATAAGATAGGAATCCTTCAGAGATAGAATCTGGAGGATTTTTTGAATTTTTTCATGAAAGTATGATATACTATGTGCAATTATAAAGTTTGAAAAGAAAAACAAGGAGAAAACCAATGCCAGTAAATGAATATGGTCAGATGATTGGTGAGTCAATGGAAGGTTATACACCAGGTGAATTGCCTTCGATTGATTTCTTAGAAGGACGTTATGCTCGGATAGAGGCTCTTTCTGTGGAAAAGCATGCGGAGGATTTATTAGCTGTTTATGGTCCAGATACTCCTCGGGAGATGTGGACTTACCTCTTTCAGGAGCCAGTGGCAGATATGGAGGAACTGGTTACTGTCTTAAATCAGATGTTGGCTCGTAAGGATCGTTTTTACTATGCGATTATAGACAAGGCAACTGGTAAGGCCTTGGGAACTTTTTCTCTCATGCGCATTGATCAGAATAACCGAGTAATAGAAGTGGGTGCCGTCACCTTTTCACCAGCACTTAGGGGGACGAGGATAGGAACAGAAGCCCAGTATCTCTTGGCTCGCTATGTTTTTGAGGAACTCAACTATCGTCGCTATGAGTGGAAATGCGACGCTCTAAATCTCCCATCAAGACGAGCTGCGGAACGTTTGGGCTTTGTCTATGAAGGAACCTTCCGTCAGGCAGTCGTTTATAAGGGGCGTACGAGGGATACGGATTGGCTCTCTATGATTGATAAGGACTGGCCTCAAGTCAAAGCTCGTTTGGAAGCATGGCTGGCTCCTAAAAATTTTGACAAGAATGGACGGCAGTACAAGAGTTTGAGAGAAATCTAAGAGGTGCTGACATGATTACCGTTAGAAAGCAAGAATTAGTAAATATAAATGATGTTTTGCATCTCTATCAGGCAGTCGGTTGGACAAACTATACACATCAACCCCAGATGTTGGAGAAGGCCTTATCTTACTCATTAGCGATTTATCTGGCACTTGATGGCGGTGCAGTGGTGGGCTTGGTCCGTTTGGTCGGAGATGGTTTTTCATCGGTTTTTGTCCAGGATTTGATCGTTTTGCCTAGCTATCAGCGCCAAGGGATTGGCAGTGCCTTAATGAAAAAAGCTTTAGAGGATTACAAAGATGCCTATCAAGTCCAACTAGTGACCGAACAGACAGAAAAAACCTTGGGATTCTATCGTTCTCTGGGATTTGAAACCTTATCTACTTACGATTGCACAGGAATGATTTGGGTCGATCGAAAAAAATAAAAATAATTATTTTTCTTAAGTAAAGTTTAAGTCTCCTCGTGTATTATATAGTTATTAAATAAAGACCTCCTAATACTCTTCGAAAATCTCATCAACCTTCGTTAGAGTCGACTTAGCTAACTATAGTTATGCTTGCGTCTATCTGCCTAGTCTGATTTCGATTTTCATTGAGTACCCTTTATTTAATGAAATCCTAAACTTTTCTTTTTCATCATAATCTCCTAAAGAAGTCACCCAATCAGGTGGCTTTTTTGTGACTTGAGAAAGGAAATTTCATTTGGAAAAAATTTTTCTAAAAAAATGATAAATCAGAAAAAGGTTAAGGTAATTTTAAGTCTCCTCGTGTATCATATAGTCATTAGATAAAGACCTCCTAACTTTATTTAATGAAATCCTAATCCTTTCTTTTTCATCATAATCTCCCTAAAGAGGCCACCCAATCAGGTGGCTTTTTTGTTTGAAAAAACTCCTTAGAAAAGACTAAGGAGAAAGAATTATGTTTTCTTTTTAAGTTGTTGATTTCGATACTGTCTAGGTGTTAAGTGATAGTGCTGCTTAAATTGACGGTTGAAGTTTGAAAGGTTGGTAAAACCGACTTGGCTTGCAATTTCTTGAATACTGAGGTTGGTTTGGTCGAGTTTCTCACAGGATTTTTCAAGACGTAACTGGAGTAGGTAGTCCATACAACTGGCTCCAGTATGTTGCTTGAAAATACTCATAAAGTGATTTTTACTATATCCAAATGTTGCAGCCAGTTGCTCGATATGAATGGGTTCTGAGTAGTGCTGTTCAAGGTAGCAAATCACTTCTTTTAGTTTTTGGTATTTTTGGTAGGTATCATCTGTATAGTGTCGATTGACATATCGATACTTAAAGAGAAGATGAAGCAATTCGTATAGTTTAGATTTTATGAGTAGATCGTAGTATATGCTTTTTTCTTCAAGGATAGAAAAGAGGGAAAGAAGGCAGGATTGAATTTGATCATAGGCCTTATCGCCTGGTGATATTTGAGGAGTAAGGCAAAAGTGACCAGAGTGGAGGGGTTGGATATAGCGTTGGCTAAAACTGTCAATTTGACTTCTACCTAGGAAATCTAAATGGATACGAAAAACTGTTGAAATTTGTTCTTGATTTTCAATAGGGTAGATAGCGTGAGGAGACGTTGGCTGAATTAGGAAAATATCACCTTCATGACTTTCAAAGCGCTCAGAGTTGATATAGAAGGTAGCAGTTCCTTTTTTGACATAGATTATCTCGAATTCAGGATGCCAATGATAAATTGTATTAGAAGATTGCTTGGATAGGATTTGTTTTTCAAAATCATATGGGAAGTCAGATGGGTTATCTCGTAAGAAACGTGAACGGTCTGCCATGGTAAATCCTCCCAAGATACTATTACTACGTTTATTATACCAAAAAAACTTCCTTATCTAGGAAGTTTTCGGGCTTTAAGCTTTCTTTTTCATATAAAAAATAGTAAGCATAAGTCCAATGAAGGCCAAAGCAATAGCAACATAAAAAGCTACACTATAATTTCCATTATTAGCCATTGCTATTTGAACAGCGACTTTGGGAGCGAAAAATGCTGCTAAAGAATATCCAGTGAAGACTATACCGTAGTTGACCCCTTGATTTGCAGGACCGTAATTTTCCATGACGATAGATGGGAAGACCCCCATAACACCACCAAAGCAGATACCAAGTCCTATAATTCCTAAGGTAAACCCGAATTGACCAGGGACGATAGTTAGGGAAAATAAAGCTAGGACAATGACAGAGTAGATAATTAATAAGGTCTTTGAACGGCCAATTTTATCAGAAAGTGATCCCCAGATAAAACGACCACTAGAGTTTGCGATTGAATAAAGAGAGACATAGAGAGCTGCAGTGCCTGCAGAGAGTCCAAACATTGATTGACCGATTGGTGATGCTTGAGAGGCAATCATCAAACCAGAAAAGGCGCCGACAAAGAACATGCTAATGATAATGTAAAACAGAGGACTTTGTAGCATTTGTTTCCAGTTTTTATTAGTAGCTCCTTGCTTGGTTGGGATAGGAGCTTTCCAGCCTGCTGGTTGGTAGCCGCTTGGAGCTGACTTGATAAAGAAAATTGCACAGATGATAACAGCAATATAGACTAGCCCAATGGTACGAAAAGCAAAGAAGGCATCTTGTTGTTGAATGAGATTGCTCGCGACTGGAGAAGCGATGACTGCAGCAAATCCCATACCACCTGTCAGAATTCCAGAGGCTAAGCCACGTTTATCAGGGAAGAGGCGAAGTGAATTGGAGAGGGCACCCGAATAGGCAAAACCTTGACCAAGTCCAGCCATTAATCCATAGGTCAAATAAAGCATGGCTGGTGAATTGGCATAGCCGGTTAAGTAAAATCCACTAGCAAATAGGAGAGCGCCGAGGGCGATGGTCCATTTTACATAACCTTTGTCAACTAAATAACCTCCTAGAATCATGGGGATAGGGCCGATTGCAGAGTTGATAGCAAATGCTAACATAATATCTGACATGGACCAGCCTGTTGAACTGCTAAGTGGTCCGGCAAAAACAGAAAAGGAATAGACGGCACCTGTGCAAAGAAGAATGGCTGTAGACGCGACTAAAATCCGCCAACGATTGAATGTCTCTTTCATAAAAACATCCTCCTTAAATGTATATTTTTTCACCAAGACTATATCATAGTTAAGGAAGCCGGTCAATAGTTTATGAAGATATTTTGTTAATTTTTTCACGAACTTATACTAAAGTACGATAATCTGATAGAATAACACGGTCTTTATTATCAAGGATTTACAAGATTTTTTAAAGTAGTATAATGAAAGTAGATTAAATAAATGAAAGGGGTACCAAGATGAAACTAGTTGCTATCGTTGGAACCAATTCAGATCGCTCAACCAATCGGAAACTCTTGAAATTTATGCAAAAGCACTTTTCGGATAAAGCCGACATTGAGGTATTGGAAATCAAACAATTGCCAGCATTTAACGAACCTGAGGACAAGCAAGCGCCAGCTGAAGTTCAAGCTTTTTCAGAAAAAATTCTTGCCGCAGATGGTGTGATTATTTCAACACCTGAGTACGACCACACGATACCAGCACCTTTGGCCTCTGCTTTAGAGTGGATTGCTTATACCAGTCGTGCCTTGGTTAACAAACCAACGATGATTGTAGGTGCTTCTCTCGGTTTGCTAGGAACATCTAGAGCGCAGGCACATTTACGTCAGATTTTAGATGCGCCGGAGCTTAAAGCGAGAGTTATGCCTGGTACAGAGTTCTTTCTAGGTCATTCTGAGCAAGTCCTAGATGATGAGTGTCATTTGAACAATCCAGAAAAGGTTGCAGAACTGGAAGAACATTTTTCAGAATTTCAAAATTTTGTTGAATTAACAAAAGCTTTAGTAAAACCTGAAGATACAAATCGAAAAAAATCATTCATCTGGGAAGAATGGTTGAAAGCATAGGTATTTCAAGAAAGGAGAACAATCCATGAAATTAGTAGCTATTGTTGGGACTAATGCAAAAAAATCCTATAATCGCAACCTGTTGCAATTTATGAAAAGACATTTTGCTCAGAAAGCGGATATTGAGATTTTAGAAATAACAGATGTACCAATGTTCAATGAAACAGATGATCAAACAGATACACCTATTATTCAGAAGTTTAATCAAACTATTTCAGAAGCTGATGGTGTCATTATCTCGACACCCGAGCACAATCATACGATTCCATCAAGTTTGAATAGCTTGCTCGAGTGGTTGTCTTTTAACATTCATCCACTAGACGGAAAGCCGACAATGATTGTCGGAGCTTCCTACGATATTCAAGGTTCTTCGCGTGCCCAACTTCATCTTCGTCAGATTTTGGATGCTCCTGGGGTAAATGCAACAGTTATGCCAGGTAGTGAGTTTTTACTTGGTCGAGCGCATCGAGCATTTGATGATAATGGAGATTTGATTGATGAGCGAACCGTTGATTTCCTAGATAGTTGTTTTTATCGCTTCCTTCGCTTTGTATCTATTGCAAACCAACTAAACCTTCCTGAAGAAGTTCGCTTTGAACCGGGGACTTACCATGTTACAACTGAAGGCCATAATGGTAAATTACCGATGGATGTCACGGTTTCTGAGGACCGTATTGAAAAAATCGAAATCGATTCTTCTGGAGAATCTTCAGGAATCGCAGATGTCGTCTTTACCCGTATTCCAGCAGAAATCATTGAGGGACAAACCTTAAATGTTGATGCGGTGTCAGGAGCTTCTGTGACTTCAAATGGTGTTTTAGATGGAGTTGCGCGTGCAGTCAAACAAGCGGGTGCAAATCCAGATGTTTTACGGAAGCGTTCAAAAGCGCCATCTGCCCTAGATAAAGAAGATAAGACCTATCAGGCAGACGTTGTCATCGTCGGAGGTGGAGGAGCTGGTTTAGCTGCGGCTGCTGCGGTCTTACAAGCTGGGAAGAAACCAATTGTGGTAGAGAAATTCCCAGCGATTGGAGGGAATACTGTTCGTGCAGGTGGTCCAATGAATGCACCAGATCCTGCATGGCAAGGAACCTTCGCAGCTCATCCAGGTGAGGCACATACGCTTCAAGAATTGATTGCGACAGATGAATCAACGATTGATCCAGAATATTTAGAGGACTTTAGAGCCTTGAAAGTTGAGGTTGAACAGTATTTGCAGGACCCGAGCTATTTGTTTGATTCTACCTTACTTTACCATATCCAAACCTATATCGGTGGAAAACGAAAAGATTTACAAGGAAATGAAATTCATGGCCAGTATGATTTAGTATCTGTCCTAACTGAGCGGGCTCTAGAGTCTGTTCGTTGGTTGGAAGACATTGGCGTTGAATTTGTTCGTAGCGAAGTGACAATGCCAGTTGGAGCCCTTTGGCGTCGTGGCCATAAGCCGGTTCAACCAATGGGGTATGCCTTTATATCTGTCCTACAAAAATATGTTCTAGAGCATGGTGGCAAGATCTTGACTGACTCTCCAGTTAAAGAATTGCTTGTAAAAGACGGGGCTGTCAAGGGTGTCAGAGCAGAAGGTCGAAACGGTCAAACCATCATTGTCAATGCAGATGCCGTTGTTCTAGCTTCTGGAGGATTTGGTGCCAATACAAAGATGCTACAAAAATACAATACCTACTGGACTGAAATTGCAGATGATATTGCTACATCTAATACACCAGCTGTAACAGGAGATGGTATTCTTTTAGGGCAAAGTGTAGGTGCAGATTTAGTGGGTATGGGCTTTAGTCAAATGATGCCAGTATCCGATCCAGTGACAGGAGCTCTTTTCTCAGGACTTCAAGTTCCTCCAGCAAACTTCATCATGGTAAATACTGAAGGGAAGCGCTTTGTAGATGAGTACGGTAGCCGAGACAAGCTATCTCAAGCGGCGATTGATAATGGAGGCTTGTTCTATCTAATTGCAGATGAACGTATCAAGGAAACTGCCTACAATACTAGCCAAGAAAAAATCGATGCCCAAGTCAAAGCAGGTACTCTCTATCGTGCAGATACGATAGAAGAGTTGGCGGTTCAGATTGGTGTGGATCCACAAGTTCTAGTGGAAACGATTAAGAATTACAATTCCTATGTAGATGCAGGTTTTGATCCTGAATTTAATAAAGGTAGTTTTGATCTCAAGTGTGAGGTTGCACCATTTTACGCAACACCGAGAAAACCAGCCGTTCACCATACAATGGGTGGACTCAAGATTGATACTTCAACACACGTTTTGAATGAAAACGGTCAGATTATCCCTGGTTTGTATGCTGCCGGAGAAGTCGCAGGTGGACTCCATGCAGGTAACCGTCTAGGAGGAAATTCGCTTACGGATATCTTTACTTTTGGACGTATTGCAGGTCAAACAGCTGTTAAAGAAAATTGTTAGTGATTGATTTAAAAATTAAGGGAATTTTAAGTCTCCTCGTGTATTATATAATCATTAAATAAAGACCTCCTAATACTCTTCGAAAATCTCATCAACCTTCGTTAGAGTCGACTTAGCTAACTATAGTTATGCTTGCGTCTATCTGCCTAGTCTGATTTCGATTTTCATTGAGTACCCTTTATTTAATGAAATCCTAAACTTTTCTTTTTCATAATAATCTCCCTAAAGAGGCCACCCAATCAGGTGGCTTTTTTGTTTGTAGCTTGGATTTTTGATATAATAGAACCATGAGTAGAATTTTAGACAATGAAATCATGGGGGACGAGGAGTTAGTAGAACGTACGCTCCGTCCTCAGTATTTACGTGAATATATTGGGCAGGATAAGGTCAAGGATCAGCTGCAAATTTTTATCGAAGCTGCCAAAATGCGGGATGAAGCGCTGGATCATGTACTCTTATTTGGGCCTCCAGGTTTGGGGAAAACGACCATGGCCTTTGTCATTGCTAACGAATTAGGTGTCAATCTCAAGCAAACGTCTGGTCCTGTCATTGAAAAAGCGGGTGACTTGGTAGCGATTTTGAATGATTTGGAGCCTGGAGACGTCCTCTTTATAGACGAGATTCATCGCCTGCCTATGTCGGTGGAAGAGGTGCTTTATAGTGCTATGGAGGATTTTTACATTGACATCATGATTGGGGCTGGTGAGGGCAGTCGCAGTGTCCATTTGGACTTGCCACCTTTTACCTTGATTGGTGCAACGACAAGGGCGGGGATGCTTTCAAATCCTCTACGGGCACGTTTTGGGATTACAGGTCATATGGAATACTATGCCCATGCTGACTTGACAGAAATTGTCGAGCGAACGGCAGATATTTTTGAGATGGAAATCACCCATGAGGCAGCCGCTGAGCTGGCCTTACGCAGTCGAGGAACTCCTCGTATCGCCAATCGTCTCCTTAAGCGCGTGCGCGACTTTGCACAGATTATGGGTGATGGCTTGATTGATGATGTGATTACGGATAAGGCCTTGACCATGCTAGATGTTGACCATGAAGGTTTGGACTATGTGGACCAAAAAATCCTTCGTACCATGATTGAGATGTACGGTGGTGGTCCTGTCGGTCTAGGAACCCTCTCTGTTAATATTGCCGAGGAGCGTGAGACGGTCGAAGACATGTACGAACCCTACCTGATCCAAAAAGGATTTATCATGCGGACACGGTCTGGACGGGTTGCAACAGCTAAAGCATATGAGCATTTAGGTTATGAATACAGTGAAAAATGAGCACGAAATTCTAGAGGCTTTCAGAGAAAATCCAGATTTGATGAAAATCTTAACCATCATCCGTAACCTTGGCTTGAAAGACTCGTGGTTAGCAGCAGGTTCTGTCAGGAATTTTATTTGGAATCTCTTGTCAGACAAATCCCCTTTTGACCGTGAAACGGATGTGGATGTGATTTTCTTTGATCCAGATGTTTCTTATGAGGAAACAGTATCCCTAGAGAACAAGCTGAGAGAAGATTTCCCCCAGTATCAGTGGGAGTTGAAAAATCAGGTCTATATGCATCTGCACAGTCCCCACACGGCGCCCTATATCAGCTCCTGTGATGCGATGGTTAAGTATCCCGAGCGCTGTACGGCGGTAGGACTTCGCTTGCATGCTGATGCAACTTTAGAGCTCTTCGTGCCCTATGGACTCGAGGATATTTTAAAGTTTCAAGTTCACCCGACTCCTCACTTCTTAGATAATGAAGACCGAATGAAGCTCTATCAAGAACGCTTATCCAAGAAAAATTGGCAAGAAAAATGGAAAAATCTCACTTTCTCGAATCTCTGAAAAGAAGTTGGTGACTTGATCGCATAAGAATTCTATATGTGAGTTTGTAATCATCACAAGATGAGCAGAGAAATCTAAAGATGCAAAAAATTATATACTCAACAGGAACAACTCATTCAATCTATCATAGCTAACAAAGATACCGAATTTGTGAGATTGAGTGAGAAAAACGTCTATTAAGGCTATCCTTATTGTTCTTGGAAGATAAGACTCCTGGAAAATTATCCCAAGTAACTAACTTGAGCTTGAAAATTGGCATGTAAACGCTTTTGAAAAGTCGTAAATTATGATACAATGTTTAGAGAAATTACTGAGACGAGGATTTAGAAAACAATGAAAGTACATTTCACAAATTTATTTGGGCAAGCATCAACGAGTGTTGCCTTGATGGCGCAGAACAATGTCATGAAAATTGTTCGAGACTTTGGAGTTAACGAACTGGGGATATATTTTTATGATGCAAGCCATGAACCGTGGGAAGAACTGAACTCGCGGATGGATGGAATTGTCGCGGGGGTATCTTATGGAGATGTCGTTTTTTTCCAATCTCCTTCATGGAATAGTGTTGAATGGGACAATCACTTGGTAGAAAAGTTAAAGCTTTCTCATGTAAAAATGGTGATGTTTATCCATGATGTTCAGCCACTAATGTTTGAGAGCAATTATTATCTTATGAAGGCCCACATTGACATGTACAACAAGTGTGATGTGGTGGTAGTACCATCCGAACAAATGTACCAGAAACTCGTTTCAGAAGGATTAACCGTCAAGAACTACGTTGTTCAAACACTCTGGGATCTTCCCCATGGTTTGGAACTCTATACTCCAAAATTTGAGAAAAAATTAATCTTCTCAGGAGACCCATCTCGTTTTCCACATATTGTTGACTGGAAACACAGTACCCCTCTTCATGTTTATGCTACGAGAGCAGAGGGAGTAGATTATTCCAAAGTCCATCTTGAGGGGTGGCGAACTCAGCAGGAATTATTGTTGGAGTTGTCTAAAGGAGGAGGCTTTGGCCTAGTATGGGGAAATTCTGAAAATCCTGCGGAAGAGCGTGACTACTACAAAGAAAATGTTTCTTATAAGTTGACAACTTATCTGGCCGCAGGTATTCCTGTGGTTGTGCCAGACTATCTTTCTAATGTGGACTATATCCGTGAGAAAGGTTTGGGCTTTGTCGTATCTAGTTTGGAAGAAGCTAGCCGCGTGGTTCAGGAATGTACGGAAGAAGAGTATGATCAAATGGTCACAAGAGCAAAATATACAGCTTACTTAATTAAAAATGGTTATTTCACAAAGAAATTGTTTATTGATTCTATGATGCTCTTAGATTAGTCAAAAGTCAGTCATCGGTTTACCACATTCAGATTTGGAAAGGCAAAATTTCAAGTCGAAGTTAGCCACTTGGGATAATTAGTTTTTTGTCAACTGTGTAGTGGGATGATGAAAAACCACATCTTGGAGGGAACCAATTTGGTTCTCTCCTTTTTGCTAGACGCTTGAAGCTGATTTCCTCTACTTATAAATTTAGACGTAACAAAACACCCCAAAACTATCTAACTTTTTTGGGGAGGTCATATAGGGAGGGGGAGAGGATTACAAAATCATCACCAAGGTCCCAATCGTAATCAGTATACAGCCAATGATTGTTTTAAACTTCAGGACATCCTGTAGAAAGAAAAAGGCTAAAACGAGTGTAATGACGAGACTGAATTTATCGACAGCAGATACCTCAGTCGCATTGCCCATCTGCAAGGCCTTGTAGTAGGAGAGCCAGGAGGCGCCTGTTGCCAAACCAGACAGGATGAGAAAGAGCCAACTTTTTCTACTGATGTTGACAAGCTCAGTCTGACTATTGGTCAAGAAAACCATGGCCCAAGCCATAAGGATGACGACGACCGTACGAATGGCTGTTGCTAGATTGGACGGAACTCCCTCAATCCCAATCTTGGCTAAAATAGAAGTTAAGGCTGCAAAGACAGCAGATAAAAGTGCGAAGAAAAACCACATGGTAACTACCTCCTCTCTCTATTATAAGTAATCGAATCCTACTTGTCAGTTCTCAAGTGAAATCTTGCTCTGATGGCATTTTAAAAAGCTATACCAATTTTTATGCTTGACAAGTGAGAAAAACAAGTATATACTGTCTTTGCTGGTTCTGTAAAAGGAAAATCAGACTATACCAATTTAAGGGGAAAGCACAGCTGGTCTGTGTCGTATATACTATGTGTGGAATTGTTGGTGTTGTTGGAAACACAAATGCAACTGATATTTTGATTCAAGGGCTTGAAAAGCTCGAATACCGTGGTTATGATTCTGCGGGGATTTTTGTTCTAGGTGGTGCTGAAAATCATCTAGTCAAAGCTGTCGGTCGTATCGCTGAATTGTCTGCTAAGACAGCTGGTGTTGAGGGAACGACTGGTATCGGACATACGCGTTGGGCGACTCACGGGAAACCAACTGAGGACAATGCTCACCCACATCGCTCTGAGACAGGACGTTTTGTCTTGGTACACAATGGGGTGATTGAAAACTACCTTGAGATCAAGGAAGAATACCTTGCAGGTCACCACTTCAAGGGGCAAACAGATACGGAAATCGCCGTTCACTTGATTGGTAAATTTGTTGAAGAAGATGGTTTCTCAGTTCTTGAAGCCTTCAAAAAAGCCCTTCACATCATTCGTGGTTCTTATGCCTTTGCCTTGATTGACTCTGAAAATCCAGATGTTATCTATGTGGCGAAAAATAAATCACCACTTTTGATTGGTCTTGGGGAAGGCTATAACATGGTCTGCTCAGATGCTATGGCTATGATTCGTGAAACCAACCAATACATGGAAATCCATGACCAAGAGTTGGTAATCGTCAAGGCTGATAGCGTCGAAGTTCAAGACTATGATGGCAATCGCCGTGAGCGTGCTAGCTATACTGCGGAGCTAGACTTGTCAGATATCGGTAAGGGAACTTATCCTTACTACATGCTCAAGGAAATTGACGAGCAACCAACAGTTATGCGTAAACTCATCCAAGCCTACACAGATGAGGCGGGTCAAGTAGTGGTTGATCCAGCTATCATCAAGGCTGTTCAAGACGCTGACCGCATCTACATCCTTGCGGCTGGAACTTCTTACCATGCAGGATTTGCTTCTAAGAAGATGTTGGAAGAATTGACGGATACGCCAGTGGAACTTGGAATCTCATCTGAGTGGGGCTATGGTATGCCACTTCTCAGCCAAAAACCACTCTTTATCTTTATCAGCCAATCTGGTGAAACAGCTGACAGCCGTCAAGTTTTGGTCAAGGCCAATGAGTTAGGCATCCCAAGCTTGACAGTGACAAACGTGCCAGGTTCAACCCTTTCACGCGAAGCCAACCATACCATGCTCCTTCACGCGGGACCTGAAATTGCCGTAGCATCAACCAAGGCTTATACAGCGCAAATCGCAGCTCTTGCCTTCCTTGCAAAAGCAGTCGGTGAAGCAAATGGCAATGCTAAAGCACAAACCTTTGATCTGATTCGTGAGTTGTCTATCGTAGCTCAGTCTATCGAATCAACTCTTTCTGAGAAAGAAACCATTGATGCTAAAGTTCGTGAACTTCTTGAAACAACTCGCAACGCCTTTTACATCGGACGTGGTCAAGACTACTACGTAGCCATGGAAGCGAGTCTTAAGCTCAAAGAGATTTCTTACATCCAGTGTGAAGGTTTTGCGGCGGGAGAACTCAAGCATGGAACCATTGCCTTAATTGAAGAGGGGACACCTGTCTTGGCCCTCTTGTCAGATCCAGTCCTTGCTAACCACACTCGTGGAAATATCCAAGAGGTCGCAGCCCGTGGTGCCAAGGTTCTCACCATCGCAGAAGAAAATGTTGCCAAAGATACAGACGACATCGTCCTTACGACCGTACACGCTTACCTCTCACCAATCTCAATGGTCGTGCCAACACAATTGGTCGCTTACTTTGCAACACTCCACCGTGGCCTTGATGTGGACAAACCACGTAACCTTGCTAAGTCAGTAACTGTGGAATAAGACTGAGTATAAATAATTCTTATCAAGCTTATAAAAATTTCATATCGTAGAGAACATCATTTGAAAACAATGAGTATAAACACCTTAGAAAACCTGATTTAAAGGGATTTCTAAGGTGTTTTTCTTCATAGATATAAAAATTTCCAATCGAGTTGATAGTCAATATATATTGGGAAAAGGGGAAAAGGAGTGGTAAGATGGTTTCAATCCAAATGGAAGGAGAAAGGTATGGCAAGTAAAAGAGATTTAGTCTTTAGAGCGATTCGAGGCGATGAAGTGGAAAGAGTTCCTGTGGGATTTTGGTTTCATTTTGTAACACTCGAAGAAAAGAGGCAAGGATTAAATAATCCACGTATCTTTCAAAAAAGTGTTGATGGACATCGCAACTATGTGGAAAGGATTCGTCCTGATTTTGTCAAAATTATGAGTGACGGTTTTTTCCTTTATCCAAGTAATGTCTATAATCCTAAGATTGCAAGCATTCAGGAGCTGACTTCTATTGAGTCGATTGGTGAGGAACACCCATGGATTCAGCAACAGGTGGAAGTGGTACAAGCGATTCGAGAGACCTTTACAGAAGAGATTGCTTCTTTCTACAATATCTTTTCACCTATCTCCTACCTCAAGCGCTGGTTCCGTACAGAAACTTCTCGAGGAGATAGGGAAGTGGCTGATCTATTGCTTGAAAATCCTGAGCAATTCAGAGCGATTCTAGATGTGATTGCAAGAGATATTGCTATCCTAACTCAGAAAATCATTCAGCAAGGCGGTGTTGACGGGATTTACCTCAGCACCCAGGAAATTCAAGATGAGCGCATCACACTAGCACTATATCAAACCTATATCGAACCGAGCAATATAGCAGTTTTGGAGGCAGCCAATCAGGTGGGTGGGACCAATATCCTTCATATCTGTGGTTTTGAAGGTGCGAGCAATGATGTGACGATATTTAAGGACTATCCAGCTCAAGTGGTCAACTGGGCGACTCACCATGAGGATGTTAGTTTGACACAGGGGCAAGAGTTGTTTCCAGGCAAGGCCGTTTTAGGTGGATTTGAAAATGGCAAGAGAAGTTTGCTTTATCAAGGTTCCAAGGCGGAATTGCAAAATGAAACAAGACGGTTGCTGGCTGAAGCTGGTAGTAAAGGCGTTCTTCTGGGAGCTGACTGTACTGTTCCAGATGACTTTGACTTAGAGAGGTTGGAATGGATTCGGCAGGCAGCTGTTCTCTAAAAGGAGGAGCTATGAAAAGTAAAAGATGGGGCATCTTCATTGCAGTTGTCGGTTTGCTGGCTTTGGTTGCCATAAGCGTCGTAAAAAATGAGCACTGCAAAAATGGAGAGAGATGTCGTGGAGTTCAGGATTTTTCCAAGTCCAGTCTCCCCTTTCTACGCTCGAATGATATCGCAAGCAGTTTATTAGTTGAAAAAGTAAGAAATGGAGAATAAGAATGTCAGAAAAAAGAGAATGGGTTTTAAAAGCATTTAGAGGTGAGAAAGTTGATCGTGTGCCAGTAGGCTTTTGGCACCATTTCACATCAGAAGACGAATGGCTACACGGTTTCTCAAATCCAGCCATTATCGAGAAGAATATTGAGGGCCATAAGCGCTTTATTCGAGAAGTTCAGCCGGACTTTATCAAGCTCATGAGTGATGGGTACTTTGCTTATCCAAATCCAGTGATTGCCAAAGGAAAATCTCTTCAAGAGTTGGCGACCATTCAACCACTCGGACCAGATCACCCTTGGATAAAAGAGCAGGTGGACTTGGTTCAGAAAATCAAGCAAGAGTTTACAGAAGATATCGTTGCGATTTACAATATTTTTGCTCCTGTGACCTATCTCAAGTGGCTGCTAGGGGAAGTATCTGGTGGGGATGACCTCATTGCTGATTTTCTGGTTGAAGACCCTGAAGCCCTGAAGAAGTTGTTGGATGTGATTGCAGAGGATATCGCGAGTCTCAGCCGAGCTGTCATCGAAGAGGCTGGTGCAGATGGGATCTATCTCAGTGTGCAAAGCATCCAAGATCAACGAGTGTCGGCAGGAGATTATCAAGCTATCATTGCACCTAGCGAGATAACTATTCTAGAAGCGGCTAGTGCTGTTGGTGGTGTCACGGTTCTTCATATCTGTGGCTACGAGGGAGCGCGAAATGATATTCACCTTTTTGCAGACTATCCTGCCCAAGTCTTTAACTGGGCTGTAGGACCAGAGGGAATCACTCTCAAGGAAGGTCGTGAGATTTTCAAGGGACGTACGGTTCTTGGAGGATTCGAAAATGGCAAGACGGGCTTACTGTATACTGGTAGCAAGGATGCCATTCAGGCTGAGGCAAAGAAACTAGTTGCAGAAGCTGGGAAACAGGGTTTGGTACTTGGGGCAGATTGTACCATTCCAAGTGATATCGCAGTTGAACGTATCCAGTGGGTGAGAGAAGCGCTTGAAAACTAAAGGAGAAAAAGATGAGTAAAAAAGCATGGATTATCGGTGGTGTAGCAGTTGTTGCAGTAATTGGGGCAACGATTATCGGGAGAAGTTTAGCTGGAGCTCCAGCCAAGGAGGGGGAAACGGCTTCATCTGGTGAGGTCATAACCTTGAAGGTTGCCCATACACAGAACTACGTACCTTATGACTTTGTCAATGAAAAAGGGGAGTCAGATGGTTATGAAGTAGCTGTTTTGAAGGCTGTTGATGAGAAGTTGGCAAACTATCAATTTGAATATACGGGTACCAGTGATGACGACCTCTTGATTGGTCTGGAATCAGGCAAGTACGACATCGGAACCAAGGGAGCTTGGTACACAGAAGAACGAGCTAAAAAGTTTGTCATTCCATCTGAACCAGTCGGAGCGAGCATCATCGGATTTACTGTCAGAAAAGAAGATGAACAGAAATACAAAACCATTGATGACTTTGCTAAGAATAAAGGGAAATTGGTTCCCATCTCTCCACAGAATGCTCAATGGAATGTCATCACCAGCTACAATGAAAAACATCAGGATGCACCGATTGAGCTGATAGCAGCTGAATCCTTTAAGGTGGCAGATGCCTATGCTTGGGTTTTAGAAGGACGTTATGACGCCTTCTTTGATATCAAACTGTCTTTTGAAAAAGCAGTTACCGCAGAAGATGGCCCTTACCACCAATATGCGGATAAACTCAGCTGGTTCCCATATAAAGGCATTCCAACTTATCCCTTGATTCACCGTGATGAAAAGGGTGAGAAATTCGCTAAAGAATACGAAAAAGCAATCAAAGAGTTGAAAGAAGATGGCACGCTTGCCAAGCTATCTCAGCAATACTTTAAAGAAGATGTCTTTAGTTACGTAGACAAAGACTAGACCAGAAATTCCAAGACTAGAAAGGGTTTTGCATGGTTTCTTATGATTTTTCCAAGGTCTTTCAGTTTTTGCCGACCTTATGGCAGGCGCTTCCGATGACCTTGTCCATTCTCTTTTTTACCACTCTTCTTGGTTCCCTTTTTGGAGGTCTCTTGGCCTGGGCGCAAGTAGGAGAAGACAAGAGTTTTGCAACGATTTCCAAAGGCTATATCTTTACCCTTCGTTGTACACCGCCGATTGTCTTGCTTTTTCTAGTCTTTTATGGCTTGCCAGAATTTCTGAAATGGTGGCTTGGTTTGGATATCAACAACTGGTCTAAAACTATTTTTGTTCTCCTGACGATGATTCTCTTGTTTGCGGCTATTGTTGCCGAGGTTTTCAAGGCGGCCTATCAAGCTATTCCAAAGGGGCAGACAGAGGCCGGGCTTAGTATTGGTTTGACTCCAAGTCAGACTTTTTGGAGAATCATTTTCCCCCAAGCTTTTCAAGTTGCTCTTCCCAATATAACGACTGCTATTCTCAATCTCATGCGGGATGCTGCTTTGGCTTATACGATTGGTTTTGTTGATGTTATGGGAGCAGGGAATCTCTTGATTAGTCGCAATTTGGGGAACTACTCTCTGGAAACCTATACGGCGGTTGCGCTTCTTTACTGGGGGATTGCCTTAGTTATTTCTAGCTTGAGTCGTTTGCTTGAGAAGTCTTTGGAAACAAAAGGGAGGTAAGAAATGGATATAGACTATATTGTAAAGACCTTTCTGGAGACCTTGAAGGGTGTGCCAATCACCTTGATTATCATGATTGTGGCTATGGTCTTAAGCTTTTTACCGGCTCTATTTTTAGCATTGGGGCAGATCTATAAGGTTCGAGGTGTGAGGAGTTTTTCTCTGGTTTATCTGGCCTTTATCCGAGCGACTCCTCCGATTTTATTGATTCTCTTCTTTTATAGTTTGTTTCCAAGTTTGCTGAATCAATTTCTCAAAAGTATAGGCAGTGACTTTGATATTTTCAAACTTGATCCTCTCTACTATGCTTTTATCATTTATAGTTTGATGACAGTCGGGAGTTTATCGGAGATTTTGCGTTCAGCTATCTTGACGGTGGACAAGGGACAACTAGAGGCGGCGCATGCGATTGGACTGACTACGACCCAGGCCTATTTAAGGATTGTTTTTCCTCAAGCCTTGCGCTCAGCCTTGCCTAACTTGGCCAATCTGGTGATCAATATCGTCAAAGGGACCTCTCTGGTCTTTGTCATGACCATCAAGGACATCACCGCTATTGCCCGTGTGGAAGCATCCTACGGCTACCAGTATTTTGAATCTTATTTTGTGATCTTTTTGCAGTATATTTTGATCTGTGGTTTGATTCAGTGGGGCTTCTCCCTACTGGAAAAAGGCTATGTGAAAAAAGAAAAGAGTGCAAAAGCATCTAGCGCGCGTTTTGTATAGGAGGACAGGATGTTACAAGTAGAACATATCGCAAAAACATTTGGTGAGAGGCAGGTCCTGGAGGATGTCAATCTCCAGGTCAATCAAGGGGATGTAGTCGTCATTTTAGGACCATCAGGTTCGGGGAAAACGACCTTTCTCCGTTGTCTCAACCACTTAGAAAAAGCTGATAGCGGTCAGTTGACCTTGGCAGGAAAAACTTATGACTTGGCCAAATTAAGCAAGAAAGACATTCTAGAAATTCGCCAAAAAACAGCCTTTGTTTTCCAACACTACAATCTCTTTGCAAATAAAACTGCTCTGGAAAATATTCTAGAAGGTCTAATCGTGGCTCGTAAAGTTCCCAAGGAAGAAGCGCTCAAACGTGCAGAATCTGCCTTGGAAAAAGTTGGTTTACTGGCCTACAAAGACTACTACCCTTCTCAGCTATCTGGAGGGCAACAACAACGAATAGGAATTGCGCGTGCCATTGCCGTCAAGCCCGAGGTCATTTTGCTAGATGAACCAACATCAGCACTAGACCCTGAGTTAGTTGGAGATGTTTTGGATGTTCTGAAACAGTTGGCTGGAGAAGGTGTGACCATGGTGGTCGTCACACATGAGATGGGATTTGCTAGAGATGTCGCTAATCACGTTATTTTTATGGACGGAGGCCGTATCGTAGAGGAGAACAATCCCCACGATTTCTTTAGTCGTCCACAAGAAGAACGAACCAAGCAGTTTCTGGCTCGTATCTTATCAGACGCTAGCTATAGTGTAGAATATATGATTTGATAGATAAGTGCATTATGAAAGTAACTTATGAGGCAAAGTTTCAATCTATAAACTATGGAAAAAGGTGTCAGCTTGAAATGACTTTCAGAAAAAGCTAGGTTTTAGACTTAGATTGGCTATTTGAGATGATTTGAGGTACTTTTCGTACACTCAAGTGGGCAATCTTATTTTAGATTTTTCATTTCTCAAAAAACTTAAGAAAAATTTAAGCTAGGAGGTGTATACTAAGCTCGTAAGTTAAGAGAAACTTAACTTAAACTCCTAAAACTTTTTCATAATAATCTCCCTATAAAATTAAGTCGCCCAATCAGGCGGCTTATTTTTTGTCTATCTGTAAGCAGGGGCAGTAACTTAGCAATAGAAGAATAGAGGGAAATATGGTATAATGAAACGATAGATTTTTGAATAGGAATAAGAACATGTTTGGATTTTTTAAGAAAGATAAAGCTGTAGAAGTTGAGGTTCCAACACAGGTTCCTGCTCACATTGGCATCATCATGGATGGGAATGGTCGCTGGGCTAAAAAACGGATGCAACCACGGGTTTTTGGTCATAAGGCAGGGATGGAAGCCCTCCAAAAGGTGACCAAGGCAGCTAATAAGATGGGAGTTAAGGTCATCACGGTTTATGCCTTTTCAACGGAAAATTGGACACGCCCAGATCAAGAAGTCAAGTTTATCATGAATTTGCCAGTCGAATTTTATGATAACTATGTCCCTGAATTGCACGCAAATAACGTTAAGATTCAGATGATTGGGGAGACAGACCGTTTGCCTAAGCCGACTTTTGAAGCTTTGAAAAAGGCAGAGGAGTTGACCAAGAACAATACGGGCTTGATTCTCAATTTTGCGCTTAACTATGGTGGTCGTGCTGAAATTACGCAGGCTCTTAAGGGCTTGGCTCAAGATGTTCTAGATGCTAAAATCAACCCTGGTGACATCACAGAAGATATGATTGGGGACTATCTTTTCACGCAACACCTGCCAAAGGATTTGCGGGATCCGGACTTGATTATCCGTACGAGTGGTGAGTTGCGTTTGAGTAATTTCTTGCCATGGCAAGCAGCCTATAGCGAGCTTTACTTTACGGATACCTTGTGGCCTGATTTTGATGAAGCTGCCTTGCAGGAAGCTATTGCTGCTTTTAACCATCGCAATCGCCGTTTTGGAGGAGTTTAGGAGAAGATATGACCAAGGATTTACAAAAGAGAACATTGTTTGCGGTATTGGCCCTGGCGATTTTCCTTCCAGTCTTATTTGCGGGAGGGCCCCTGTTGCAGATAGGGATTGGCTTGTTAGCGATGCTAGGTGTCCATGAACTCTTGCACATGAAGGGGCTAAAGACTATGACCATTGAGGGTGCTTTGACTCTTTTTGCGACCTTCGCTCTCACAGTTCCTTTGGAAAATTACCTAACATTTTTGCCTGTTGATGGAAATGTGGTTGCCTACAGTGTTCTGATTACCATAATGCTAGGGACGACCGTTTTCAATAAAAACTATACGATTGAAGATGCCGCTTTTCCAATTGCTGTGAGCTTTTATGTTGGTTTTGGCTTTAATGCCTTACTAGATGCTCGGGTGGCAGGTTTTGACAAGGTACTTTTGGCCCTTTTTATCGTTTGGGCGACAGATAGCGCAGCCTACCTTACAGGGATGAATTTTGGTAAACATAAGTTGGCTCCGAGAGTTTCTCCTAATAAGAGTATTGAGGGCTTTGTCGGTGGTATTCTAGGTGCGGTACTGATAACAGTAGTTTTCATGTTAGTGGACAGCACAGTTGCTCTTCCTTATGGGATTTATAGAATGAGTCTCTTTGCTGCCTTCTTCAGTGTGGCAGGTCAGTTTGGTGACTTGATTGAGAGTGCCATGAAACGCCATTTCGGTGTCAAGGATTCTGGAAAATTTATCCCTGGACATGGCGGTGTGTTGGATCGCTTTGACAGCATGCTGATTGTGTTTCCAATGATGCACTTATTTGGCCTGTTTTAAAGAAAGGAATATTGAATGATTGGATTGCTAACCTTTATCCTCGTTTTTGGGATTATTGTGGTGGTGCATGAGTTTGGACATTTTTATTTTGCCAAGAAATCGGGCATTCTAGTTCGTGAATTTGCCATTGGTATGGGGCCCAAGATTTTTTCCCATATCGGTAAGGATGGCACTGCTTATACCATTCGAATCCTTCCTCTAGGAGGCTATGTTCGTATGGCAGGCTGGGGTGATGATGCGACAGAGATCAAGACAGGAACTCCGGTCAGTTTAACACTTGCTGATGATGGTAAGGTCAAACGGATCAACCTCTCAGGGAAGAAACTGGATCAAACTGCTCTTCCTATGCAGGTAACCCAGTTTGACTTTGAAGACAAGCTCTTTATCAAGGGTTTGGTCTTGGAAGAAGAAAAGACTTTTACAGTGGATCATGATGCAACGGTTGTTGAAGAAGATGGAACCGAAGTACGCATTGCCCCTCTGGATGTACAGTACCAAAATGCTTCTATCTGGGGTAAGCTCATCACCAACTTTGCAGGTCCTATGAATAACTTTATCTTAGGTGTTGTTGTTTTTTGGATCTTGATCTTTTTGCAGGGCGGTGTTAGAGACACTCAGACCAATCTCTTTCATGTCATGCCAGAAGGAGCTTTGGCTAAGGTGGGCGTAGCTGAGACAGCTCAAATCACCAAGGTCGGCTCGCATGAGGTTAAGAATTGGCAAGACTTGACCCAGGCTGTGGAAGCAGATACCAAGGACAAGACCGCCCCGACCTTGGATGTGACCATTTCTGAAAATGGTAGCGAAAAACAAGTCACGGTGACTCCAGAAGAGAATCAAGGACGCTATATTCTTGGGGTTCAACCGGGGGTCAAGTCAGACTTTCTATCCATGTTTGTTGGTGGATTTACGACAGCTGCTGATTCGGGGCTCCGTATCCTTTCGGCTCTGAAAAACTTGATTTTCCATCCAGATTTGAACAAACTCGGTGGTCCCGTTGCCATTTTTAAGGCAAGTAGCGATGCTGCTAAAAATGGTCTTGAGAATGTCCTTTACTTCCTAGCCATGATTTCCATCAATATCGGGATTTTTAACTTGATTCCGATCCCGGCTTTGGATGGTGGAAAGATTGTGCTCAATATCCTAGAGGCTATCCGCCGGAAACCCCTTAAACAAGAAATTGAAACCTATGTCACCATGGCTGGTGTAGTTATCATGGTTGTCTTGATGCTAGCTGTGACCTGGAATGACATTATGCGACTCTTCTTTTAGATAATCGAGGAATATTATGAAACAAAGTAAAATGCTAATCCCTACGCTTCGCGAAATGCCAAGCGATGCTCAAGTTATCAGCCACGCCCTTATGTTGCGTGCTGGCTATGTTCGTCAAGTTTCTGCAGGTGTTTATTCTTACCTACCACTTGCTAACCGTGTGATTGAAAAGGCTAAGAACATCATGCGCCAAGAGTTTGATAAGATTGGTGCGGTAGAAATGCTAGCTCCGGCCCTTCTTAGTGCCGATCTTTGGCGTGAATCAGGTCGTTATGAAACCTATGGTGAAGACCTTTATAAACTGAAAAACCGTGAAAAGTCGGACTTTATCCTAGGTCCGACACACGAAGAGACTTTCACAGCCATTGTCCGTGATTCAGTCAAGTCTTACAAGCAATTGCCACTTAACCTTTACCAAATCCAACCTAAGTACCGTGATGAAAAACGCCCACGTAACGGCCTCCTCCGTACGCGTGAATTTATTATGAAAGACGGCTATAGTTTCCATGCCAACTATGATAGTTTGGATGTAACATATGACGAGTACAAGGCGGCCTATGAACGTATTTTCACTCGTAGTGGCTTGGACTTCAAGGCTATCATCGGTGACGGTGGAGCCATGGGTGGTAAGGATAGCCAAGAATTTATGGCGATTACACCAGCCCGTACAGACCTCGACCGCTGGGTTGTCTTAGACAAGTCAGTTGCCTCATTTGATGAAATTCCTGCAGAAGTACAAGAAGAAATCAAGGCAGAATTACTCAAATGGATGGTTTCTGGTGAAGACACCATTGCCTACTCAAGTGAGTCTAGCTATGCAGCTAACTTAGAAATGGCAACAAACGAGTACAAACCAAGCAACCGTGTCGTTGCGGAAGAAGAAGTGATTCGCGTCGAAACTCCAGGTGTTAAATCCATTGATGAAGTGGCAGCCTTCCTTAACGTGCCAGAAGAGCAAACGATTAAAACTCTCTTCTACATGGCAGATGGAGAACTTGTTGCAGCCCTTCTAGTTGGAAATGACCAACTCAACGAAGTCAAGTTGAAAAACCATTTGGGTGCAGATTTCTTTGATGTTGTGAGCGAAGAAGAAGTCGCAAGTGCTGTTCAAGCCGGCTTTGGTTCACTTGGCCCAGTTGGTTTGCCAGAGAATGTGAAAATCATTGCAGACCGTAAGGTGCAAGATGTTCGCAATGCTGTTGTGGGGGCCAACGAAGATGGCTACCACTTGACAGGTGTGAACCCAGGTCGTGACTTCACTGCAGAATACGTGGATATCCGCGAAGTTCGTGAGGGTGAAATTTCACCAGACGGACAAGGCGTTCTTAACTTTGCCCGTGGTATCGAGATTGGTCATATTTTCAAACTCGGAACTCGCTACTCGGCAAGTATGGGCGCAGATGTTTTGGACGAGAATGGTCGTGCTGTGCCAATCATCATGGGATGTTACGGTATCGGTGTTAGCCGTCTTCTCTCAGCAGTTATGGAACAACACGCTCGCCTCTTTGTTAACAAAACGCCAAAAGGTGAATACCGTTACGCTTGGGGAGTTAACTTCCCTAAAGAATTGGCACCATTTGATGTGCACTTGATCACTGTCAATGTCAAAGATGAAGAAGCGCAAGCCTTAACAGAAAAACTGGAATCCAACTTGATGGAAGCTGGTTACGAAGTCTTGACAGATGACCGTAACGAACGTGTCGGAGTCAAATTCAGCGATAGCGACTTGATTGGGTTGCCAATTCGCATTACTGTTGGGAAGAAAGCAGCCGATGGCATTGTAGAAGTTAAGATTAAAGCGACTGGTGACACCATCGAGGTTCATGCAGATAACTTGCTCGAAACGCTTGAAATCCTAAGCAAGAAATAAAAACTATAATCAGAAGAAAAACAAGGCAAAAATGTAACTAGTTTTTACCTTGTTTTTTCTATATAATGGGAGTGAATAAAGACATAATCAATTTAAGAGGTATAACAATGCTAAAATTTCCAAAGGATTTTGTTTGGGGTTCCTCCACTTCTGGACCACAGACAGAAGGACGAGTGCCAGGTGATGGCAAGGGAGATAATCTCTGGGATTATTGGTATCAGGTGGAACCCAATCGCTACTACAATGGGATTGGACCTGACAAAACATCGACTTTTTACGAAAACTGGGAGAAGGATATTGAGCTTTTGGTAGAGACTGGTCATACAGCCTTTCGCACTTCTATCCAGTGGTCTCGCGTTTTCCCACAAGGCCGTGGAGAAGTCAATCCTCAAGGGGTGGCTTTCTACCGTCAGGTATTTGAAGCCATCAAGTCTAAGGGAATCCGTCTTCTAGTCAATCTCTACCACTTTGACCTCCCTTTTGCCCTTCAAGCAGATGGGGATGGTTGGGAAAATAAGGCGACTGTCTCAGCCTATGAAGACTATGCTCGTTTTTGTTTTGAGACTTACGGTGACTTGGTGGACCAATGGATTACCTTTAACGAGCCCATCGTCCCTGTAGAGTTTGGCTATTTTTACGATGCCCACTATCCTCACAAGGTGGATGCCAAAGCAGCGGTTAAGGTTGCCTATCACACACAACTGGCTAGTAGTCTTGCGGTTAAGGCTTGTCATGAGATTCTGCCAGATTCTAAGATTGGGATTGTCCTTAACTTGACACCAGCCTATCCACGTAGCCAGCATCCTGCGGATGTCAAGGCCGCTCGCATTGCCGACCTCTTTCAAGCTCAATCTTTCCTAGATCCGTCTGTTTTGGGAGCTTATCCACAGGAGTTGGTAGAAATCTTGTCTGAGCATGACTTGTTGCCAGAGTACACTGTTGAAGAGTTAGAACTTATTCGCGAGAATACAGTTGATCTCCTAGGAGTCAATTACTACCAGCCTTTGCGTGTCATGGCACCGCGTTTTGCTAAACATCCTGATAGCCCGCTCTTGCCAGAGCATTTTTACGCGCCTTATGTTATGCCTGGACGTAAAATCAATCCTCACCGCGGTTGGGAAATCTACGAGCAAGGGATTTATGATATCGCTCAAAATATCAAGGAAAACTATGGTAATATTGAGTGGATGCTGACAGAGAATGGTATGGGGGTTGAAGGTGAAGACAAGTTCCGTGAGAATGGCATGATTCAGGACGACTATCGTATTGACTTTGTCAAATGTCATCTTCGTGAACTCCACCGTGCCATTGAAGACGGGGCCAACTGTAAGGGTTACTTGATTTGGACCTTTATCGATTGCTGGTCATGGCTCAATAGCTATAAAAACCGCTATGGTTTGGTTGAGCTTGACTTGGAAACGCAAGAACGTCGCCTGAAGAAATCAGGCCACTGGTTCAAAGAACTCAGCGACCATAATGGATTTTAAGAATAAAAGTGAGATGAAAATCATCTCACTTTTTAATATGTGACTACGAGTCAGTATAGTTTTATCTATTACAAGTATGATAAAATCTTTCCATCTAAGTCGCAAGGGAGATGGTACTGGCTATATATTTTCTTTAATTATGGTAAAATAGTAAGAGAATAATGTGAGGAAATTGAATGTCAAGTAAGTTTGAAATTTTAATGAATCAACTAGGAATCTCTGATCAGCTGCGACAGGATCCTACTCTTGTTGATGCAAGTATTGAGCGTGTTGTGGTTCATAAAATTAGTAAGATTTGGGAATTTCACTTTGTATTTTCTAATATTTTACCGATTGAAATCTTTTTAGAGTTAAAGAAAGGGCTTAGTGAAGAATTTTCTAAGACAGGGAATCGAGCTGTTTTCGAAATCAAGGCGCTCTCTCAGGAATTTTCTAATGAACTCTTGCAGGCCTACTATAAGGAGGCTTTTTCTGAAGGTCCGTGTGCTAGCCAAGGATTTAAGTCTCTTTATCAGAATCTGCAAGTTCGTGCGGAGGGAAATCAACTCTTTATTGAAGGTTCAGAGGCGATTGATAAGGAACACTTTAAGAAGAATCATCTTCCTAATCTAGCAAAGCAACTTGAAAAGTTTGGTTTCCCAGCCTTTGTATGCCAAATAGAAAAGAATGATGCCCTTACACAAGAGCAGGAGGAAGCCTTCTATACGGAGAATGAACAAATTGTACAGGCTGCCAATGAAGAGGCTTTGCGTGCTATGGAACAACTGGAACAAATGGCTCCTCCTCCAGTAGAAGAGAAACCAGCCTTCGATTTTCAGGCTAAAAAAGCTGCGGCTAAGCCAAAACTAGATAAGGCAGAAGTTACCCAGATGATCGACGTGACGACTGAGGAAAATCGTCTGGTCTTTGAAGGGGTCGTTTTTGATGTGGAACATAAAGTGACCAGAACTGGTCGCGTTTTGATCAATTTTAAAATGACGGACTACACTTCAAGTTTTTCAATGCAAAAATGGGTTAAGAATGAAGAAGAGGCTCAAAAATTTGATTTAATCAAGAAGAATTCTTGGCTCAGAGTGCGTGGGAATGTGGAGATGAATAACTTTACACGCGATTTGACCATGAACGTGCAGGATGTGCAGGAAGTTGTTCACTATGAGCGGAAGGATTTGATGCCAGAAGGTGAGCGTCGGGTTGAGTTTCATGCTCATACTAATATGTCGACCATGGATGCTCTACCAGAGGTCGAAGAAATCGTCGCGACAGCTGCAAAATGGGGTCACAAGGCGGTTGCCATTACGGACCATGGCAATGTTCAGTCCTTTCCACATGGCTATAAGGCTGCCAAGAAAGCGGGAATCCAGCTGATCTATGGGATGGAAGCTAATATCGTTGAGGATCGTGTTCCTATCGTCTATAACGAAGTGGAGATGGATCTATCTGAAGCAACCTACGTGGTCTTTGACGTGGAAACGACGGGGCTTTCAGCTATCTATAATGACTTGATTCAGGTTGCGGCCTCTAAGATGTACAAGGGGAATGTCATTGCTGAATTTGATGAATTTATCAATCCTGGACACCCCTTGTCAGCTTTTACTACTGAGTTGACTGGAATTACGGATGATCATGTCAAAAATGCCAAACCACTGGAACAAGTTTTGCAAGAATTCCAAGAATTCTGTAAGGATACCGTCCTAGTTGCCCACAATGCAACCTTTGATGTTGGCTTTATGAATGCCAACTATGAGCGCCATGGTCTGCCTAAGATTAGCCAGCCAGTTATCGATACGCTGGAGTTTGCTAGGAACCTCTATCCTGAGTATAAACGTCATGGTTTGGGACCTTTGACCAAGCGTTTTGGTGTGGCTCTAGAACACCACCACATGGCCAATTACGATGCAGAAGCTACGGGTCGTCTGCTTTTTATCTTTATCAAAGAGGTGGCAGAAAAACATAGTGTGACTGACTTGGCTAGACTAAACATTGATTTGATTAGTCCTGATTCTTATAAAAAAGCTCGGATCAAGCATGCGACCATTTATGTCAAGAATCAAGTTGGTTTAAAAAATATTTTTAAGCTGGTTTCTTTGTCCAATACTAAGTACTTTGAAGGAGTACCACGGATACCGAGAACGGTTCTAGATGCCCATCGGGAGGGCTTGATTTTAGGATCAGCCTGTTCAGAAGGTGAAGTTTTTGATGCAGTTGTTTCCCAAGGTGTGGATGCAGCGGTTGAGGTGGCCAAGTATTATGACTTTATCGAGGTCATGCCACCAGCTATCTATGCTCCCTTGATTGCTAAGGAGCAGGTCAAGGATATGGATGAACTCCAGACCATTATCAAGAGTTTGATAGAGGTCGGGGACCGTCTTGGCAAGCCTGTTCTGGCTACGGGAAATGTCCATTATATCGAACCGGAAGAAGAGATTTACCGTGAAATTATCGTCCGTAGTTTGGGACAGGGGGCTATGATTAACCGAACTATTGGTCACGGTGAACATGCCCAACCAGCTCCGCTACCTAAAGCTCATTTTCGAACGACTAATGAGATGTTGGATGAATTTGCCTTCTTGGGCGAAGATCTAGCACGCAAATTGGTTATTGAAAATACCAATGCCTTGGCAGATATCTTTGAGTCTGTTGAGGTCGTTAAGGGTGACTTGTATACACCTTTCATCGACAAGGCTGAAGAAACGGTCGCTGAGCTGACCTATAAGAAAGCTTTTGAGATTTATGGAAATCCTCTGCCAGATATCGTTGATTTGCGGATTGAAAAAGAATTAACCTCCATTCTGGGGAATGGATTTGCCGTGATTTATCTGGCATCGCAGATGCTGGTGCAACGTTCCAATGAACGGGGCTACTTAGTTGGTTCTCGTGGTTCTGTTGGTTCCAGTTTCGTTGCGACTATGATCGGGATCACAGAGGTTAATCCTCTCTCTCCACACTATGTCTGTGGTCAGTGTCAGTATAGTGAATTTATCACCGATGGTTCTTACGGTTCAGGATTTGACATGCCTAATAAGGACTGCCCAAAATGTGGTCATAAACTTAGCAAAAATGGACAGGATATTCCTTTCGAGACCTTCCTTGGTTTTGATGGGGACAAGGTTCCCGATATTGACTTGAACTTCTCGGGAGAAGACCAGCCTAGCGCCCACTTGGATGTGCGTGATATCTTTGGTGAAGAATATGCCTTCCGTGCAGGAACGGTTGGTACGGTGGCTGCCAAGACTGCCTATGGATTTGTAAAGGGCTATGAGAGAGACTATGGGAAGTTTTATCGTGATGCAGAGGTGGAACGCCTCGCTCAGGGTGCGGCTGGTGTCAAGCGGACAACAGGACAACACCCGGGAGGAATCGTTGTTATTCCTAACTACATGGATGTCTACGATTTTACGCCTGTCCAATATCCAGCAGATGACGTGACGGCTGAATGGCAGACGACTCACTTTAACTTCCACGATATCGATGAGAACGTCCTCAAACTCGATGTGCTGGGGCATGATGATCCGACTATGATTCGGAAACTTCAGGATCTGTCTGGTATTGACCCTAATGAAATTCCTATGGATGATGAAGGCGTGATGGCCCTCTTTTCTGGGACGGATGTACTTGGGGTGACGCCGGAGCAAATCGGTACGCCGACGGGTATGCTGGGAATTCCAGAGTTTGGAACAAACTTTGTACGTGGGATGGTAGACGAGACGCATCCGACGACTTTTGCGGAGTTGCTTCAGCTGTCTGGTCTGTCCCACGGTACCGATGTGTGGTTGGGAAATGCACAGGATTTGATCAAGCAAGGAATTGCAGATCTATCAACCGTTATCGGTTGTCGGGACGACATCATGGTTTACCTCATGCATGCGGGTCTCGAGCCTAAGATGGCCTTTACCATCATGGAACGGGTACGTAAGGGCTTGTGGTTGAAGATTTCTGAAGAGGAGAGAAATGGTTATATCGAAGCTATGAAGGCCAATAAGGTGCCAGAGTGGTATATCGAATCCTGTGGAAAAATCAAGTATATGTTCCCTAAAGCCCATGCGGCAGCCTATGTTATGATGGCCTTGCGTGTGGCCTACTTCAAGGTTCACCATCCCATTTATTATTACTGTGCTTACTTCTCTATCCGTGCAAAGGCTTTTGATATCAAGACCATGGGTGCGGGATTGGATGCTATCAAGCGCAGAATGGAAGAAATTGCTGAAAAACGGAAGAACAATGAAGCTTCTAATGTGGAAATTGACCTCTATACAACTCTTGAGATTGTCAATGAAATGTGGGAACGTGGTTTCAAGTTTGGCAAACTCGATCTCTATCGTAGTGATGCAACTGAATTCCTCATTGATGGGGATACCCTCATTCCGCCATTTGTAGCAATGGATGGTCTGGGAGAGAACGTTGCTAAGCAGTTGGTGCGTGCGCGTGAAGAGGGAGAATTCCTCTCCAAAACCGAACTCCGCAAGCGCGGTGGACTTTCATCAACTTTGGTTGAGAAGATGGATGAAATGGGGATTCTCGGCAATATGCCAGAGGATAACCAGTTGAGTTTGTTTGATGAGTTGTTTTAAATAAAACTAGAAAAATAGCAATGTTTTTGAAAAATTAAAGCTAGTAAGATTAACTATCTTGATTGTGGGGACTTGAAAAAGATTGATATTGAGGACTTTGGAGTGTGTGTTAGAATCAGAATTTGTTAACTAGCTTGATGACTCTAGGAATATTGATATATTTGTAGTGGTTGTTTTCTAAAGGATATTATTTGAAAAGTGGAGTAAGATACAAGAGAAATTAATAGAGTTGAAGGATAAAGTAATGACGTATGATAGGCGAAATGCAACCTCAAGTTGGAGTGGATATAATCACCAAGGAAAGGTTGGCATATTTTTAGCATTAACTGAGCTTAGAAAGCTATTAGAAAAAGAAGAAGATCATAGCACATATAAATTAATATTTGAAAAAAATGGTGGTGAAGATATTGAGATTTGTCAATCTACACGAGTAATATCAAGGCATCAAGTAAAAGCTAAGAAAAAGGGGAGATACCCGAATGATTATCGTAATGTTAGATCAATAAATTCTAAGAAATGCCCCTCTGGGTATCAAACTTTAGGAACGACTAAAGATAATAGATTTTTACATGTTATTTGTGAAGTTCAGGGATGGGATATGAATGAGGAAGTATTCCAACAAACCTATAAAGGAGCAAATTATGTACCTAATAAGAGCCGAGTTCAACTATACACCTATCCAGATAATAAAAAATATTGTGATTTGGTTAGAGGGAGCCAATCACCTATTGATAATTTTTGTGAAGAAAAAATCAAGGAAATTTTGATATATTCTAATAGTTCTTTGAAAGATGATTCGGAACATATAGAGGAGACGCTATGTGAAATTAAAGATTTAGTTTCTAGACGGATTAGTCAAGCACATAATAATGGGAATGGTGTTTATCCTGTAATATATTTTCAAGAAATTTTAAAAATTATTATTTCACAGGAAAAACGTCATAGACAATCTGTTAGAAGAGCGAAATTAAGTCTTGAAATGCATTGGAATAACATTGTTGAAGATGATGCTGATACATTGGTTATGAATCAGATTTTAAATCTGTCAGATGATAAATTTAAACAATTGTTGATTGATTTGCATCCAGATAACAATATCGCTGAACTTCAGCAATTAAATAATATAGATAATTTAATTGATAAAGATAGCATTGAATATATCCTATATGAGTTTCTTAAAAATTGTAAACAAGAACGACTTTTGTTAGACAGTTTACGGTATACTCTAAATCATGAGTCACTCAGACTTAGTATGATTCATGCTCCTAATGGGGCAGCAAGTAAAGTTCGAGATAAAATAATGGCTAATAAAAATTTTATAAGGGCTAGCTTTGATACTGATTATTTGATTAATATGAATATAGATGGACAAAAGTTTTTTGAAGAGAAGCCAATCCATGAAGGTGGAAAAGAAAAGTTGCTTGCAGGAGCCCTTGGCGAGGTAAAAAATAGAATATTTTCAAATAATTTAGAATATATTGATTGTGTGAATACTGTTGAAAAATTGAAAGAGGATTGAAATGAATAATTTTTTGCAACAGATCTTAGAACAACATAATTTTAATAAATGTGATGAGCATTTAGAATTGTGGGGAGGGGAAGGAAATGAATTTTTCCTTATTCAAGAATATAGTAGGGAGGATTTTAAATCTAGTAGCGAAGGAGGAACGGATTTTTTTACTTGTGAGCAAACAAATCAATTGATATCTTGCTTTGAAGAAATTAATGATGGAAAAATTAAGAAAAATACCTCTTTATTTGTAACTATTAAAGTTGATGAACTGAAGCAATCATATGAAAATCTTAGAAATATGATTATGAAAGTTGAGGAAGATGAATATTATTTTAGAAAATATGTCATATTATATACCGAGGAAGGATTAAGTAGACTGAACTCAAATATTGAAGATTTGCTAAATTATATTCAGTCTACTTCTCCTGAGGATGAGTATTTATTTGATAAATTTGAGAGTGATATGTTTTTTGATACTTCTTATTTTATTGCTATGCAACTAATTATTAAATTACCATTTGTTTCTCTTCATCATTCTGATAATCATTTTGAGATAGTTGAAAATAAAATCCAATCACGAATTGAAATGGAAGGGCTAAATGATCATAAAAAGCAGGTAGATGATATTTTAGAAATTTTTAGTGGAGTTGATATTAGGAAACAACTTGAAGATGAAGCTAGTGGTTTGCTGGATAGCTTAAATCAAATTTTAGGAGACTGAACTTGTGAAGATTAGGAAAATTTTACTTTATAATTTCAAGAACTTTAGAAATGAAACAGTTATTGATTTTAGTGATGGAATAACATTCTTAGTGGGACCAAATGGATATGGTAAAACAACAATTTTTGATGCAATTGAGTTAGGGTTAACTGGTAATCTTTCTCGCATTAATAAAGTTACTGCTGAAAATATTGTATATAATAAGCCATTTTTTCAGAATGAAATTGGTCAGCCGGTAATTATCAAATTGTGGCTAGAAAAAATGAATGGTGAACAACTTGTAATTGTAAGGAAATTAGTAAATAGTTCTACTGATAGTAGCAACTTATTTGCACCTTTGAAATCTGCCAGTCAGTTTATGTTATTTAGACAAGTGGAAGTAAGCGAGACAAATTTTAGTTCTATAGATCATACTAGTCTGGAAGAGATTACTCAAAGTTCTATTGATGCATTTTTAGGTATTAATGGGAAATATGAGATAGAAAAAATTTTTAATCTATTTAATTATATTCAACAGGAAGAAACAACCTTCTTTCTAAAGCAAACGGAACAAGAAAGAGGCGATAGTTTATCTTTTTTAGTAAAAACGGATAAAGTAGAGAAGAAAATAAAAGATATTAATACCGTAACAAACGTTATTAATAGAAAGATTAGTGATTTAGAGGGAAAATTAAAACACTTAAAACAGCAAGAACTATCGGATGTCCCTTATCATAGATTATTTAATCATAAGGAATTTGTATTTGATTGTGAAACTCCTTTTTCTATTGCTAATCTTGACAAATTATTAATTTATCAAAATACTTTACAAAATATTATTGATTTTAAGAAGAATTTCTCGATAGAGGAGTATAATAGGAAGAGGAAAAGCGATAAAAGAAAACAAGATATTGCTGGTGATAGGGCTATCAAACAAGCATTATATTTTTCAATATTATCTCCCAATATTTTTAAATCAAATTCTCAATGGCTCTGGGAAAAATATACATTAGAGAATACGAGATTATTTGAATACGTACTTTTAGAAAATTATCTTCAATCATTTGACACTATAACTCAAGAATATAGGAGAAGACAGCAATTAAATCAATACTTGGCGTATCTATCTACTGATATCAATCAAATGGCAGCGCAGTCTTTTCAGTATTTTCAAGACGATAGATTATCAAATTATTTTGAATTACTTAAATCTCGAATTACAAGTTATCAGACACTAAGGGAAAGTGTTGGACAAGTAGATAAAAGCTTAAGTGATCTACGACAGTTACGGAGAAAATTAGATAAAAAATTTGATGAACTAAGACAACATAATCATGTTGATGAAAATAAATGTCCATTTTGTAACACACAATTTGCTTCCTACAATGATTTAACGGAGGCATATGATAATTATAAGGCTTATCTGTTTGAAATTTCATCTAGAGATAGTCAGCAATTACAAGAAGTTCAATTATTGTTGAATGAATCAATCCAGCAGCTGAAGCAGAAAATCACTGATGAAATAAATAACCTTTCCACGGATGTAGATAAAAATCTATTAGATAAATTACAAGAATTAAAAAGTTCGTATCAAAGTTATTCTCAAAATGTTGAAGGTTTTAAAACTTTTATTCAGTCGTATACAACTATGGTACCATATGAGTTGGGAAGGTTAGAATTTAAAGACTATAA
This sequence comes from Streptococcus mitis, assembly GCF_003943905.1. Taxonomy (GTDB): domain Bacteria; phylum Bacillota; class Bacilli; order Lactobacillales; family Streptococcaceae; genus Streptococcus; species Streptococcus mitis_BC. The sequence continues at coordinate 260,474 of NZ_RJNS01000002.1, forward strand.
CCAGTAGTACCAGTTAAACTTGAAAGAATTTCAATCTAAATTAGTAGTTGATGATGATGTTTACAGGTTGCTAGATAATAATAGTTTGGGAAATATAAAGGAAGAACTGGAGGTCTTAAGAGAAGAATTTCCTGAATTGCAGTTTGAAACATACCAATTAGAATCAAGTTCATATTCGAAGATAAATAAGGCTGTAATTGATAGTCGATTGCTTGAATTAAAAAATGCTATTCACTTGGCAGTTGATAATCACTATGCTATTAATGAGAATCTGATAGCGGACGCTGAGAACATATTTCCCACATATTTTCAAAGTAAAGTAGAAGTATTAGAGGATATTCATATTGGAGATTTAGAGAATAAGAAACTTTATCTTGATAGGCAGCATAAACTAGTTCAAAATCAGCAACTTCAAGATTTATCAAGTCAGATAGAAACATTGAGAATAACTGTGGAACGATTAGAAGAAATTAATACTATATATAAAGAAGAGGTAAAACAGTTCAAAATAGATATTGTTAAAAAGCTACGTATCCCATTTTTTATATACTCAGCAAAAATGTTACAAAATTATCAACAAGGTATGGGGATTTTCTTAACACACAAGAAAACAACGAATAGTGATAATGGAAAGATAGCAATTATTAGATTTAAATCCGATACTAATAATGATCATGATGCAATTAATCAACTAAGTACAGGTCAGTTAGCGGTTGTTTCACTAGCATTTACTCTTTCATTGAATACGATGTTTAAACTATCTGATAATTTGAATTTCTTAATGATAGATGATCCAGTTCAAGACATGGATGCTATGAATGTACTATCTTTTATTGAAATTTTACGTCATGGAATTATAGATAAGTATCAGATCATTTTATCAACTTATAGCGATTTTAATGCTTTGTTCATGGGTTATAAATTTGCAAATTCAAATTCGGAAGTAAATATAAAATATGAAAATGTTAGTGACTTGCACGGATAATATATAAACTTCTTATTCTTTGTCTTGTTTTCTCTGTGAATCTTTTAGACTATCCTAATAATCAATGTTAAGAAAGCTAATGTATATCTAATAGATTTACATAAGCCTTCTTTTTTGTTAAAATAATAAATAGAAAGAAGGTGAGAATATGTCAAAGACGAGCATGAGCATCCGTTTGGATAGTGAGGTCAAGGAGCAGGCTCAACAGGTGTTTAATAATCTGGGGATGGATATGACAACGGCTATCAATATTTTCCTTCGTCAGGCTATTCAATATCAGGGTTTGCCTTTTGATGTTAGGCTAGACGAGAATCGGAAGTTACTTGAGGTATTAACGGATTTAAATCAAAATCGTAATATGAGCCAATCTTTTGAATCAGTCTCTGACTTGATGGAGGACTTGCGTGCTTAAGATTCGTTATCATAAACAGTTTAAAAAAGATTTTAAGTTGGCTATGAAGCGTGGTTTGAGGGCAGAATTATTAGAAGAAGTTTTGAATTTTCTGGTTCGAGAAAAAGAACTTCCTGACAAATATCGAGATCATCAACTGGCAGCATCCAAGCACTTTCAAGGAGTTCGTGAGTGTCATATCCAACCAGATTGGCTTTTGGTCTATAAAGTAGACAAGTCGGAATTGATTTTAAACTTGCTGAGGACAGGCAGTCATAGCGATTTATTTTAATAAATTTTAAGGAGTTCAAGATGAAACTTAGGATTTTTGCAGAAGATAAACCAGCGGAAAAGGTTTTTGACTATCAGCTAGAGCTTGCGGATGAAACAATTATCCTATCAACAGCGCTCTTGTCTGGTGCCATTGCTTTAGCAGGATTATTTTCTGCTTTGAAGGAAAAATAACAAAAGAAAAGGAAGAATAGAATGGTTTTACCAAATTTTAAAGAAAATCTAGAAAAATATGCGAAATTATTGGTTGCGAACGGAATTAACGTGCAACCTGGTCACACCTTGGCTCTTTCTATCGATGTGGAGCAACGTGAATTGGCGCATCTAATCGTGAAAGAAGCCTATGCCTTGGGTGCGCATGAGGTTATCGTTCAGTGGGCCGATGATATCATCAACCGTGAGAAATTCCTCCATGCACCAATGGAGCGTTTGGACAATGTGCCAGAATACAAGATTGCTGAGATGAACTATCTCTTGGAAAACAAGGCTAGTCGTCTCGGTGTCCGTTCTTCTGACCCAGGTGCCTTGAACGGTGTGGACGCTGATAAGCTTTCAGCTTCTGCAAAAGCGATGGGACTCGCTATGAAGCCGATGCGCATCGCAACTCAATCCAACAAGGTTAGCTGGACTGTAGCAGCTGCAGCAGGGCTTGAGTGGGCTAAGAAAGTCTTTCCAAATGCTGCGAGCGATGAAGAAGCAGTCGATCTCCTTTGGGACCAAATCTTCAAAACTTGTCGTGTCTATGAAGAAGATCCAGTTAAGGCTTGGGAAGAACATGCAGCCATCCTTAAGAGCAAAGCTGATATGCTCAATAAAGAGCAATTCTCAGCCCTTCACTATACAGCGCCAGGAACAGATTTGACACTTGGATTGCCTAAGAATCACGTTTGGGAATCAGCTGGTGCTGTCAATGCTCAAGACGAAGGATTCTTGCCAAATATGCCAACAGAAGAAATCTTTACGGCTCCTGACTTCCGTCGTGCAGAGGGCTATGTAACCTCTACAAAACCACTTAGCTACAACGGAAATATCATCGAAGGCATTAAAGTAACCTTCAAGGATGGTCAAATCGTAGACATTACTGCTGAAAAGGGTGATCAGGTCATGAAGGACCTTGTCTTTGAAAATGCGGGCGCGCGTGCCTTGGGTGAATGTGCCTTGGTACCAGATCCAAGTCCAATTTCACAGTCAGGCATTACCTTCTTTAACACGCTTTTCGATGAGAATGCTTCAAACCACTTGGCTATCGGTGCAGCCTATGCGACCAGCGTTGTTGGTGGAGCAGAGATGAGCGAAGAAGAGCTTGAAGCTGCAGGACTGAACCGTTCAGATGTTCACGTGGACTTTATGATTGGTTCGAATCAAATGGATATAGACGGTATCCGTGAGGATGGAACACGCGTACCCCTCTTCCGTAATGGAGATTGGGCAATTTAAGGAGAAGCTATGCTGGGAAGTATGTTTGTTGGTCTCCTAGTGGGACTCTTGGCAGGTGCTTTGACCAATCGCGGAGAGAGTATGGGATGCTTTGGAAAAATGTTTCTCGGATGGATTGGTGCCTTTCTGGGTCACCTGCTCTTTGGAACTTGGGGACCAATTTTAGCGGGAACAGCTGTTATTCCTGCTGTTTTGGGTGCTATGGTTGTCTTAGCTATTTTCTGGAGACGAGGAAGTTAAGTTCCTAAATTTGAAAAGAAAAGGAGGTTGGTCATTGAGCCAGCCTCCTTTTGAGTATGATATAATAGTTCTATGAGATTAGATAAATTTTTAGTTGCCTGCGCTGTAGGGAGTCGAACAGAGGTCAAAAACTTGCTCAAGGCTGGGCGCGTGACGGTAAATGGCAAAAAGGAAAAGTCAGCTAAACTGCAAATCAATGAAGAAAGAGACGAAATTCGCTTTGATGGGCAAAAGTTAGACTACGAGGAGTTTGTCTACTACATGATGAACAAGCCCCAAGGAGTCATTTCAGCGACTGAGGATACCAAGCATAGAACGGTTCTAGACTTGCTAGATGACTTGGCGCGGACCAAGGAAGTTTTTCCAGTAGGGCGCTTGGATATTGACACGCATGGTCTTCTGCTCTTGACCAATGACGGCAAGCTTGCCCATGCTCTTCTTTCACCTAAACGTCATGTGGAAAAGACCTATTTGGCGCAAGTCGAGGGTATTATGACCCAAGAAGATGTGGAGACATTTGCCAAGGGCATTCCGCTTAAGGATTTTACCTGCCAGCCCGCTAAGCTGGAGATCGTGTCGGTAGATCCAGAAAAGAATCAAAGTCTGGTTCACGTGACCATTGCCGAAGGGAAGTTTCACCAGGTCAAACGCATGGTGGCATACTGTGGTAAGGAAGTAGTGGATTTGCAACGTTTGACTATGGGAACTTTGATTTTAGACGAAAAGCTGAAACGCGGTGAATGGCGTCGCCTGACCAAGGAGGAGTTAGAGACTCTCCTTGCTAGTATTACTTAGTTTGGATTATTTTAGAAAAGGTGAGGGAGAATGTCCTTGCCTTTTTATGTTTTCGGTTGCTTCCTTTGTGAAAAGAGTTATAATAGACAGTAGAATAAAAGGAGGAATCTATGAACGCGATTCAAGAATCATTTACAGATAAACTATTTGCCAACTATGAAGCAAATGTCAAATACCAAGCGATTGAAAATGCTGCCAGCCATAACGGAATTTTTGCAGCCCTGGAACGTCGCCAAAGTCACGTAGACAATGCACCTGTTTTCTCATTGGATTTGACCAAGGACAAGGTGACCAACCAGAAAGCGTCTGGTCGTTGCTGGATGTTTGCAGCTCTCAACACCTTCCGTCACAAACTTATCTCTCAATACAAATTGGAAAACTTTGAATTGTCACAAGCCCACACTTTCTTCTGGGACAAGTACGAGAAATCCAACTGGTTCTTGGAGCAAGTGATTGCGACTGCAGACCAAGACTTGACGAGCCGCAAGGTTAGCTTCCTACTCCAAACCCCTCAACAAGATGGTGGTCAATGGGATATGGTCGTTGCCCTCTTTGTGAAATACGGTGTCGTTCCTAAGTCTGTTTATCCTGAGTCTGTTTCATCTAGCAGCAGCCGTGAGCTCAATGCCATCCTTAACAAATTGCTTCGCCAAGATGCCCAAATCTTGCGTGACTTGCTCGCTTCTGGTGCGGACCAAGCGACTGTTCAAGCTAAGAAAGAAGACCTCTTGCAAGAAATCTTTAACTTCCTTGCTATGTCACTAGGACTTCCACCGCGTAAATTTGACTTTGCTTATCGCGATAAGGATAACAACTACCAAAGCGAAAAGGGTATCACGCCACAAGAGTTTTACAAGAAATATGTCAATCTTCCTCTAGAAGATTATGTTTCGGTTATCAATGCTCCGACTGCTGACAAGCCTTACGGCAAATCTTATACAGTTGAGATGTTGGGGAATGTCGTTGGTAGCCGTGCAGTTCGCTATATCAACGTTCCAATGGAACGCTTGAAAGAATTGGCGATTGCCCAAATGCAAACAGGAGAAACTGTTTGGTTTGGTTCAGATGTCGGCCAACTTAGCAACCGCAAAGCTGGAATCCTTGCGACAGATGTTTATGACTTTGAATCAAGCATGGATATTCAACTCACTCAAGACAAGGCTGGACGTTTGGACTACAGCGAAAGTTTGATGACTCACGCCATGGTCTTGACAGGTGTGGATTTGGATGAAAATGGCAAGTCAACCAAGTGGAAGGTTGAAAACTCATGGGGAGACAAGGTCGGTGCAGATGGTTACTTTGTCGCCTCAGACGCTTGGATGGACGAATATACTTACCAAATCGTTGTCCGTAAAGAATTGCTGACAGCAGAAGAACAAGCTGCCTATGAAGTAGAACCAATCGTACTTGCACCATGGGATCCAATGGGAGCCTTGGCAGAATAAAGCATAGAGAAAAGAGGTTAGGAAAATCCTAGCCTCTTTTTAAGTCCTTCTTAAAGTGGCGATAGATGATGCCTGCCAAGGGAGTTCTCCTTATTTTGAGTCTTTAAGTGACAGAGAGAAAGATATGTGTTACTATAGTAGTACAAAAGGATATCGGAGTAGAAATGAAGTATTTAAGTAGCCAAGACATCAAGGATCGTCAACGAAATATCAGCGATATTAAACCCTATAAAACAACCAAGGAAATCGTCGTTTCAAATATCTTTACCTTCTTTAATGCCATGAACCTGGCTCTGGCAGTTCTGGTAGCCACAACCTTGCGATTTGAGAACATGCTCTTTTTAGGTGTGATTGCTATCAATACAGCTATCGGGATTTTCCAAGAAGTGCGTTCAAAAAATGCTTTGGAAAAGCTAAGTTTGCTTGGTAAAAGTAAGTACAAGGTCAATCGAGATGGTCAAACGATCGAGATTGATCCAGAAGACATCGTTCTGGGGGAATATCTGCATCTCAATCTGGGAGATCAGGTACCTGTCGATGCAGAAGTGCTTGAAGGAACGATCGAAGTGGATGAGTCCTTGCTGACTGGTGAGAGTGATTCAGTCTTTAAAACAGCAGGTGACAAGCTGATGAGCGGAAGCAATGTCGTTAGCGGTACTTGTCTGGTCACGGCGACGGCGGTCGGACCCGATAGTTATATCAACAAACTCGCAAAATCCAGCAAGGAATTCAAAAAATACCCTTCTCAACTACGCGATTACATGGATAAGATTTTAAAAATCGTCTCGATCTTGCTGGTGCCAGTTGCCATTCTGCTCTATGTCAGAGGTTTTAGTCTAGGACGGTCTTATGTTGAAATTGTTTTAGGAAGTTCAGGTGCCTTGGTCGGCATGATTCCAGAGGGTTTGATTCTCTTGGTTAGTGTGTCCCTAGCAGTAGCAGCCATGAAGCTGGCTAAAAAGAAGGTTCTGGTACAGGAGCTATACTGTGTAGAGACCTTGGCGCGAGTAGATATTCTTTGTTTTGATAAGACGGGAACTATCACGACGGGGAATATGAAGGTCCAAGAAATGGATGCTAATGTAGCAGAGAAACTATCTTCTTATTTGGCTTATTTCGAAGATGAAAATGCAACTTCCCGAGCTCTGAAGACTTACTTAACCTGTGAGAAAAAGTGGGAAGTTCAAGAAGTCGGTGCATTTTCAAGTAAAAATAAGTATTCCTTTGTCCAAGTAAAAGAGGGTGGGACCTATTTCTTCGGAGCCTATGAGTTTCTAGGCTTTACCCAGCCGATGGATGCCTACTATGAAGATCTAAAACAGCAAGGTTTTCGAATTTTGTCCCTTGCTCATAGCAAGGACCAGATTACGAGTCCAGCCAATATGGAACTCCTAGGCCACGTCGTTTTGTCAGATGAGATTAAGGACAATACCAAGGAAACCTTTGACTATTTCGAATCTCAAGGTGTTGAAGTGAAGATTATCAGTGGTGATAATCATGTGGCTGTATATGGGGTGGCTCGTAAGGCAGGTTTTAAGGAAGAAGCCCGTGCGATTGATATGACCAAGGTGAGTGATGACGACTTTGAAAGAGTGGTCTTGGAACACGAAATATTTGGACGTGTGACACCTGAACAGAAGCAAAAGATGGTATCTATTTTGCAAAATGCTGGTAAAACAGTTGCCATGAGCGGTGACGGGGTCAATGATGTTCTGGCTCTCAAGAAAGCAGATATCAGCTTTGCCATGAATGGTGCTACCAGTGCAGCCAAAAGTGTATCCAATATTGTTTTTCTCACTGATGACTTTGCAGTATTTTATGATATCTTGATGGAAGGACGCCGGGTCATCAATAACATCCAAAAGGTAGCCTCTCTTTTTCTAACAAAGACCTTCTTCTCCATCGTTTTTGCCATTTTGAGTGTGGTATTTGGTTTGGAATTTGCCTTTATCCCCATTCAGTTTACAATCATTTCAGCCATTACGATTGGGATTCCATCCTTCTTCCTGACTTTTGAGTCCAATAAAGAAAAGGTTAGCACTCACTTTATGAGAGATATCCTAACCAACGCGGCGATTGGTGGTGGCGTTCTGGTTGCTAGTGTTCTTTTGACCAATTTCTTTATCACTGTCCCAGGTCAGGTCAAATTTATTTGCTTCCTCCTTGCCCTGATCAATGGTCTGTGTCTAGTTGCCAAGGTCAGCTTGCCTTTTAATCGATACAAGATGCTTTTGCTCACGTTTTTGAGCCTTGCAGCCCTTGTTGGTGTACTTGCCAATACTTTTATCCTACAGGGAGCTTTTGTGCCTTTAGAAGCCAAACAGCTACTCTATGTTGCCATACTAGCAGTGGTGATTGGGTGCTTTCATTATCTTACTAGGAGAAAAAGTTGATACATAAAAAGAATCAGGTTTAATCCTGATTCTTTTTTGTTTATATATTCTCACCGAGATTACATGATACCGAAGAAACGAGCTGCGATACCAACTGCAAAGAGGGCAAGGATGATTGTGATTGGAGATACTTTTTTCTTAAGCAACCACATGCAAAGGAAAGTAAGGAGAAGTCCCATCAATCCTGGAATCAATGAGTCCAACTGACCTTGAAGCGTTTGTGGTTGAACTCTATCTAGGCTCATACCACTAAGCGCTTGACCAAGAATGCCCTTCAACTCAGCTCCTGTAACAGGACCTTCTGGGAAGTTGATGTAGGCACCTTCTGACAATTGTTTGCCTGGAAGGTTGATAGTGAAGTTGATGGATACCCAACGTTGTACAAGAACGGCAAGGATGAACATACCAAGGATAGAAGCACCTTTAGTGATGTCTTTCAAGATACCACCAGACATGTCTTTAGTGATCTCAGATCCAGCTTTGTAACCGAACTCTTGTGTGTACCATAGGAAGGCCATACGGATAGCATTCCATCCGAAGAAGAAGAGAAGTGGACCAACAAGGTTACCAGATGCAGCAAGTGATGCACCAAGAGCTCCAAGGATAGGACGAACTGTAAACCAGAATACTGGGTCACCGATACCAGCAAGAGGTCCCATCATACCGATTTTAACCCCTTGGATAGCCGCGTCGTCGATTTCAACACCGTTAGCGCGCTCTTCTTCAAGTGCAAGAGTAACCCCCATGATTGGAGCAGCGACGTATGGGTGAGTGTTGAAGAATTCAAGGTGGCGCTCAAGAGCAGCCGCTTGGTCTTCTTTTTTAGTGTACAATTTTTTGATAGCTGGGATCAATGAGTAAGCCCAACCCAAGTTTTGCATACGTTCGTAGTTCCAAGAACCTTGAAGGAATTGTGAACGCCACCAAACTTTTTGACGATCTGATTTTGATAATTGAATTTTTTCAGCCATGATTGTTCCCCTTTCTAGTAGTCTTCTAGGATATCACCGATTGGGTCGTTAGAAGTTGCAGCTCCGCCGCCACCGTTTCCACCTTGTTTTGTAAGGTTAAGGTAGATGAAGGCAAGGGCAACACCGATGACACCAAGGGCAATCAAAGTCAATTGAGAGATTGCTGCAAGAGCAAAACCGATTGCGAAGAATGGCCATACTTCACGAGTTGCCATCATGTTGATAACCATAGCGTAACCAACGGCAACGACCATAGCACCACCGACAGCCATACCACCATTCAACCATTCTGGCATCAAACCAAGAGCATCTTGAACAGCAGAAGCTGGGATAGCGATAAGGAAGGCAGCAGGGATTGCAATACGAAGACCTTGAAGAAGAAGTGCAACAAAGTGAGCACGCTCAACAGCTGCAATGTTTCCGTCTTTAGCAGCAGCATCAGCTGAGTGAACTAAGGCAACTGAGATTGTACGAACAATCATTGTCAAGAAAAGTCCAGCTACAGCAAGAGGGATAGCTGTTGCCGTTGCAACGGCGATACCATCAGTAGTAAAGTTACCACCTTTGATCAAGATGATTGCTGCAGCAACAGATGCAAGAGCAGCGTCAGGAGCTACGGCAGCTCCGATGTTTGCCCAACCAAGGGCGATCATTTGAAGAGATCCACCAAGCATAACCCCTGCTTCGAGGTTACCAGTTGCAAGTCCGATAAGGGTACATGCGACGATTGGTTGATGGAATTGGAATTGGTCGAGGATACCTTCAAGACCTGCAAGGAAGGCAACAACTACAACCAAGATAGCAGAAATGATTGAAATATCTGACATGGTTTTATTCCTTTTCTATTTAGTTTTAATAAAGTATTTAATCCTGTTTTCAAAAATGATAGAAACAGATTAACATTATTGAACGTTTGCTTTCTTAATCAAGTCAAACAAATCTTTTTTCGTGTCGTTTGGTACTTTACGTACGTCAAATTCAACACCGAGGTCACGCATTTTTTCAAAGGTTGCAACGTCTTCTTTGTCCATAGACAAAACGTTGTTGATCATTGTTTTACCTGTTGAGTGAGCCATAGAACCAACGTTAAGGGTCTTGATTGGCACGCCACCTTCGATAGCACGAAGTGCATCTTGTGGAGTTTCAAACAAGATAAGGGCATGAGTTTCGCCGAAACGTGGGTCTTTTGCAACGTCGATCAATTTCTGGATTGGGACAACGTTAGCTTTTACACCGTTAGGAGCTGCTTGTTTGATCAATTCTTTACGCAACTCGTCGTTTGCAACGTTGTCTGAAGCAACGATGATACGATCTGCTTTTGAATCTGGAGTCCAAGCAGTGGCAACCTGACCGTGAAGGAGACGAGTGTCTAGACGAGCAAGGTTGATTTTCAGTTTACCATCACCGATAACTGTTCCTTCTGGAATAGCAGCTTGGGCAACTGGAGCAGCTGCAGCAGTTGCAACTTCCTCAACTGGGTTAAGCGCTTCTGGAAGAGCCTTGATGCCATCTTTGGCTTCTTTAATGATATTCGCAGCGACTTTATCCACACCTGCATTCGCGTCCATAAGGCGCTCTGTGTAGGCTTGGATCAACATCGGCAAGTTCAGTCCTGTGATGATGGCAAACTTACGTTCTGGATTTTCTCCCATTACGCGGCTAGCTTGGTTGAATGGAGATCCACTCCAAAGGTCAGCCAATACTAGAACCTCATCTTCTGCGTCAAATGCAGCCACAGCGTTGTTGAATTTAGCGTAAAGGTCATCTGGACCTTCATTTGGCATAAAGGTTACAACTTGAACCTTTTCTTGTTCACCAAAGATCATAGATCCTGACTGATGAATACCCGCAGCAAATTCGCCGTGGCTCGCAATAATGATTCCGATACTCATTATTGTCATTCCTCCTTATAAAATGTTTGACTGTATGTTTAAGAAAACTTTAAGCCTAACTTTAAGTATAAACCGTTTTCATATAAAAATCAACTACTTTTTCTAAAAAGATGTAAAAGTTTTCATAAAATGACTTTTTAAAAATATTAATATATCAATAGTTTTGAGAGGTAAGTGAAAATGGCGATAGAAAATTTAATATAAAAATACAGAAAACGAGGTGCTTTTGTGAAAACAGAATGAAAACAAAAAGGAAAGATTGCGACCATGCAATCTTCCCTTTTATAGGAATAAATTTTGTAAAGCGTGGGCAACTCCATCTTCTTCGTTGGTCAGAGGAAGTTGTTCGTCTGCATATGGAAGAAGAGCAGGATTGGCGTTTTTCATAGCATATCCCTTGCCTGCAAATGCCAACATTTCAGTGTCATTATGCTCATCACCAAAGGCGATTAAGTCTTTTTTATCACGATTCATCACATTGAGCAAGTACTCTAGAGCAAATGCCTTGTTTACACCTTTGGGAGTACACTCGAGGATGTTGAGGGGACCACCCCAGGTATTGATAGCTAGTTGGTGCTGATAAAAACGATTCATTTCATCTGCTAAAGCGTATTTGTCTTCAGCCCTTGTTTGCAAGAGAATGCAGTTGGGATCTTTGGTTACTCGTTCGGGTTTGAATTGATTTTCCGGCCGGAAGTTCTCTACGCCAAATAGTTTAGGATCCGCAATCTCTTCATTCGGAGTCGTGATATAGAACTTTTTTCGATATTCTCCTGCAATAAAGTCAGCCTGGATGTCCTCCGTGCGCTTGACCATGTCTAGGAGGTATTTTTTGTCCAAGGTCAAGCACTTTTCATGCTCCCAAGCCTTTCCTGGTAGATGGGTAAGGGAACCATTAAAGTTAATCATGGGAGTATGCAATTCTAGCTCACGATAGAAGTCTTTTGCCATACGATACGGACGGCCTGTCGTGATGATGACATGGTGTCCTTTTTCTGAAATTTTTTTGATCGTCTCTTTGGTGAAATCGGAGAGCTTGCTTTCATTATTTAGCAGGGTTCCGTCCAAATCGACTGCGATAATTTTTTTAGTCATATAAACCTTCCTAGTCGTTTCCAGATAAGATGTCTACTATTATATCAAAAAGAAGGAAGAAAAGCAGATAAGAACAAAAACTACAGTTGCTTTGATTTATTAAATAAATCAAACAAACATATTGAAAAGGTGAATGATAAATGATATAATACTAATATTGTTCGTAAAAAACAAAAGGAGATTAAAGATGGACAAACTATTTAAACTAAAAGAGCACGGGACAGATGTCCGTACAGAGGTGCTTGCTGGTTTAACAACATTCTTTGCAATGAGTTATATTCTCTTTGTAAACCCTCAAATGCTTTCCCAAACGGGTATGCCTGTTCAAGGTGTGTTCTTGGCAACGATTATCGGTTCTGTAGTAGGTACTTTGATGATGGCTTTCTATGCTAATTTGCCGTACGCACAAGCACCAGGTATGGGACTAAATGCCTTCTTTACATTTACAGTTGTATTTGGGATGGGCTATACTTGGAAAGAGGCTCTTGGTATGGTCTTCATTTGTGGAATTATTTCACTGATTATTACCTTAACAAATGTTCGTAAAATGATCATCGAATCTATTCCAACAACACTTCGTTCAGCTATTTCGGCTGGTATTGGTGTTTTCCTTGCCTATGTTGGGATTAAGAATGCCGGTCTCTTGAAATTCTCAATCGATCCAGGTACTTATACGGTAGCAGGTGAAGGAGCGGACAAGGCTCAAGCTGCACTTACTGCAAACTCAGCAGCTGTTCCAGGATTGGTAGACTTCAATACTCCAGCAGTATTGGTGGCTCTTGCAGGTCTGGCTATTACCATCTTCTTTGTTGTTAAAGGCATCAAGGGTGGAATTATTCTTTCTATTTTAACAACGACTGTCCTTGCCATTGCTGTTGGTGTTGTCAAATTATCAGGGATTGACTTTGCTAGCAACAATCTTTCAGCAGCGGTTAATGATTTAGGAACTTTGTTTGGTGCTGCTCTTGGTTCAGAAGGTTTAGGCTCTTTGATTTCAAACACTTCACGTTTACCAGAAACCTTGATGGCTATTCTTGCCTTCTCACTAACGGATATTTTTGATACAATCGGTACTCTTATCGGTACTGGTGAAAAAGTTGGTATCGTTGCGACAAGTGGGGAAAACCATGAGTCAGTTAAATTGGACAAGGCTCTTTACTCTGACTTGGTGGCAACTTCGGTAGGTGCCATTGCAGGTACTTCAAACGTTACGACCTATGTTGAATCTGCGGCTGGTATCGGTGCTGGTGGACGTACTGGTTTGACAGCCCTAGTGGTTGCGATCTGTTTTGCTCTATCTAGCTTCTTTAGCCCACTTCTAGCGATTGTTCCGACAGCTGCAACAGCACCAATTTTGATCATCGTCGGAATCATGATGCTTTCTAACTTGAAAAATATCCCTTGGGATGATATGGCTGAAGCGGTTCCTGCCTTCTTCACATCTATCTTTATGGGATTCAGCTACTCTATCACACAAGGGATTGCTGTTGGTTTCTTGACATATACCTTGACAAAAGTTGTCAAAGGTCAAGCCAAGGATGTGCACGTGATGATTTGGATTTTGGATGCCTTGTTTATCCTTAACTATATCAGTATGGCGCTATAAATGGTATAATAGAAAAAGGGGAGTCTCCCCTTTTTCTTATAAGGAGGTACATCATGAAAGATAAGACGATTTGGCAAGAGGTTTTGAACAGAGGGAAATGGGTGCTCATCCTTTTGGTAGCTTTTGTTCTATCTCAATTTCCCATAGGACTTGCTTTGTTTTTAGCAAACAAACAGTTTCCGATTTTACAGTCAGGGCTCTTAGTAGGTGCCCTATCCATAGTCGTTTTGATTGTATTCATTATTGGTGCACGAAAAACACAACTTGCTACTTTTAATCTATCCTTTTTTAAGGCAAAAGACTTGGCTCGCTTGGTACTGAGTTATCTGGTGATTTTTGCGACAAATCTCTTGGGTTCACTCCTGCTTCGACTAACAAATGAGGCAACAACCAATAACCAATCAATACTGAATGGTTTGGTTCAGAATAGTTCCTTGATTTCAACTTTCTTCCTACTAGTCTTGATTGCGCCGATTTGTGAAGAAATTTTGTGTCGTGGAATTATTCCAAAAAAGATCTTCCGTGGAAAAGAAAAACTAGGTTTTGTTGTTGGTGCAATCGTCTTTACCTTGCTCCATATGCCAACCAATCTACCTTCTGTGATTATTTATGGAGGAATGTCAACGGTTTTGACTTGGACAGCCTATAAGACTGAGCGTTTGGAGATGTCCATTTTGCTTCATATGATTCTCAATGGTATTGCATTTTGTTTGTTGGCCTTATTGGTGTTGATTAGTAGAAATCTAGGTCTATCATTCTAAACTATTGGCCCGCTTGGAAAAGATGAATACTAGCGTGTTCATCTTTTTCTTTTTATGGTAAAATAGAAAGATAATATGGTGAAAAACCTTGAGGGAGTGACCGATATGTCAAGTAAAGCTAATCATGCAAAAACAGCTATTTGTGGAATTATCAATGTAACACCAGATTCTTTTTCGGATGGTGGGCAGTTTTTTGCTCTTGAGCAGGCGCTCCAGCAAGCTCGTAAATTGATAGCAGAAGGAGCGAGCATGCTAGATATCGGTGGAGAATCGACTCGGCCGGGCAGTAGCTATGTTGAAATAGAAGAGGAAATCCAGCGTGTTGTTCCAGTGATTAAAGCTATCCGTGAGGAAAGCGATGTCCTCATTTCTATTGATACATGGAAAAGTCAGGTGGCAGAGGCTGCCTTGGCTGCTGGTGCCAATCTGGTCAATGATATCACGGGTCTCATGGGAGATGAGAAAATGGCGGATGTGGTTGCTAAGGCTGGAGCGAAGGTGGTTATCATGTTTAATCCAGTTATGGCTCGTCCTCAGCATCCTAGTTCGCTCATCTTTCCTCATTTTGGTTTTGAGCAAGCTTTTACAGAGGAAGAGTTAGCTGACTTTGAAAAAGTGCCAATCGAAGACTTGATGGAGGCTTTCTTTGAACGAGCTCTAGTGAGAGCGAATCAAGCTGGGATAGTAAGAGAAAACATTCTGCTGGATCCAGGGATTGGCTTTGGTCTGACCAAGAAAGAAAATCTGCTCCTTCTACGGGATCTGGATAAACTACACCAACAAGGCTATCCAATCTTTCTTGGAGTTTCGCGTAAGCGATTTGTCATCAATATCCTAGAAGAAAATGGTTTTGAAGTTAATCCTGAAACGGAAGTCGGTTTCCGCAATCGGGATACAGCTTCAGCTCATGTAACCAGTATCGCTGCAAGACAGGGTGTCGAAGTAGTGCGCGTGCACGATGTAGCCAGTCACAAGATGGCGGTTGAAATTGCGTCAGCCATTCGTTTGGCAGATGATGCAGAAAATCTAGATTTAAAACAATATAAGTAAGATGAACGAAATTCAAAACAATCAGTGGATCGCCCACTACCGGACGGACCAACCAAATTTTGGTTTAGAACGCATGGTAGAACTCCTAGCCCTGCGAGGTAATCCCCATCTCAAACTTAAGGTCATCCATATCGGAGGGACCAATGGCAAGGGATCTACCATTGCTTTTTTGAAAAAGATGCTGGAAAAGCTAGGTCTGAGAGTAGGTGTATTCAGCTCACCCTATCTCATTCATTATACGGATCAGATTAGCATCAATGGGGAATCCATCCCAGAAGCGAGACTAGAAGCCCTCATGGCAGTTTATCGCTCTTTGCTTGAGGGGGAGAAAGGCGCTGCTTTAAAAGGAACAACCGAGTTTGAGATTATCACAGCTCTAGCTTATGATTATTTTGCCACTGAAAAAGTTGATGTGGCTATCATGGAAGTCGGCATGGGTGGACTTTTGGATAGTACCAATGTCTGCCAGCCTATTCTGACAGGAATTACGACCATTGGCTTAGACCATGTATCCCTACTTGGTGATACCTTGGAAGCTATAGCAGAGCAGAAAGCTGGTATTATCAAGCAAGGCATTCCCTTGGTGACAGGTCGCATTGCTCCAGAAGCCTTGGCTGTTATCGATCGTATTGCGGAAGGCAAACATGCACCGAGACTTGCCTACGGGGCGGATTATCAGGTTCGTCATCAAGAAAGCGTGGTAGCGGGTGAAATCTTTGATTATACCAGTTCTGTCAGACAAGGTCGCTTCCAGACAGGTCTGCTGGGCTTGCATCAGATCGAGAATGCGGGGATGGCGCTTGCTCTCCTAGACACTTATTGTCAGGAGACTGGACGAGAATTAGCAAGTAATGCCTTAGTTGCTCAAGCCCTTGAGGAAACCAGATGGCCAGGGCGTTTGGAGGTCGTGTCTGGCGCCCCCTTGCTGCTTTTGGATGGGGCCCACAATCCGCATGCTATCAAGGCTTTGTTGAATACCTTGCAAGAACGCTTTGCTGACTATCATAAAGAAATTCTCTTTACTTGTATCAAAACCAAGGCCTTGGAAGATATGCTGGATTTGCTAGGGGAAATGCCAGATACCGAGCTTACCCTGACACATTTTGACGATAGTCGGGCGACGGATGAAAGAGTATTGAAAGAGGCAGCTGAGTCTAGAAATCTCAACTATCAAAGTTGGCAGGATTTTCTAGAGCAGAAATTGACAGATAAAAAA
The DNA here is from genome assembly GCF_003943905.1 of Streptococcus mitis. GTDB lineage: Bacteria > Bacillota > Bacilli > Lactobacillales > Streptococcaceae > Streptococcus > Streptococcus mitis_BC. The sequence continues at coordinate 277,042 of NZ_RJNS01000002.1, forward strand.
GAAAAGAAACAAACAGTTAGGATTGTCACAGGTTCCTTGTATTTCTTGAGCCAAGTGAGAGCCTATCTGATGGAGAGGAAGAACGAGAATGGATACACAAAAGATTGAAACGGCTATAAAAATGATTATTGAGGCTGTTGGTGAGGACGCTAACCGCGAGGGCTTGCAGGAAACACCTGCCCGTGTAGCTCGTATGTACCAAGAGATTTTTTCAGGTCTTGGTCAGACTGCGGAGGAACATTTGTCAAAATCTTTTGAGATTATTGATGACAATATGGTAGTGGAAAAGGATATCTTTTTCCACACTATGTGTGAACACCACTTTTTGCCCTTTTATGGGAGAGCGCACATTGCCTATATTCCAGATGGTCGTGTGGCAGGCTTGTCCAAGTTAGCCCGTACGGTTGAAGTCTATGCTAAAAAGCCACAGATTCAAGAACGGTTGAATATCGAAGTGGCCGATGCCTTGATGGACTATCTGGGGGCTAAGGGAGCCTTTGTTGTCATTGAGGCCGAGCATATGTGTATGAGCATGCGTGGTGTCAGAAAGCCAGGCACTGCGACTTTGACCACTGTAGCCCGTGGTGTATTTGAGACGGATAAAGACCTCCGAGATCAGGCTTATCGTCTAATGGGACTATAAAAAGAATCCGCTTCATGCGGATTTTTCTAGAAAGGACTAGTTATGGATCAACTGCAGATTAAAGATTTGGAAATTTTTGCCTATCATGGTCTTTTTCCTAGTGAAAAAGAGCTAGGGCAAAAGTTTGTCATTTCGGCGACCCTATCCTATGACATGACCAAGGCGGCGACAGACTTGGATTTGGCGGCTTCTATCCATTACGGCGAACTTTGTCAGCAGTGGACAGCTTGGTTTCAGGAAACCACTGAGGACTTGATTGAAACAGTAGCCTACAAACTAGTTGAACGTACCTTTGAGACTTATCCTCTTGTCCAAGAAATTGAGTTGGAACTCAAAAAACCTTGGGCTCCGGTTCATTTGTCGTTGGATACCTGCTCAGTAACCATCAATCGTCGCAAGCAACGAGCCTTTATCGCCCTAGGAAGCAATATGGGGGATAAGCAAGCAAACTTGGAACAAGCGATTGACAAACTGCGAGCTCGAGGTATCTACATTCTCAAAGAGTCCAGTGTCTTGATGACGGAGCCTTGGGGCGGTGTGGAACAAGCTAGTTTTGCCAATCAGGTGATTGAAGTAGAAACCTGGCTTCCAGCACCAGTCTTGTTAGAAACCTTGTTAGCCATTGAGTCAGAAATGGGGCGGGTTCGAGAGGTTCATTGGGGACCTCGTTTGATCGATTTGGATCTGCTCTTTGTAGAAGACCAGGTCATCTATACAGACGAGCTCATCTTGCCTCATCCTTATATAGCAGAACGCCTCTTTGTCCTTGAACCTTTATTGGAAATAGCTCCCCATTTTATTCATCCAATCTTAAAACAACCAATTCGTTACTTGTATCAAGAATTGAACAAATAGAAAAAACTCTAGTTCCTCAGCAGTTTGCGCCGAGAAGCTAGAGTTTTTAAAATAGGTCATTTTCTTCAGGAAGGAGGATGGTTTCTTTCCCGTCCATGTCTAAAACAAGGACCCGAGGAGGGTAAAGAGGGTCAAAGGGATGATTAAAATCAAAGTCGATACTAGTCGGCAGGTGCTGACTAGAGAAATGGAAGGTGATGGTTCCCTCGTTATTTAGCAGTTGAAATTCAAGTTCCTCTTCTAATTCAAAGACATTTTTCAAAAAATGATCGATAATAAACCATAAAGAGTCGATAACATCGTCAGGCAAGCTGGTCACAACGCCAAAACTGGCCGAACGTCTCTGAGTATTTGTAAAAGCCATAAACATTCCCTCCCTCCTTTTATTTTTCCTTATCATACAGCAAAACATCCCAAAAATCAAGAAATCGTACTCACTTTTTCAAAATGGGAATAGGTTGTGAAATTTTTTCAAAGTTTCTCTAAAAAATACTTGAAAGTGTTTACAATAAGTGATAAAATGGATTAAGCAGATGTATGAAAGCGAAATTTTCAATATAGAAAGGAAACAGAATGAACACAGATGATACAGTAACGATTTATGATGTTGCCCGTGAAGCTGGGGTTTCAATGGCAACTGTTAGCCGTGTAGTGAATGGCAATAAGAACGTCAAAGAGAATACTCGTAAAAAAGTTCTAGAGGTGATTGATCGTCTTGACTACCGTCCAAATGCGGTAGCGCGTGGCTTGGCCAGCAAGAAAACCACGACAGTCGGTGTTGTAATTCCAAATATCACCAATGGCTATTTTTCAACCCTAGCCAAGGGGATTGATGATATTGCAGAGATGTATAAGTACAATATCGTCCTAGCCAACAGTGATGAAGACGATGAAAAAGAAGTTTCAGTAGTTAATACTCTCTTTTCAAAACAAGTTGATGGTATTATCTTTATGGGCTATCACTTGACTGAAAAGATTCGTTCAGAATTTTCTCGTTCTCGGACACCAGTTGTCCTTGCAGGAACGGTGGATATCGAACACCAGTTGCCAAGTGTTAATATTGACTACAAACAAGCAACGATTGATGCAGTAACTCATTTGCTTCAGGAAAATGAAAAGATTGCCTTTGTCAGTGGGCCACTTGTTGATGATATCAACGGCAAAATTCGATTGATTGGTTACAAGGAAGCATTGAAAAAGGCAGGAATCCCTTATAGCGAGGGCTTGGTATTTGAGTCTAAATACAGCTATAATGATGGCTATGCCTTGGCAGAGCGCTTGGTTTCTTCACAGGCTACAGCCGCGGTTGTGACAGGTGATGAATTGGCTGCGGGTGTGTTAAATGGCTTGGCAGATCACGGTATTTCTGTACCAGAAGAGTTTGAAATCATCACGACAGATGATTCTCAAATTGCACGATTCACTCGTCCAAACTTGACTACTATTGCCCAACCTCTTTATGACCTAGGCGCTATCAGCATGCGTATGTTGACCAAGATTATGCATAAGGAAGAGTTGGAAGAACGTGAAGTTCTCCTGCCTCACGGTTTGACAGAACGTCGTTCGACACGAAAACGCAAATAGAAAAAATCAGGGAATCGAGAAGATTTCCTGATTTTCAATTTTAACCTTCCATGTAATTGCGAAGTTCTTGTCCTTTTAGCCCAGCGTTGATAGCAATCAATAATTTGAGGCGCGCTTTTTGAGCATTGAGTTCTTTGACAAAGAAAACGCCAGCTCGTTGCAACTGCACTCCTCCGCCTTGGTAGGCATAAACAGGTTCTGCAATGCCGTTAAAACAACGTGAAACCAAGGCGACTGGAATGTCTTTTTGGAGGAGACTTTCTAATTTTTGAGCTGTTTCTTTGGGTACATTACCTGCTCCAAAAGCTTGAACGACTAATCCATCTAGGTGATCTAGGTCAAGCATATCAATTAGCTCGTCTGTCATACCTGCATAGGCCGAGATGATGGGAACTAGACCTTGAATATGCTCGAGATCAAAACGGACACGAGGCTCAGCTGTTTTGAAGTAGAGGATTTCTTGCTTCATGATGAGACCGAGAGGCCCGTGAGTAGGAGTTTGAAAGGTACCGACGTTGGTCGTATGGGTTTTGGTAACATACTTTGCTGCGTGAATCTCATCATTCATGACGACCAGCACACCCTTGTCAGCTGACTTGTCATCGCTTGCGACTCGCAAAGCGCTCAGGTAGTTATAAACGCCATCGCTACCGAGTTCGTTGGAACTACGCATAGCTCCTGTTAGAACGATGGGCATGTTGGGGATTTTCATGGTATCAAGGAAGTAGGCTGTTTCTTCCAAAGTGTCCGTCCCATGTGTAATCACAACCCCATCGTAGTTGCCTGCTTCCTCCTTAATCTTATGGTAGAGGGCTAGCATGTGTTTGGGTTTGATATGGGGGCTCGGTAGGTTAAAAAAGTCTAGGGCATGGACCTCTATCCCTTTAAGAGGATTGGTGACATGGTTCATGGGATTGTCCTGGCTGGTCACAACTGCGCCAGAGGCGTCTGCTTGCATGGAAATAGTCCCACCTGTATGTAAAACAAGGATTTTCTTAGGCATGAATTACTCACTCTCTCTGAAATGTGGTATAATCATTGTAACACAAAAGGGGAGAATGGGATAGGATGGAAGTCAAAGCTGTTTTTTTTGATATCGATGGAACGCTAGTCAACGATCGCAAGAGTGTTTTGAAATCCACTAAGGACGCGATTAGGATTGTGAAAGAACAAGGGGTACTTGTTGGAGTAGCGACAGGACGAGGGCCTTTCTTTGTCAAGGAATTTATGGAAGATTTAGACCTGGATTTTGCAATAACTTATAACGGACAATACATCTTTAATAAAGAAAAAGTTTTATTTGCTAGCCCAATTGCCAAGTCAAGCTTGCGTCAATTGATTGCCTATGCTAAAAAGGAGCGTAAAGAAATTGCTCTTGGAACCGAGCATGCTGTTGTTGGTTCGAAAATTATGTCCTTTGGTCTCGGATCCTTTTCACAGCTGGTTAGCCGTTTTATCCCGACTGTCTTAACAAGAACCGTTAGCCGTTCCTTTAATCGAATGGTTAGCAAGGCAGTCCCTCAAAAGGAAGATGACCTGCTTCGTTTGATCAATGAGCCAATCTATCAAGTGTTAATGCTGATGACTCCTGAAGAATCTGAGAAAGCTGCAAGTGATTTTGAAGATTTAAAATTAACTCGAAGCAATCCCTTCGCTGCGGATATCATCAACCAAGGAAATTCCAAACTAGAAGGCATTCGCCGAGTCGGGAAAGAATATGGTTTTGATCTCAACCAAGTCATGGCCTTTGGTGATTCAGACAATGACCTAGAAATGTTGGCGGGTGTTGGTATGTCTGTGGCCATGGGAAATGGCAGTAGCAGCGTCAAAGAAGTTGCCAAGCACATTACAGCAAGTAACCAACAAGATGGCATCCATAAGGCGCTCGAGCACTTTGGTGTTTTGGCTTCAGAAAAAGTTTTTGTCAGTCGAGATTACCATTTTAATAAGGTCAAGACCTTCCACCACATGATGGATGAACGAACTCAAGAAGAGCCACAGGCATGGGATGTTGAAGGTGCAACCCACCGCGCAGATTTTAAAATTGAAGAATTAGTAGAGTTTGTCCGCGCGGCAAGTTCTTCGGAGGAAGAATTCCAGCAGTCGCTTGCAAGCATGCATGCGGCACTTGACAAGGCGGCCGAAAAGGTGAGGCAAAAAACGCCTGCCCAAAAAGATCTAATCGGGCAGGTTGATGCCTTAATCGATACACTGTATTTTACTTACGGTAGTTTTGCCTTGATGGGAGTGGATCCAGAACGCATCTTTGATATTGTGCATGAGGCAAACATGGGGAAGGTTTTTCCTGATGGAAAAGCCCATTTTGATCCAGTTACACATAAAATCTTAAAACCGGATGACTGGGACGAAAAATATGCTCCAGAACCTGCTATCAGAAAGGAACTGCAGCGTCAGCTCAAGGCTTATGAGCGACATAAAGAGAGAAATAAGTAAGAAAAAAGGGAGCCTAGCAGGCTCCTTTTGTGTTCCTATAATGTTTTTTCTTGTTCTCTCACGACGAGTAAATCAACTTTTGCGTGGCGGAGGATGTATTCAGATGAAGAGCCAACCAAGAGGCGTTCAAAGGCATTAAGACCTGTTGCACCGACGAGAATCAAGTCAACATTTTCTGCGTCTGGAATGGTACGGGCAAGGAGAGTTTTTGGATTTCCCATTTCGATGACGGTATGAATATCGGTCACACCCGCATCTTTTGCACGTTTTTCGTACTCTTTCATCAGACTTTCAGCATCGACTTGAAGTTCTTCGTAAACTTCAGCATCAAAGGTAGATACGCTTTGAAGAGCGCGTGTGTCAATAACATGGGCAATGGTGAGCTTGGAATCATTGCGTAGAGCAGTGTAAACACCTTTAACAAAAGCCAAGTCTGCCTCTTTAGAACCATCAATTGCAACCATAACATTTTGGTAACGTTGTGCCATAATGAAACCTCCTGAAATTTTCTTACTTTTATTGTAATCCTTTTCACTAAAGAAGTAAAGTAAAAATCATATTTAAATAAATATTATTGGAGATTCGATTTGGTGGAGATATGTTAAAATAAAAGGAAACGAGATATTAGGAAACACAGTGAGGGGATGAGAAAGTATGAAAGATTTTGTTCAAGCTTCTAAAAAAATAAGTTTTCTTTATCATGGAATTATCCTTGCGTCACTTGTAGGAGAAGTAGTGATGCTTTGGCAGCTGGAAAGAGTCGTGCCCGTTCTCTATTCAGGTTTTATTGGATTTCTTCTCTTTCACTTAGTCTACCACATCATTTTATTTGTGATTGCAAAGAGAAGTGGTCGCTTGGACTATTTGGTCACGTGGGGGCTCTTTCTCATGTTTAATCTTTTGTATGATTCCTTTTTAGCATTAGTCTTCCTAGGTTTGTCTTTTGGTATGTGAAAAATGATTCTTCCTTCTAGTTATTTAGACGGTGAGAACCTAGTCGTTATGAGTTTTTTCTTTGCTTGCTCATTTCAGGAAACTTGTCGCAATCCCTTTCTAGTGGTATAATGTTACTATCTCGATGAATTGAGGAAACAAGATGAAAGAATATAACAAGTCTAGTAAGTTAGAGCATGTTGCCTATGATATCCGTGGCCCTGTTTTGGAAGAAGCTATGCGGATGCGAGCAAACGGAGAAAAGATTTTACGTCTGAATACAGGGAATCCAGCAGAATTTGGCTTCACAGCGCCAGATGAAGTCATTCATGACTTGATTATGAATGCGCGTGATAGTGAGGGATATTCTGACTCCAAAGGGATTTTCTCAGCACGTAAAGCCATCATGCAGTATTGCCAATTGAAGAACTTCCCCAATGTGGACATTGATGATATCTACCTTGGAAATGGTGTCAGTGAGCTGATTGTTATGTCCATGCAAGGGCTTTTGGATAATGGCGATGAGGTCTTGGTGCCTATGCCAGACTATCCTCTCTGGACAGCCGCGGTCAGCCTAGCTGGGGGAAATGCCGTTCACTATATCTGTGATGAAGCTGCAGAATGGTACCCAGATATTGACGATATTAAGTCAAAAATTACTTCCAATACCAAGGCAATCGTCCTTATCAATCCAAACAACCCAACTGGAGCCCTTTATCCTAAGGAACTCTTGTTGGAGATTATTGAGATTGCCCGTCAAAATGATTTGATCATCTTTGCGGATGAGATTTATGACCGCATGGTGATGGATGGGCATGTGCACACGCCTGTGGCAAGCTTGGCACCTGATGTTTTCTGTGTCAGCATGAATGGTCTGTCAAAATCCCACCGTATCGCTGGTTTCCGTGTAGGTTGGATGGTCTTGTCTGGACCTAAGACCCATGTTAAAGGCTATATCGAAGGTCTCAATATGCTGTCCAACATGCGCCTTTGTTCTAACGTTTTGGCCCAGCAAGTCGTACAAACATCACTAGGTGGGCACCAGTCAGTGGACGAATTACTCCTTCCAGGTGGACGGATCTACGAACAAAGAAACTTTATCTATAATGCCATTCAAGATATTCCAGGTTTGTCTGCGGTCAAGCCAAAGGCAGGTCTTTATATCTTTCCTAAAATCGATCGCAATATGTACCGCATCGATGATGATGAGCAGTTTGTTCTTAATTTCTTGAAACAAGAAAAGGTTCTCTTGGTTCATGGTCGCGGCTTTAATTGGCAAGAACCAGACCATTTCCGTATTGTTTATCTTCCTCGTGTAGATGAATTAGCACAAATCCAAGAAAAGATGACTCGTTTCTTGAAACAGTATCGTAGATAAGGGCTTTCATAGGAAAAGCTAGAAAACATTTGCCTGGAGCTATTGACAAAAGTGGCAGAATCAGATAGAATAGTAAAGTATGTTTAGTAACTGATCACTTTATAGCCGGCTAAACGAATACAAAATCTATGAGGAGGTATTCATCGTGAAACGTACTTATCAACCAAGTAAACTTCGTCGTGCGCGCAAACACGGATTCCGTAACCGTATGTCAACTAAAAACGGTCGTCGCGTATTGGCAGCTCGTCGTCGTAAAGGACGCAAAGTTTTGGCTGCATAATCCAAACGAATTCAACAAAGAAGTCAGTAGGAACTCGAGTCTACTGACTTTTCTTTTTCCTATAATATCAGTCTGTAAATGCTTTATATTTTTTCTGAAATAGTGTATAATATTTCACATACTATAAAAAATGGAGAACAGTTATGAAGAAATCAAAAGCCCTCCTACTAGGGGCTGGAATTTTGAGCGCAAGCTTCTTGATGGCGGCTTGTAGTTCGGCACAATCAAATACAGATAAAACCTACTCATATGTATTTGCCAGCAATCCAGATACATTAGACTATATCACTTCGACACGTGGTTCAACCTCTAGCATTACGACAAACTTGATTGATGGTTTGTTGGAAAATGATAAATATGGCAACCTCGTTCCTTCTATGGCGCAGTCATGGACAGTATCAAAAGACGGTTTGACCTATACCTACAAAATCCGCCAAGGGGCTAAGTGGTATACCTCTGAAGGAGAAGAGTATGCTGAAGTGACAGCACATGACTTTGTGACGGGTCTTAAGTATGCAGCGGATAAAAAGGCTGAGAACTTGTACTTGGTACGGGATTCAATCAAAGGTTTGGCAGATTATGTCGAAGGGAAAACATCTGACTTTGAGACGGTTGGAGTCAAGGCAGTGGACGACTATACTCTTCAATACACTTTGAACAAGCCAGAGTCTTATTGGAATTCAAAGACAACAGGGGGGATTTTGAGTCCTGTCAATGAAGCCTTTTTGAAATCAAAGGGTGATGATTTTGGAAGTGTTACCCCATCTAGTATCCTGTCAAATGGGCCATACTTGTTCAAGTCTTTCACATCAAAATCTTTAATTGAGTTTGAAAAGAACCCTAATTACTGGGATAAGGACAATGTGAAAATTGAGAAGGTTAAACTTTCCTTCTATGATGGTTCAGACCAAGATAGTTTGGCTCGAGGATTCTTAGAAGGCAACTACACAGATGGCCGTATCTTCCCGACAAGCTCTGTCTTTGACCAGTTGAAAAAAGGGAATGAAGATAAGATTACCTATACTCCTCAGGATGCTGTGACTTTCTACTATCTCTTCAATGTCAACCGTCAAAGTTACAATCAAACAATGAAACAGACGGATAAAGAAAAGACGGATTCTCGTGCAGCTATGCAAAATAAGGACTTCCGTCAGGCGATTAACTTCGCCTTTGACCGTCATGCCTACGCTGCCCAGACAAATGGAGAAGATGGAGCTGACCGTATCCTTCGAAACACAGTCACACCAAGCAATTTTGTTCAAATTGGTGGGAAAAACTTCGGAGATGCTGTCAATGAAAAGATAGTCAACTACGGTTCAGAGTGGGCTAATGTCAATCTAAACGACGCTCAGCCTGCCTTCTTGAATGCTGATAAAGCCAAGGCAGAATTTGCCAAAGCCAAAGAAAGTTTGCAGGCAGAAGGTGTGACCTTCCCTATCCATTTAGACATGCCAGTGGACCAGACTGCTAAGTTGGACGTACAACAAGCCAGTTCTTTCAAGCAGACGGTTGAGGAGACACTTGGATCAGATAATATTGTTATCGATGTGATTCAACTTTCTCCAGACGAGAAAGACAATGCAACCTTCTTTGCTGACACAGCTGAACAAAAGGACTATGACATTGACATCTCAGGCTGGAGCGGAGATTACTCTGATCCTAAGACCTATCTTGACCTCTTGGATCCAGACTCCGGTTCTCAGTTAAAAAACCTTGGTTTGACTCCAGGAAAAGACAATGATGTCAAGGAAAAAATCGGTCTCTCTACCTACAAGAAGTTGTTAGATGAGGCAGATAAAGAAGTTGAAAACACTCAGGTTCGCTATGAGAAATTTGCCGAAGTTCAAGCTTGGCTAACAGATAGTGCTCTCTTTCTGCCAGTTCAAAGTGGAGGAGCTAATCCAATCTTCCGTAAGACTGTACCGTTCACAGGAGCCTTCTCATTTGTTGGACATAAAGGGGATGCGGACAACTACAAATATGTTGAGTTGCAAAAAGATCCCGTGACTGCGAAACAGTACCAAGAACTTTATGAAAAATGGCAAAAAGAAAAAACTGAGTCCAACAAAAAAGCTCAAGAAGATTTAGCTAACCACATTCAATAATATTCCTAGTCATGCTTTTTAGTTAAGCATAGTGGCTGGATTTAGAAAAAGGCCCCACCAGACGCTTTTTGGTTCTGGTAGGGCCTTTTCTTTATTCTTTTAAGTGATAAGAGTAGCTAGCGACAACGACGTCTTCGTGCCATCTGAGAGCGTATTTTAGTTTGAGGCTCATTTGATTGTGCAGGATATTTTGCCAAGGCTTGTTAGGGATAAACTGTGGGACAAGGACTGTAACGGTGTAGTTTTTTTGCTTAGCTTCTTGGGCGATTCGTTTGACATACTTAACACTAGGGGTGATGATGTCGCGGTAACTGGTATTGATATTCTTCAGAGTGATATTTGGGAAGTAGTCGGCAAATTCCTGAAGAATTTCTTGGTCTTTTTCTGCCGTTTCTTTAGTAGAAATGTGCATGGCTAACACTTCATCACCGATACTTTGAGCGTAGTTAATGGCTCCGACACTGACTTTGGTAACATTTCCTACTAGGACAAGGACAAGGTTGCCGTCATAAGTGCGCTTTTCAATTCCTTCGTAGAGTCGTAGTTGTTTTGCCACTTTTTGGTAATGGCTGTGAATGGACAAAAAGAGGAAAGTTAAAACTAGGATAATTGGGAAGAATGGCCAGATATCACCTAGTCTAAAGAGGAGTAAAATGAGTACAATAGCATAACAAATGATGGCCCCAAGGATATTAGCAAAGGCAGGTTTTAAAAAGTTTGCTCCTTTTTCCTTTTTCCAATGGCGAATCATTCCAGTCTGAGAAAGGGCAAAGGGAACGAAGACCCCGATAGTATAAAGAGGAATCAAGCGTTCAGTATTCCCATTAAAAATGAGAAGAAGGATCATAGCCCCAAAGGCCAGAGTTAAGATACCGTTGGAGTAGCCAAGGCGATCCCCTTTTTCCATAAAGAGATGGGGCATGTACTTGTTTTTGGCCATATTGTAGGACAGCATAGGGAAGGCTGAAAAGCCAGTATTTGCAGCTACGGCTAGAATCAAGGCTGTCGAGAACTGGAAGAGATAGTAGCTAGCATGACCAAAGAATGAATCACCAAGAATGCCTTTGGCCATTTGTGAGAGGATGGTTTCTCCGTGTTGAGGTGTGATGCCCATCCAGTAGTTTAGGAAGGTAATGCCCGCAAAAAGAAAACCTAAAATGAGCGACATGATGGTCAAGGTCTGAGCAGCATTCTTTTCCTTCGGAGTTTTGAAAAATGGTACCGCATTTGAAATAGCTTCAACCCCTGTCAGAGAGGCAGAGCCACTGGTAAAGGCTCTTAGTAGGAGAACGATGGAAAGGCTCGGAACAGTTTGTCCAATGGTTGAAGTCGCCTGATAGTTTAGGGAACCTGTAAACAGTTGAAAGAACCCATAAAGCAAGAGAAAGACGGTACTGAGGATAAAGAGGTAGACGGGAATCATCAGAGAGCTGGCAGATTCTTTCAAGCCTCTTAAATTCAAGAGCATGAGCAGACAGACTAGGAAAATAGAGATATGAAGATTATAGGGATGGAGGGCAGGGATGGCTGCTGTAATAGCATCAGCTCCAGACGCAACGGATACGGCTACTGTCAGCATATAGTCAACAAGGAGGCTGCCCCCTGCAATCAAGCCTAGTTCAGGAGAGAGATTTTCCCGAGTGACCATATAAGCCCCACCACCTTGAGGATAGGCGTGAATAATTTGACGATAGGAAATGGTCAAACTAGCGAGGAGTAAGAGGACAAAAATACCGATAGGGAGGCTCCACCAAATAGCGAGAGGAGAGAGACTGACTAAAACGAGAATGACTTGTTCAGGTCCATAGGCAATAGAAGACAGGGCATCACTGGATAACATTGCAAGTGCCTGCATTTTTCCCAACAATCCCCCTTCGCCGTCTGTGAGAGACTTGAGTGGTCGACCGATAAAGGTATATTTTAATTTTCTAAACATTTTCTTTTCCTTTGATGAAAATTTCAATAAGTGTTATTATACTGCTTTGAAAAAGGGCAGTCAAGGGAGAATGACTGGTTTTTGGATATTTTTCCAAGCCGAGGGATGCTATTTTTGGTATAATAGATGGAAGAATGAGGTTAGAAGAGATGATTTTTGATACGCACACACATTTAAATGTAGAAGAATTTGCAGGACGCGAGGCAGAAGAACTCGCCCTGGCCGCTGAGATGGGTGTGACACGGATGAATATTGTTGGTTTTGATACACCGACCATTGAGCGAGCCCTAGAGTTAGCAGATGAGTATGAGCAACTCTACGCAACTATTGGCTGGCATCCGACGGAAGCAGGCACTTACACAGATGAGGTCGAAGCTTACTTGTTTGAAAAACTAAAACATCCCAAGGTTGTTGCTTTAGGTGAGATTGGTCTGGACTACCATTGGATGACAGCACCTAAGGAAGTGCAGGAGCAGGTTTTTCGTCGTCAGATTCAGCTGTCTAAGGACTTGAATTTGCCTTTTGTGGTCCATACCCGTGATGCGCTAGAAGATACTTATGAGATTATCAAGAGTGAGGGAGTTGGTCCTCGTGGTGGGATTATGCATTCATTTTCAGGCTCTTTGGAGTGGGCTGAGAAGTTTGTCGAGCTTGGTATGACCATTTCTTTCTCAGGTGTGGTGACCTTTAAGAAAGCGACGGATATCCAAGAGGCTGCTAGAGAACTTCCGTTAGACAAGATTTTGGTAGAAACGGATGCGCCCTACCTGGCTCCTATTCCTAAACGTGGCCGTGAAAACAAAACAGCCTACACACGCTATGTGGTCGACTTTATTGCCGACTTGCGTGGCATGACGGCAGAAGAATTAGCTACTGTGACAAGTGCCAATGCAGAGCGTATTTTTGGGTTGGAAAAATAATCATGAAAGAAAAAATTTCCCAAGTCATCGTAGTCGAAGGTCGCGATGATACGGCCAATCTCAAACGTTACTTTGACGTGGAAACCTATGAGACCCGGGGGTCGGCAATCAATGATCAGGATATAGAACGCATTCAGCGCCTGCATGAATTGCATGGAGTGATTGTCTTTACCGATCCAGATTTTAATGGGGAGCGGATTCGGCGCATGATTATGACGGCCATTCCAACGGTACAGCATGCCTTTCTCAAGCGAGATGAAGCGGTTCCCAAATCTAAGTCCAAGGGACGTTCTCTGGGAATTGAACACGCCAGCTATGAAGATCTAAAAACAGCGCTGACTCAGGTGACAGAGCAATTTGAAAGCGAGAACGAGTTTAACATCAGTCGTGGTGACTTGATTCGCCTAGGTTTCCTAGCGGAAGCAGACAGTCGTAGGCGTAGAGAGTATCTAGGAGAGGCTCTACGAATTGGCTATTCCAACGGCAAACAACTCCTCAAGCGCTTAGAGTTATTTGGGGTAACCTTGGCAGAAGTAGAAGAGGCTATGAAAAGTTATGAGAAAGACTCTAAAGTGTAGAGAATTATGTTAAAATGAAGGTAGTGTATTTAAGTTAATAGGAGGCTGTATGAAAAATAAGGATGGTAAATTATTGTTGAGTTTTGCTGCAGTCGGAGTTGTGATTGTTGGTATTATTTTATATATGAATAATCTTTTTGAGGGTAAGAATTTAATTCTTAATAGTTTATCCCAAGGAGAAGTATTAGCGGGCATAGTTATTGCGTTGCCGACATTAGTTACTTGGAATCAAGCTATTGAACAAAGTAGAGAAAATAAGAAAAATACTGTGTCTGATAATGTTAGAGACACTGTGAAGTATTATGATAAGCAACTTACAGAACTTGTTGCAGATATTAGTAAGACCAAAGAGTTACCCTTTTATAAGGCGGGAAAAATTGAATATATCATTGATACGTATAATAAATTATTAAAGGAATGGAATGAGATATTAAAATTAGATATTTCTCTTGACTTTGTTCAAGTATTGTCTACAATTTGTTCAATAAAATATCCAAAAGGAATAGAGAATCCTGGGAATGAGTTGGCGGAGAACTGGAAATATAATTTGAGCACAGCACTGAAACCAGTTATGAGAGAAATAATATCTTTGAAAAAGGAAGAAATATTTGGTTCCAAGGAAGTTAAATATTTCAGTTATGTTGAATTTGGTGTTACTGGATATGAGATTGAAAAAGTAAAATTTAAAGATAAGAGCTTTGTAGAGTGTACTTTTTCTGCTGATTTTATTGATTTAAATTCATTTGAAAAATGTGAATTTATCAACTGTAGTATCAGTAATGGTCAATTATCTATAGAAAATGAGAAAAAATTGTTAAATAACACGATTATAGGCACATTCAGAGATTCGAATGAGGATGATTTTGCTAATGTCAATAATGAACAATTTCATTCTATATCTGTTTCAGAATATGGAACTGTGTTTGATACCCGAGAAGGAATTATAGCTGATAACTATATTTTAGGCAACAAGTTTTTTGAAATAGAGTCTAAGTCAGAAATTAGGAAAGAAATCTATCAGGATATTATTAATGGATTAGTGTCGTACGGCATAGGTGTTGATGATAAAATAAATAATAAAAAAATAAGTATCAGTAAAAATTATATAACGGAGAAAAATAAATCCGAATTTATTGCTGGAAGTTTATTCTCTGGCTGGAACAGTCTATTTTTAGAGAAAATACAAAAGTCTAATAATTTCAAATATTATATATTTTGTATTAAGAATGAAAATGTTTATAATACAATAGTTTTTGAAAAGGATAATTTTAATAGATTCTTGAAGAAAAAGAATGTAGATAAGACAGGAAAGTATAATTTTTATTTTAATGGTTTTAAGAGTAATGAGGAATAAAGAGTAGATAAATGAGAATTGCAGATTATAGCGTGACCAAGGCAGTGCTGGAGCGTCACGGTTTTACTTTTAAAAAGTCCTTCGGGCAAAATTTCCTGACGGATACTAATATCCTTCAAAAAATCGTGGATACAGCTGAAATTGATGACCAGGTTAATGTCATCGAAATAGGGCCAGGGATTGGTGCCTTGACAGAATTTTTGGCTGAGCGTGCGGCTCAAGTCATGGCCTTTGAGATCGACCGCCGTTTGGTACCGATTTTGGCAGATACCCTGCGTGATTTTGACAATGTGACAGTAGTCAACGAGGACATTCTCAAAGTTGACTTGGCGCAACATATCCAGAATTTCAAAAATCCTAATCTGCCAATTAAGGTAGTGGCTAACTTGCCCTACTATATCACAACGCCTATTCTCATGCACTTGATTGAAAGTGGCGTTCCCTTTAGTGAGTTTGTCGTCATGATGCAAAAAGAAGTGGCGGATCGCATCTCAGCACAGCCAAATACCAAGGCTTATGGTAGTTTGTCTATTGCTGTGCAGTATTATATGACAGCTAAGGTTGCCTTCATCGTGCCTCGTACGGTCTTTGTGCCAGCCCCAAATGTGGACTCAGCCATTTTAAAAATGGTGCGCCGTCCAGAGCCGGCTGTAGCAGTGGAAGATGAGAACTTCTTCTTTAAGGTTTCCAAGGCTAGCTTCACTCATCGTCGCAAGACCTTATGGAACAATTTGACAGGTTACTTTGGCAAGACTGAAGAAGTTAAGGATAAATTGACCAAGGCCTTGGATCAAGCGGGCTTGTCACCGAGTGTTCGTGGTGAAGCTCTCAGCTTAGAAGAATTTGCCAGTCTAGCAGATGCACTTAAAGGACAAGGACTCTAAGATGCAGGGACAAATCATTAAAGCTTTGGCGGGATTCTACTATGTGGAGAGTGAGGGCCAGGTCTATCAAACACGCGCGCGTGGGAATTTCCGTAAAAAAGGCCATACCCCTTACGTTGGGGATTGGGTAGATTTTTCTGCGGAGGAAAATTCAGAAGGTTATATCCTCAAAATTCACGAACGGAAAAACAGTCTGGTCCGTCCGCCCATTGTCAATATTGACCAAGCCGTGGTGATCATGTCCGTCAAGGAACCGGACTTCAACAGCAATTTGCTGGATCGTTTCTTGGTTCTTTTGGAGCACAAGGGCATTCATCCCATCGTTTATATTTCCAAAATGGACTTGCTGGAGGATAGGGGAGAGCTGGATTTTTACCAGCAGACTTACGGTGCCATTGGTTACGACTTTGTGACTAGTAAAGAAGAACTTTTGCCTTTGTTGACAGGAAAAGTGACGGTCTTTATGGGGCAGACAGGTGTTGGAAAATCAACCCTCCTCAATAAAATCGCACCAGACCTCAATCTCGAGACAGGAGAAATCTCAGACAGTCTGGGTCGCGGTCGTCATACCACTCGAGCTGTTAGTTTTTACAACCTCAATGGGGGTAAAATCGCGGACACACCAGGCTTTTCATCACTGGATTATGAAGTGTCAACGGCTGAAGACCTCAATCAGGCCTTTCCAGAGCTTGCTAGTGTTAGTCGAGACTGCAAGTTCCGTACTTGTACTCATACCCATGAGCCGTCCTGTGCGGTCAAGCCAGCTGTCGAAGAGGGTACTATTGCCAGCTTCCGTTTTGACAACTACCTGCAATTTCTCAGTGAGATTGAAAATCGCAGAGAAACCTATAAAAAAGTCAGCAAAAAAATTCCAAAATAAGGAGAAACCTATGTCTCAATACAAGATTGCTCCGTCAATTCTGGCAGCAGATTATGCCAACTTTGAACGTGAAATCAAACGCCTAGAAGCAACTGGTGCAGAATATGCCCATATCGATATCATGGATGGTCATTTTGTACCGCAAATCAGTTTTGGTGCAGGTGTGGTCGAAGCTCTTCGCCCTCATAGCAAGATGGTCTTTGACTGCCACTTGATGGTGACAAATCCTGAGCATCATTTAGAAGATTTTGCGCGTGCAGGTGCAGACATCATCAGTATTCATGTGGAAGCAACGCCTCATATTCATGGCGCCCTCCAAAAAATTCGTTCGCTCGGTGTCAAACCTTCGGTTGTCATCAATCCAGGTACACCTGTTGAGGCTATCAAGCAGGTTCTTCATCTAGTTGACCAAGTCTTGGTCATGACAGTTAATCCTGGCTTCGGTGGTCAAGCCTTTCTGCCTGAAACCATGGACAAGGTTCGAGAGTTAGTTGCCCTTCGTCAGGAAAAAGGTTTGAGCTTTGAAGTTGAAGTCGATGGTGGGATTGATGACCAGACCATTGCTCAAGCCAAAGAAGCTGGAGCGACCGTTTTTGTAGCAGGATCCTATGTCTTTAAGGGAGATGTCGATGAACGAGTGCAAACTCTCAGAAAACAACTGGACTAGGGTTGCCGTTTTTGCCGGCGGAGATCGTGGGCATTATCGGACGGATTTTGATAGCTTTGTCGGTGTGGATCGAGGATCGCTCTGGGTCTTGGAAGAAAACCTTCCTCTTGCTCTAGCAGTTGGCGATTTTGATTCGGTAACCGCAGAAGAGCGACAGGTGATTCAAAAACGAGCCCAGCATTTTGTCCAAGCCCAGCCAGAAAAAGATGATACCGATCTGGAACTAGTTCTCTTAACCATCTTTGAACAAAATCCTCAGGCTCAGGTGACTATTTTTGGGGCTTTGGGTGGTCGAATTGACCATATGCTGGCTAATGTCTTTCTGCCTAGCAATCCCAAGTTGACACCCTATATGCGCCAGATAGCGATTGAGGACGGGCAAAATTTGATTGCCTATTGTCCAGAAGGGACCAGTCAGCTAGAGCCCCGTTCAGACTACGATTATCTAGCCTTTATGCCGGTTCGGGATAGCCAGTTGACCATTCTCGGTGCCAAGTATGAGTTGACAGAGGAGAATTTTTTCTTTAAAAAAGTGTACGCTTCTAACGAATATATAGATAGGGAAGTTTCGGTAACTTGCCCAGATGGCTATGTCGTCGTGCTGCATAGCAAGGACAGGAGGTAGGATGGAGACTGTATTATTACTATTATTAATTGCCAACCTAGCTGGACTCTTTCTCATTTGGCAAAGGCAGGATAAGCAAGACAAGTACCTAGCCAAGAGCTTGGATGATCAAGCAGACAATCTATCAGATCAACTGGATTATCGCTTTGAACAAGCCAGACAAGCCAGTCAACTAGATCAAAAAGACTTAGAAGTGGCTGTCAGCGACCGTTTGCAGGAGGTGCGAATGGAGTTGCACCAAGGCTTGACTCAAGTTAGACAGGAGATGAACGAGAATCTCCTTCAAACCAGAGATAAGACCGACCAACGCCTTCAAGCCCTGCAGGAATCAAATGAGCAACGCCTGGAGCAAATGCGCCAGACAGTCGAGGAAAAGTTAGAAAAAACCTTACAGACGCGCTTGCAGGCTTCCTTCGAGACAGTTTCCAAGCAACTGGAGTCTGTCAATCGTGGCCTTGGAGAGATGCAGACAGTTGCCCGCGATGTCGGTGCCCTTAACAAGGTTCTTTCTGGAACCAAAACGAGAGGGATTCTGGGTGAATTGCAACTGGGGCAAATCATTGAAGATATCATGACACCTGCCCAGTATGAACGAGAATTTGCAACAGTTGAAAACTCCAGTGAACGAGTGGAGTATGCCATCAAGTTACCTGGACAGGGTGACCAGGAATATGTCTACTTACCGATTGACTCCAAGTTTCCACTGGCGGATTACTACCGCTTAGAAGAAGCCTATGAAGCAGGCGATAAGGACGAGATTGAACGTTGTCGCAAGTCACTCCTAGCAAGTGTTAAACGCTTTGCCAAGGATATCAAGAGCAAGTACATAGCGCCGCCTCGGACGACCAATTTTGGAGTCTTGTTTGTTCCGACAGAAGGTCTTTATTCAGAGATTGTTCGCAATCCGGTCTTCTTTGATGATTTAAGACGGGAGGAGCAGATTATTGTCGCAGGTCCAAGTACCCTATCAGCCTTGCTTAACTCCCTATCAGTTGGCTTCAAAACTCTCAATATCCAAAAGAGTGCTGATCATATCAGCAAGACTCTTGCCAGCGTTAAGACCGAGTTTGGCAAGTTCGGAGGTATTCTGGTCAAGGCACAAAAGCATCTCCAACATGCCTCTGGCAATATTGATGAATTATTAAACCGTCGTACTACAGCTATCGAGCGGACGCTCCGTCACATTGAGTTATCAGAAGGTGAGCCTGCGCTTGATCTACTCCATTTCCAAGAAGATGAGGAAGAATATGAAGATTAGTCACATGAAAAAAGATGAGCTGTTTGAAGGCTTTTACCTGATCAAGTCAGCTGACCTGAGACAGACGCGTGCAGGGAAAAACTACCTAGCCTTTACCTTCCAGGACGATAGTGGCGAGATTGAAGGGAAACTCTGGGATGCCCAACCTCATAACGTTGAGGCCTTTACCGCTGGGAAAGTAGTCCACATGCAGGGACGTCGAGAGGTTTACAATAACACTCCTCAAGTCAATCAAATCACGCTTCGTTTACCTCAGCCTGGGGAACCCAATGATCCAGCTGACTTCAAGGTCAAGTCACCAGTCGATGTCAAGGAAATTCGTGACTACATGTCGCAAATGATTTTTAAGATTGAAAATCCTGTCTGGCAGCGTATCGTTCGTAGTCTCTACACCAAGTATGATAAGGAATTCTACTCCTATCCAGCTGCCAAGACCAACCACCATGCCTTTGAGACGGGTTTGGCCTATCATACAGCAACCATGGTGCGCTTGGCAGATGCCATTAGTGAGATCTATCCTCAGCTCAACAAGAGCCTCCTCTATGCGGGGATTATGTTGCATGACTTGGCCAAGGTTATTGAGTTGACGGGACCAGACCAGACGGAGTATACAGTGCGAGGCAATCTCATCGGCCATATAGCCCTCATCGATAGCGAAATTACCAAGACAGTTATGGAACTAGGCATCGATGATACTAGGGAAGAAGTGGTGCTACTGCGCCATGTCATCCTCAGTCACCACGGCTTACTGGAGTATGGAAGTCCAGTTCGTCCACGCATTATGGAGGCAGAGATTATTCATATGATTGACAATCTAGATGCCAGCATGATGATGATGTCAACGGCTCTAGCTTTGGTGGACAAAGGAGAGATGACCAATAAAATCTTCGCTATGGACAATCGTTCCTTCTATAAACCAGATTTAGATTAATAATTTAAGAAAAACGAGCATTTTTTACGCAATAATGTTCGTTTTTTTATGTGAATATGGTATAATGGATAAAATATCAAAATTAAATGGAATGGTAAATAAAAATGAAATTAAGAAGAAGTGATCGGATGGTTGTCATTTCCAACTATTTGATTAATAATCCATACAAACTAACCAGTCTCAATACCTTTGCAGAAAAGTACGAATCTGCTAAATCATCGATTTCAGAGGATATCGTGATTATCAAGCGTGCCTTTGAGGAAATCGAAATCGGTCATATTCAGACTGTGACTGGAGCAGGTGGTGGCGTTATCTTTACACCATCAATCTCGAGTCATGAAGCCAAAGAAATGATCGCAGACTTGCGTGACAAACTTTCAGAAAGCGACCGTATCTTGCCAGGTGGCTACATCTACCTGTCTGATTTGCTTAGCACACCAGCTATCTTGAAAAATATTGGGCGTATCATTGCCAAGAGCTTTATGGACCAAAAAATCGATGCGGTTATGACGGTAGCAACAAAGGGTGTTCCGCTAGCAAATGCGGTTGCCAATGTTCTGAATGTTCCTTTTGTTATCGTGCGTCGTGATTTGAAAATTACTGAAGGATCAACTGTCAGTGTCAACTATGTATCAGGTTCTAGTGGTGACCGCATTGAGAAAATGTTCCTTTCAAAACGCAGTCTCAAGGCAGGCAGTCGTGTCTTGATTGTGGATGACTTCTTGAAAGGTGGCGGAACGGTCAACGGGATGATTAGTCTCTTGCGTGAGTTCGACTCAGAACTAGCTGGTGTCGCAGTCTTTGCAGACAATGCCCAAGAAGAACGTGAAAAGCAGTTCGATTACAAGTCACTCTTGAAGGTTACCAATATTGATGTCAAGAACCAATCCATCGATGTTGAGATTGGGAATATCTTTGACGAAGACAAATAAGAGATAGAACTAAAGGTTGGAACGATTGTCCCAGCCTTTCTTTGCAAACAGAATAGAAGGATGCTTATGAAAACACCATTTATCAGCCGTGAAGATTTAGAAACAATTGTTGCAGAGTTCCCGACTCCCTTTCACTTGTATGACGAGAAGGGGATTCGCGAAAAAGCTCGAGCGGTCAACCAAGCTTTTTCGTGGAACAAGGGCTTTAAAGAATATTTTGCAGTTAAGGCTACTCCAACCCCAGCCATCTTGAAAATTCTCCAAGAGGAAGGTTGTGGTGTGGACTGCTCTAGTTATGTAGAGCTCTTGATGAGTCACAAACTGGATTTCCCGGGTTCTGAAATCATGTTCTCTTCTAACAATACCCCAGACCAAGAGTATGCCTATGCGCGTGAATTGGGTGCGACCATTAACTTGGATGCCTTTGAAGATATTGAACATCTGGAGCGAGCGGCAGGCATTCCAGAAATTATTTCCTGTCGTTATAATCCAGGTGGAGTCTTTGAATTGGGAACAGACATCATGGACAATCCTGGGGAAGCCAAGTTTGGGATGACCAAGGACCAGCTTTTTGAAGCCTTTGCTATTTTGAAGGAAAAAGGAGCCAAGACTTTTGGGATTCATTCCTTCCTAGCATCCAATACCGTCACCCATCTCTACTACCCAGAGTTGGCGCGTCAGCTTTTTGAATTAGCCGTTGAAATCAAGGACAAGTTGGGCATTTCGCTAGACTTTATCAATCTTTCTGGCGGAATCGGAGTCAACTATCGCCCAGACCAGGAGCCAAATGATATTGCTATGATTGGTGAGGGCGTGCGAAAGGTTTATGAAGAAGTCCTTACGCCGGCAGGTCTTGATCAGATCAAGATTTTCACTGAATTGGGCCGTTTTATGCTGGCACCTCACGGAGTTCTCGTTACCAAAGTAACTCATAAAAAGAAAACCTACCGTACCTATCTAGGTGTGGATGCCTCGGCCGTCAACCTCATGCGCCCAGCCATGTATGGAGCTTACCACCATATCACCAATCTGACCCATCCAGACGGACCAGTTGAGGTTGTAGATGTGGTTGGTTCACTCTGTGAAAACAATGATAAATTTGCCATTAATCGCGAACTACCTCATACAGAAATCGGTGATTTACTGGTGATTCATGATACAGGTGCACATGGATTCTCCATGGGTTACCAGTACAATGCCAAACTACGCTCGGCAGAAATCCTCTATACCGAAGAAGGGAAAGCCCGTCAAATCCGCCGTGCAGAGCGTCCTGAGGACTATTTTGCAACCTTGTATGGTTTTGATTTTGAACTCGATCATTAAAAAATGAAAATGAAAGTGAAAAACAGATTGCTTTCTAAAAAATAGACAAAAATCTTGTTTTTCCCTCAAGTCGTGATATAATAAAACTATAAAACGGTTTCAAGGAAGGTGACGATATGTCTGAAGAAACAATTGACTATGGACAAGTGACAGGAATGGTGCATTCGACAGAGAGTTTTGGGGCGGTAGATGGCCCTGGGATTCGTTTTATTGTCTTTTTGCAGGGCTGTCACATGCGTTGCCAGTACTGTCATAACCCTGATACATGGGCTATGGAGACCAATAAATCACGCGAACGGACAGTAGACGATGTCTTGACAGAAGCCCTTCGTTATCGTGGTTTCTGGGGAGACAAGGGAGGAATCACTGTTAGTGGTGGAGAGGCACTCTTGCAGATTGATTTCTTGATTGCCTTTTTTACCAAGGCTAAGGAAAAAGG